>DATMVU010000387.1:0-19120 GCA_035562875.1 Actinoplanes sp. | reverse complement strand
GAGAACGACACCGACCCGGACGGTGGCGCCCTCACCCTGGTCAGCGTGACCGAACCGGGGCACGGCACCGCCGTCCTGGCGGCCGGCAACAAGGTTCGCTACACACCGAACACCGGGTACTACGGCACCGACACATTCGACTACACGGTCCGGGACAGCGCCGGGAACACCAAGACCGCGACGGTCACCGTCAACGTGGGCAACGCCCCGCCGGTCGCCGAACCGGACAGCGCGGCGACCAAGGTCGGCGAGAGCGTGGACATCGACGTCCTCGCCAACGACACCGACCCCAACACCGACCAGACGCTGGAACTCACCGGGGCCGGTGCACCCGAACACGGCACCACCGAAGTGCTGGACGCCAAGGTCCGGTACACCCCGGAGGACGGCTGGACCGGCACCGACACCTTCGTCTACGAGGTGAGCGACGGCGTGGGCGGTACTGCCGAAGGCACCGTGACGGTCACCGTCACCGAGGACGGGAACCCGGTCGCGGTGGCGGACGAGCGGCGCACGCCGTACCAGAAGAAGATCACCATCGCGGTGCTGGAGAACGACCTCGACCCGGACGGCACGCTGGCCCTCGACGTGGTCGGCACGCCGGACCACGGCACCGCCACCGCCTCCGGTGACAAGGTCGTCTACACCCCACCGACCGGCTTCTCCGGCCTCGCGACCTTCACCTACACGGTGAAGAACGCCGCCGGGCAGACCTCCGGCTCGACCGTCAAGGTGACAGTCGCGCCGGCACCCATCGCGCCGGACAAGAACGTGGAGGCCCAACCGGGCACCGCGGTCAGCATCCCGATGCCGACTGTCGACAAGAACGGCACCAAGATCACGATCAAGTCGGTGGGTACGCCCAAACACGGCACCGCCAAGCTGAACGCCGACGGCACCGTCACCTACAAGGCCGCCAAGGGCTTCTCCGGCACCGACACCTTCGAGTACACGGCAATGGACGCCGACGGCAACGAGACCAAGGGCGTCGTCACCGTCGCCGTGGCCGGGGCGAGCCAGCCGCCGGTCGCGGTCAAGGACCGGTACACGGCTAAGAAGGGCAGCACGATCACCTTCAAACCGCTGAAGAACGACACCGATCCGAACGGTGGCAAGCTCACCATCCTGAAGATCGGCAAGCCGAAGCACGGTACGGCGACGCTCGCCGGCAACACGGTCACCTACGCGGCCGCCGCGGGCTACACCGGCACCGACACCATGTCGTACACGATCCAGAACGAGAACGGTGACACCGCCCGGGCGACGATCGCCATCCGGGTGACCGCATCCGGCGGCGGAAGCGGTGACAACGGTGACGGCGACCTGCCCACCACCGGCTCCAGCATCGCGCCGGTCTTCACCATGGGCATGCTGACCATGCTCGTCGGCGGATGGATGCTGCTACTCTCCCAGGTCTCCCAGCCGGGACGCCACCGTCCGGGACGCCACCGCGACTGACCGAACCGAACCGACGAAGGGCCCGGCCACCACGGCCGGGCCCTTCGCACACCCGCACCCGGCCCCGCGTGCTGACCTACGGTCCGAGCCGCACCGCAACGCGGCCTGCCGTCAGCGGCACACAGGCCAGCGTGGTGACTTATGGTCCGATCCGCACCGCAACGCGGCCCGCCGTCAGTGAAAGCGGCCCGGCGTGGTGAGTCGTGGTGCGTATCGCGCCACGAGCCGGCTGGTATGGGCATGCAAAAGGGCGGGCCGCTCACGCGACCCGCCCTTTCAAGACTGGACTCAGAAGTCCATGTCACCGCCGCCCGGGGCGCCGGCCGGAGCCGGGTTCTTCTCGGGCTTGTCGGCCACGACGGCCTCGGTGGTGAGGAACAGCGCGGCGATCGACGCGGCGTTCTGCAGCGCCGAGCGGGTGACCTTGGCCGGGTCGATGATGCCCGCGGCCAGCAGGTCCACGTACTCACCGGTCGCGGCGTTGAGGCCGTGACCCGCAGCGAGGTTGCGCACCTTCTCCACCACGACGCCACCCTCGAGGCCGGCGTTCACGGCGATCTGACGCAGCGGGGCGTCGAGCGCGACCTTGACGATGTTCGCACCGGTGGCCTCGTCGCCCACCAGGTCCAGCTTGTCGAACGCGGTCTTGCCGGCCTGCACCAGCGCGACGCCACCACCGGGGACGATGCCCTCTTCGACGGCCGCCTTCGCGTTGCGAACGGCGTCCTCGATGCGGTGCTTGCGCTCCTTCAGCTCGACCTCGGTGGCCGCGCCGACCTTGATGACCGCAACGCCGCCGGCCAGCTTGGCCAGGCGCTCCTGCAGCTTCTCACGGTCGTAGTCGGAGTCCGAACGCTCGATCTCGGCGCGGATCTGGTTGACCCGGCCCTGGATCTGCTCGGCGTTGCCGGCACCGTCGACGATGGTGGTCTCGTCCTTGGTGATGACGACCTTGCGGGCCGAGCCCAGCAGGGTCAGGTCGGCGGCGTCGAGCTTGAGGCCGACCTCTTCGCTGATGACGGCGCCACCGGTCAGGATGGCGATGTCCTCCAGCATGGCCTTGCGGCGGTCACCGAAGCCGGGGGCCTTGACGGCGACCGACTTGAAGGTGCCACGGACCTTGTTGACGACCAGGGTGGCCAGGGCCTCGCCCTCGACGTCCTCGGCGATGATGATCAGCGGCTTGCCCGACTGCATGACCTTCTCGAGGACGGGCAGCAGGTCCTTGACCGCGGAGATCTTGCTGTTCGCGATGAGGATGTAGGGGTCGTCGAAGACGGCCTCCATGCGCTCGGCGTCGGTCATGAAGTACGCCGAGATGTAGCCCTTGTCGAAGCGCATACCCTCGGTGAGCTCGAGCTCGAGGCCGAAGGTGTTGCTCTCCTCGACGGTGATGACGCCTTCCTTGCCGACCTTGTCCATCGCCTCGGCGATGATCTCGCCGACCGTGGAGTCACCGGCGGAGATGGAGGCGGTGGAGGCGATCTGCTCCTTGGTCTCCACGTCCTTGGCGAGCTGCGAGAGCGCCTCGGAGACGCTGGCGACGGCAGCCTCGATGCCACGCTTCAGGCCGAGCGGGTTGGCACCCGCGGCCACGTTGCGCAGGCCCTCACGGACCAGGGCCTGGGCCAGGACGGTCGCGGTCGTCGTGCCGTCACCGGCGACGTCGTCCGTCTTCTTGGCGACCTCCTTGACCAGCTCGGCGCCGATCTTCTCGAAGGTGCCCTCGAGCTCGATCTCCTTGGCGATGGATACACCATCGTTGGTGATCGTGGGAGCGCCCCACTTCTTCTCAAGAACCACGTTGCGGCCCTTGGGACCGAGGGTCACCTTGACGGCGTCGGCAAGCTGGTTCATGCCGCTCTCGAGGCCGCGACGGGCTTCCTCGTCGAATGCGATGATCTTGGCCATACGGCGTTGTCCTCCCGGACATCCGCGGTGCCGGGCCTGTTCGGCCCCGCTCTCCGCATGTTGAGGAAAGTCTGTGGACGTCACCACCTGGCGATGTGACGTCCTCAGGCCGAGCCGGATAGCCCGCGACGACCGGCTCCGTGCCCCAGTGCCGATGGCAGCACCGCGACCGGAACCCCACCGTCCCGACCTGCTGGCACTCACTAGGCGCGAGTGCCAATCACTTGTTTAGCACTCTCCGATGGCGAGTGCAAGAAACCCCATCCTCCCTCGAAACGCCGCGAGAGGCCGCCGTTTCGGCTAAGGATCTTGCCGCCCCTGGTCAGCGGCCTGTACGGCCGTTTCCCGAGCGACCTGAGACGACGTGACGAGCACCGCAATCGACCAGCCGACGAGGACGACCGCACGCACCAGTGCCCCTCCGTGGGGCACCGGATCCGGACCGGGATCCGAAACCCACGACTGCACGTCGGAGAGCACCACCACCGCGACGGCGGCGAGCACCGGCACCCACCGATCGGCACGGCCGGCGGCCGGCGGGTACAGCGCGGCGGCAAGGGCTCCGAGGACGATCATCATCGACACTTCCAGCACGAACGCGGTGAGCGTCTGGAACCACGACTGCCCGTGGAGTCCCACTGTCCCCAGGCCGGTCTGCACGGCCATGACGACGATCGACGACGCCAGCAGACCCAGCACCCGGAGCGGAGTCACCCGCCGTCCGGCGAGCACCGCGACGATCGTCAACGGCACGACCTTGACCAGGGCGCTGAGGACCGGGAACACCAGGATGCCGAGGAACACGCCGGCCCAGGAGCCCGGTCCGAGGACGGAGTTGAAGATGATGGTGGGAGTCACGATGGTCAGGAACGTGAGTGCGACAGTCCCGGCGACGGCAAACGGCCGGGCCCTGAGAAATCGAAGCCATTCATCGGTCATCATCGAATCATGTCCTGTTCGGGCCACCCCGTTCCACGATGACCCGGTTGCCGAGGGCGGGCCCCGGCGGTAGGGATGGAGTCATGGAGAACTGGACCGTACGGCGGGTGCGCCCCGAGGACGCCGGGCGGATGCGTGCACTACGGCTGGAGATGCTCGCCGACAGTCCCCTCGCCTACCTGGAGACGCTGGCCCAGGCGGCGGCTCGGTCGCACGAGAGCTACCGGCAACGGGTCCGGGAGTCGTCGGCCGGTTTCGGGACCGCCCAGTTCATCGCCGATCCGGGCGGGCCGCTGATCGGGGCCGCCGGCGGGACCGTGCTGCCCGAGGAACCGGGCTGCACGATCATCCACGCGGTCTACCTGACTCCGGCACACCGCGGCGGCAAGGTGCTCGGTGCACTGATCGAGGCGGTCGCCGACTGGTCCGCGGCGGCCGGGCGGGACGAGTTGATGCTCGAAGTGGTCTGCGGCAACGACAGGGCCGTCCGGGCGTACCAGAAATTGGGTTTCGAAGACACCGGGGTCCGCCTGCCGCACCCGATCGTGCCGGTGATGAGTGAGCTGCAGATGCGGCGGCGGGTCTGAGATGGCCGGACGGGGCTGGCACCGGACCCGGACCACGCTGACCGCGGTGAACGGGACCACGCTGGCCGGGCTGCTGATCGCCAAGGCCACCGGGACGCGGATCCGGCGAGGGCGGAACGGCGTGCTGATCGCCGAGAACTACCGGTTCCGGTTTCCCGGCGGGACCTGCTTCACGGTCGGCTCGGTGATCATCACGAAGCGGTCCGCGGAGTGGCTGCTGGCCGAGGAGCGGACCCGGCTTTTCACCCACGAGTGCCGGCATGCCGGTCAGTACGCGTTCCTCGGCCCGCTGTTCTGGCCCGCCTACTGGCTGGCGTGCGGCTGGTCGATCGCGCTCACTGGGTCGTACGGCGTGCGCAACTGGTTCGAGAAGAACGCCGGACTTGCCGACGGGGCCTACCCGCTCGACCTGCCGCTCAGGCCGTGGGCACACCGGATCTTTGGTCGGGAGGAAGGACGCACAGCGCCTCCGGGCACGTAGCCGAGTGGGTCAGCGCTGGGTCGTTGGGTCCCTCGGAGATTGTCGCCAATGTCCAGGTGAGGGGCCTCGTACGGCGTCGCATCCTCCCGCAGAGAGCATCCTGCCCATCCGGAGATCGGAGTGCAAGTCCTCGGAGGAAGGAATCTTCACCAGGGGGCAGTTTGCCGGTTACTTTCCGTCAAAAGGCGACGGTCAACCGAGCAGACCGGCCTCCCGGGCACCTTTCAGCGACGGCTTGATGGTGTGTGTCGGTCCAACCTGGCCGGCCACCGCGTCGAGGGTTTTCAGGCCCTCACCCGTGTTGTAGACGACCGTCTCCTTCGTCGGGTCGAGCTTGCCGCTGGCCACCAGCTTCTTCAGCACCGCGACGGTGGTGCCGCCGGCGGTCTCGGCGAAGACACCGGTGGTCTCGGCCAGCAGCCGGATGCCGTCCCGGATCTCGTCGTCGTTGGCGTAGTCCATCCAGCCGCCGGTGCGCTTGACGGCCTCGATCGCGTACGGCCCGGCGGCCGGGTCGCCGATGTTCAGCGACTTGGCGATACCCGTCGGCTTGACGGGCGTGATCACGTCGGTGTCGGCGTGCAGCGCGACAGCGATCGGGTTGCAGCCCTCGGACTGGGCGCCGAAGACGGTCCAGCCTCCCTCCGGGGCCTCGACGAGTCCGATCTCGACCAGCTCGCTGAACGCCTTGTCCACCTTGGTCAGCAGCTCACCGGAGGCCATCGGGATGACCACCTGGGCCGGGATGCGCCAGCCGAGCTGCTCGGCGACCTCGTAGCCCAGGGTCTTGGAGCCCTCGGCGTAGAACGGCCGCACGTTCACGTTGACGAACGCGGTGTCCTCGAACTCGTCGGTCTCCACCAGCTCGCTGCAGAGCCGGTTGACGTCGTCGTAGGAGCCCTCGATGGCGACCAGGTCACCGCCGTACACCGCGGTCGTGATGATCTTGCCCGCCTCCAGGTCGGAGGGGATGAAGACGATGCTCGGCACCCCGGCCCGGGCGGCGTGCGCGGCGACCGAGTTGGCCAGGTTGCCGGTGGAGGCGCAGGAGAACCGGTTGAAGCCCAGCTCCTTGGCCGCGGTCAGGGCCACCGAGACGACCCGGTCCTTGAACGAGTGGGTCGGGTTCTGCGAGTCGTCCTTGATGAAGAGCGGCGCCTGGATACCGATCGCCGCGGCCAGCGCCGGAGCCGGCACCAGCGGGGTCATCCCCGGGTCCAGGGTCACCCGGGTGTCCGGGTTCTGACCGGCCGGCAGCAACGCCGCGTAACGCCAGATGTTCTGCGGGCCAGCCTCGATCTGGGCCCGGGTCACCCGCGCGAGCGCCGCCTCGTCGTAAGCGACCTCGAGCGGGCCGAAACATTCGTAACAAGCGTGCTGCGCGGCGAGCGGGTATTCGGCGCTACAGGCGCGACAGATCAGACCGCGAGCGGGCGACGTGGAGGTGTTCGAGGGTGCGTCAACGACAGACGTCATCAGAGTTTCCTCTCATCTTTCCCCGCGGCGACCTGCCGAAACGGGGACGGAATTAGCACCTGCCACACGCGGACTCGCCATCGAGAATCGCTGCGTGGTGGTTGCCGGGGCTTCGTCGGGCCGTATCCCTCTGCCCCTCTGGATGAGGTATTCAGTTGTTTCCCACACCTTACGACGAGACCCCACGATCTCCACACGGTCTTCCCGAGGTGTGAGCGACCTCCTTCCGACAGTGACGCTTCGTCCCTTCAAAGATCATCCGAAAATCCCTTATTTCGTACGATCAAAGCACCGTCATGCAGGAGACCTGCGTCGCGATCGGCCGATATCCCAGTCGCATGTTGACGGCGAGCATCGGCGCGTTCTCCCCGGCGTTGCTCGCGTAGGCGACGGTCGCCCCATCGGCTGCCGCCCGCCGCAGGCCGGCCGTCTTGACCAGGTAGGCCAGCCCCTGTCCACGGAACTCCGGCACCGTGGCGGTCATGTCCGACCACACCCGGTCGCCGTCCCGCATGAGCAGAGTGAACGCCACCACCCGGTCACCGGCCGTCGCCACCGTGCTGGCATCCCGGTCCAGGCCGGGCTCGTCCCAGATCTCGTACCGCCACGTGTCGTAGGACGACGCCCCGGACGGCACCTCCTCCGGCACGTCCCCGGTCGCCGCCGTCTCGGCCTCGAACAGCGCCTTCTCCGGCACGTCCCGCACCGGCCGCAACTCGATGCCGGGCGGGCGTTCCGGCACCTCCGGCAGCTCGACCAGGTCGCGGGCCGAGTAGCGCATCACCCGGGAGGTCGCCGTGAATCCGCGCCGTTCGGCGAAACCCACGGCGGCCGGGTCGATGCGGGCCGCGGCCCGGCGCACCCCGATCGAGCGAAGGTGCGCGACCGCCTCGGCGAGCATTGCCGTGCCGATGCCCCGGCCGCGATACGCCGGGTCGACGTGGCACTGGGAGATCCGGCCGAAGTCCCGGTCCTCAGAGCGTGGATCCCGCAGCGCGGCCACCCAGCCCACCAGCCGCCCGTCGGCCTCGGCGGCGAACCCGGCCCACTGCTCGGACGGCGGCCGTTCCGCGATCAGGCGGCGCATCGACTCCTCGCTCCGGACCAGGAACGGGTAGACGAGTTCCCGCAGCGCAACGAGCGCCGCGGCGTCGCCGGGTCGGGCGGGCCGGATCGTGAAGGGCGTCATACCCGACATGTCACCGTGACGGGGGCAGGACCGTCAATCGATATCCGCATGCATGACCCGGCGGCAGGGGACGGTCTGCGGGACCGCCCACCTGGTCCGCCGATAGCCACGGGACCTGGCAGGTCCGTACCGAAATCTAGGAAGTGACGTCCTTGCGGGTGAACCGGTAGAAGGCCGCCCCCCAGAAGATCGTCGCGTAGACGACCGCGGAGATCGCGCCCTTCGCCATGTCCTCGGTCTGCACCGGGGTGGACAGCAGACCCATCCAGGCGTCGGCGTAATGCGTCGGCAGGGCACTGCGGATGTCACCGAGCGCATCGATCTGGTCGAGGATGCTCGACATGATGAAGAGCAGCACGGCACCGCCGACCGCACCCAGCGCCGCGTCGGTCAGCACCGACAGCAGGAACGCCAGACCGGCCACCACCAGCAGTGTGGTCGCCAGGTAGGCGGTGATGCCGAGTAGTCGCAGCACGCCCTCGGCGGGTGGGATCTCGGCGGCGATGGTGCTGCCGAGCGGGGACCAGCCGTACCGCAGCGTGCCGATCAGCAGACCGGTCCCGACGAGGATGAGCAGAGCCAGCAGCGAGTAGCCGCCGGCCACGATCAGCTTGACGCCGAGCAGCCGGGCGCGGGGCACCGGAACGGCCAGCAGGTAGCGCAGGCTGCCCCAGCTCGCCTCACTGGCCACCGTGTCGCCGAAGAACAGCGCCACCACCACGACCAGCAGGAAGCTCGCCGACACGGCCAGGCCGAAGAGGGCGAAGTTGAGCCCGCCGGAGGTGGCCAGGTCGGCCATGCTGCTGAACGCGCCACCCCCGCCGCCGTCGTTGTCGTCGTCGCGCCGGCCACCACCGAACTCGAAGGCGAGCAGCACGATCACCGGCAGCAACGCCATGAATCCGAGGGCTAGCTGGGTGCGCCGGCGGGACGCCTGACGGCGCACCTCGGCCCAGATCGGCAGGGTGCGCGAAGCCTTGTAGCCGGCGGCCGCTTCCACGGTGCTCATCGGTCCCCACTTCCTCGGGAGTTGTCGCCGACCAGGGACAGGAACGCGTCCTCCAGGCGCCGGCGCGGCACCAGACGGTCCACGCCGACTCCGGCGGTGACCAGTGACGCGACCACCTCGGAGCGGGGTGTGCCGTTCATGTCCACGATCAGGCTGGACTCGCCCTCGGTGGTCACCGACGCCACGCCCAGTTCCTCCAGGACCCGGGTCGCGGTGGTCACGTCGGAGACGTCGAGCTGCACCGACGGCGAGTCGCCGACGATGTCGTCGACCTGGCCGGACGCCACGATCCGGCCCTTGTTGACGACGACCGCGTGCGTGCAGGTCTGCTCCACCTCGGCGAGCAGGTGGCTGGAGACCAGCACCGCCCGGCCGTCGGTGGCGTAACGCTGCAACACCCGGCGCATCTCGGCGATCTGCGGCGGGTCGAGACCGTCCGTCGGCTCGTCGAGGACGAGCAGTTCGGGCAGGCCGAGCATGGCCTGGGCGATGGCCAGCCGCTGGCGCATGCCGTGGCTGTACTTGCGGGTCTTTCGGTGCACCGAGTCGCCCAGGCCGGCGATCTCCAGTGCCTCGGAGAACCGGGCGTCCTCCCACGGGCGGCCGGTGGCCTGCCAGTACGCCTTGAGGTTCTCGTAGCCGCTCAGGTGCGGCAGGAAGCCGGGGCCCTCGACCAGCGCGCCGACTCGGGACAGGATCGGGGCGCCGGAGACCAGCCGATGCCCGAAGACGTAGATCTCGCCGGCGGTCGGCTGGGTCAGGCCCATCAGCACCCGCAGGGTGGTGGTCTTACCGGCACCGTTCGGGCCGAGCAGTCCGACGACCTGGCCGCGCTGGACGGTGAAGCTGATCTCCTGGACCGCCACGAAACCGTCGCCGTACGCCTTGCGCAGGCCCTTCACCACCAGTGGGGTGTCGGCGTGCTCGGCGACGACTGTCACGTCCCGGCGGCGGTGCAGGATCCGGCGAATCACCAGCAGCACGATCAGACCGAGAATGATCACGCCGAGCACACCCGCCAGGGCGTACCACCAGACGCTTCCGGGATCGGCGATCGGGGTACCGACCAGGGTCGGCAGGGTGACCGTGGACTCCACCGCCACGGTGTAGAGCGCCGGGGTCGCCGGGGTGAGGAAGGACTGGTCGGAGGTGGCGACGGTGATCCGGATCGTGTGCCCGGCCTCGATCTCCCGGACGATCGCCGGCAGTGTCACGGTGACCGGCTGGGCCTGACCGATGTCGGCCGGCAGCCCGGTGAGCCGGACCGGCGCGACGAGCCCGGCGCTGAGCGTCGAGGTGCCGTTCGGGTCGATGTCGTAGAGCTTGACGAAGAGGGTCGCCTCACCGGTCGGGGACGCGGCCCGCACCGTCACCGTCGGGGCGCCGGCCACGTCGATCGCATCGGTGAGCGGCGCGGACTCCCAGTTGGCGTGCTGTCCGGGGATGTCCATCGCGACCCCGCCGCTGAGCAGCGAGGTGAGCCGGCCACCGATGCCGGGCAGCGAGGAGATCGCGCCGGGGTTGCCGTTCGGCGGGTTGGCGATCGGCTGGGCCGCACCGGTCACGGTGACGTCGGTGGTGCCACTGCCGGAGATCCCCGGGTACGCGTCGGCGGAGTAGCCGTTGGTGACCAGGTCCCGGTCCATCGCGCTGAACCCGGCCACCCGGGACCAGGTGAAGGCGTCACTCGGTGACTCGCCCTCGCCCTTCAGGTAGTGCTCGAGCCACTGGAGCGTGAGGTACTTCACCCGGTCCGAGTCGGTGCCGGGGCCCTCACCGCCGTCGTGACCGCCGGTGAACCAGGCCACCTTGACCGGGGTGCCGGTCGCGGCGATGCCCTTGGCGTTGGCGTCCGCCTCGGAGAGCGGGAAGAGGCTGTCGACGGCACCCTGGATCAGCAGCGTCGGCGCCTTGATCTTGTCGAGCACGGTGGCCGGGCTGGACTTACGCAACAGCGCGCTGGTCGTCTCGTCCGGGACGCCGGTGGTGGCCATCTGCAGGTACGCCTTGCAGACGTCGGCGGCGAACCGGCCACAGGCGGGATCGCCCTGCTCCTGGGCCCGGCCGCTGCCGCCGAGGGTCAGAGTGGCGGCCCCGTTGCCGAAGAAGTAGCCGGCCCAGCTCTTCTTGAAGACGCCGCCGGGGACCAGGGACTCGCCCAGGTCGTTCCAGGTGATCTGCGGGACGATCGCGTCGACCCGCTGGTCCTGACCCGCCAGCAGCAGAGCCAGCGCACCGCCGTAGGAACCGCCGACCACGGCGACCTTCGGGTCGTTCGCGGCGTCGGTGGTCACCTCGGGACGGGTGGCCAGCCAGTCGAGCAGCCGCTGCGCGTCCTTGACCTCGTGGTCGGGGCTGTCCAGGTGGATCTCGCCGGTGCTGCGGCCGAACCCGCGGGCGGTGTAGGTGAGGACCGCGTAGCCCTGCTCGGCGAGCGACTCGGCGTCCGAGCGGACCGAATCCTTGGTGCCGCCGAAACCGTGCGCCACCAGGACCGCCGGAACCTTCCCGGCACGGTCGGCGGGCAGGTAGAAGCGGGCGTCCAGCTCCACACCGTCACCGGCGAGCCGCAGATCCTCGCTGCTCCACGGATCGGCGGCCGGGCGGACCGCCCAGACTGCCGCGGCGGCCAGCACCGCGAGGGCGGCCGCCGCGGGAACGACTCGGCGCCGGTTGAGCCGGGGTAACGCACGGCGTAAACCGGCGGACAGGGCAGACATGGCGCACACGCTATCCGGAAGCGGCTGAGCGGTGCCTGTGAATCCTCTCAGCAGACCTGACCAGCGGTGAAGTTCTGGTCGACGGTGGTGGCCACACCGGCCGTGAGGGCTGTCACTCTTCCGGCGGTGAATTCGACGAGCAGAGCGTTCGTCTCGTCCACCACCTCCCAGCCGGTGACACCTGCCGCACCGGTCACCGCCTTGCCAGCCGGGTAGGCGGCCTGTGCCGCCGCCTGATCGGAGCCGATAGTCACACCCTCCTCGGTGCCGATGCCGGCCTCCGTGGTGCGGACCTCGGCGAGTGTGCCACCGGCGAACCGGATCTTCACCGAGCCGAGCAGGACGCTGCCGGTGGCGCAACCGTTCGCCGCCACCGGGCCGGCGAGGACCTCGTCGGCGACCATCTCGGCCTGCGACTCGCCGACCTGGTACGGGCCGATGCCGGAGGCGCTCACCTGGCCACGCGCGCCCTCACCGCTGCCCGGCTCGATCCGTGGCGGGAACGAGGTCTGGTCACCGGACGGCACGTCCAGCGAGACGTCCGGGGCGACCACCACCTCGGTCGGCTCGGTTCCGGCGCTGCTCGCGCCCGCCGCCGGTGCGGCCGGCGGGTCGTCGGTGCACCCGGCGAGCAGGGCCAGGGCGATCGACGGTACGAGAAGGTGGCGGAGCCTCATGAACGGATTACCCCCGGGCGGTTAGCGTTGACGAACCAAGCCCCAGACGAACACATCGGAGGCATGCACGGTGGCTGATGATCTCACGCTGACCGTCACCCTGCGACCCGCTGCGCTCGACGCGCGACGCGGGATCGTACGGCTGCATCCGGAGGTGATGGCGGCGCTCGCTCTGCGCCCGGGTGACCCGGTGCGGCTGGCGGGCAGCCGGGTCACCGCCGGTATCGTGGCGCGGGCCGAGACTACCGCCGGGCGGGGGCTTCTCTACGCCGACGACCTCACCCTGGGCAACCTCGGGATGCGTGACGGCGGCCAGGTCACGGTGACCCCGGTCCCGGTGGTGGCGGCGCAGCGGGTGACGTTGACCGGCCCGGCCGAGGTGGTCGCCGTGGTCTCCCCGGAGATGCTGCGCCTGGCCCTGCTCGGCAAGGTGGTCAGCACCGGTGACGACGTCTCGCTGCTGCCGCAGGACGTGCTGCCGGCCGCCGGCAACCGGCCGCTCGTCGAGGCGGCGCGCAAGAGCCTGGCCAACCGGGTGGGGTACGCCTGGACCAGCACCCTGCTGACGGTGACCGAAGTTGATCACCAGGCGGCACTGGTGACCATGGATACCGTGGTGGCCTGGCAGGACGGGCCGGTGGCACAGGCTCCGGCGGCCACTCCGGCCACCAGGTCCGGGGCACCCGCCTCGACCGACCCCGAGGTGCCACCACCCAGTCTCGACGACCTGCCCGGTCTCCGGTCCCAGGCCAAGGAGCTGGAGGAACTGCTCGACCTCGGCTTCCATCACGGGGAGGTGCTGGCCCGGCTCGGCACCCGGGTGACGCTCGGGGTGCTGATCTCCGGCCCCTCCGGTTCCGGGAAGTCCGCGCTGGTCCGGGCGGTCGGCGCGGCGGTCGGTGCGAAGGTCCGGCCGGTCTGGGCACCGGAGCTGGCGGCTCTCACCAACAGTGCGGCGGCGGCCAGGTTGCGCGAGCTCTCCTCGGCGGTACGCGGGGAGAAGCCGGCCGTGCTGCTCATCTCGGACGTGGAGGCGCTGGCCCCCCGCGAGGAACCCGGGCCGATCTCCACGGTGTTCCGGCAGGTGCTGGCCGAGACCCTCGCCGCCGGGACCGCTGTCGTCTGCACCACCAGCAAACCCGAGTCGGTGGATCCGGTGCTGCGCGACCCGGAGTTGCTGTCCGTGCAGCTGACCGTGCCGTTGCCGGACTCGGCGATGCGCCGGGAGCAGCTCGGTGTGCTGACCCGTGGGATGCCGCTGGCCGAGGACGTACGGCTGGACGACGTGGCCGGGCGTGCTCCCGGGTTCGTCGCCGCCGACCTGGGCGCCCTGGCCCGGGAGGCCGGGGTCCGGGCTGCGCTCCGGCAGAAGGACTCCGATTCCCCCACCGTCACGATGGCCGATTTCGAGGCCGCTCTGGAGGTGGTCCGGCCGACGTCGATGGCCGAGTCCACCCTGGAGGTCGCGGCTGTCACCCTGGACGACGTCGGTGACATGGCCGAGGTCAAGCAGATGCTGACCGAGTCGGTGCTGTGGCCGCTGACCTATCCGGACACGTTCGCCCGGCTCGGTGTGACACCACCGCGCGGGGTGCTGCTCTACGGCCCGCCCGGCTGCGGCAAGACCTACCTGGTGAAGGCGATCGCCGGCACCGGCAAGGCGAACGTGCTGTCGGTGAAGGGTGCCGAGCTGCTCAGCAAATGGGTCGGGGACAGCGAGCGATCGGTGCGGGAGTTGTTCCGGCGGGCCCGGGAGGCGGCGCCGACACTCGTCTTCCTGGACGAGATCGACGCGCTGGCGCCGGCCCGGGGGCAGGGCACCGACGGCGGGGTCACCGACCGGGTGGTGGCCGCGCTGCTGACCGAATTGGACGGGGTCGAGGACCTGCGCAACGTGGTGGTGATCGGGGCGACCAACCGGCCGGACCTGATCGACCCGGCGATGCTGCGGCCGGGCCGGCTGGAACGGCTCGTCTTCGTGCCGCCGCCGGACGCCGAGGCGCGGACCGCGATCCTGCGGGCGTCGTCGAAGGCGGTGCCGCTGGACGAGGCGGTCGACCTGGTGGCGCTCGGGGCTGATCTGGAGGGTTTCTCGGCTGCCGACTGTGCGGCGCTGATCCGGGAGTCGGCGCTGGCGGCGATGCGTGACTCGCTGGAGGCGTCGACGGTCACCGCGGCGAACGTGGCGGCCGCCCGGAAGCGGGTGCGCGCGTCTCTCGATCCGGAGCAGGTGGCCTGGCTGCAGAATTACGCCGAGACCCACCAACCTTAACGGCGTCTGGTACGGGCCCGGGTTGATCGCAGCCGACGTAACCGGCCGATCAGCACCGGGTCCTTCGCCAGCGCGGCCGGATTGTCGAGAAGACCGTTGAGTAGCTGGTAGTAGCGTGTCGAGGACAGTCCGAAGGCGTCCCGGATGGCCTGCTCCTTCGCGCCGGCGTGTTTCCACCACCGGTTCTCGAAGGCGAGGATCTCCAGCTCACGCTCGGTGAGCTGCGGTTCCTCCGCCGGTTCGTCGGGCTGCATGGCCACATTATGCCGTGATCACGTCCACTCCCGCCTCGCGGAACGCGGCGATCGTCGCGGCCGATGCACCGGAGTCGGTGACCAGGGTCTCCACCTTGCCGATCGGGCAGATCCGGGCGAACGCGTGACCGCCCAGCTTGGACGAGTCGGCGATCACCACCACTCGTTTGGCACGGGCCACCATCAGGCTGTTCATCGACGCCTCCCCCTCGTGGTGCGAGGCCGCGCCCAGCTCCACGTCCAGGGCGTCGACGCCGAGCAGCACGATGTCGAGGGTGACCTCCTTGAGGAGCGCCCCACCCAGCGGGCCGACCACCTCGAACGACTGTGGGCGGACCACCCCACCGGCCACCACGATCTTCATCCGCGAACGGAGCAGCAGCTCGTTGGCGATGTTCAGGGCGTTGGTGACCACGGTGAGCTGGGAGCCCTCGCCGCCGGCGTTGAGGTCGGGGCGGACCGCGAGGGCCCGGGCCACCTCGGTGATGGTGGTGCCACCGTTCAGGCCGACGACGGTGCCGGGGGCGACGAGACGGGCGGCGGCCTCCCCGATGCGCTGCTTCTCGGCGGAATGCTTGGCGCTCTTGTAACGCAGCGGCAGGTCGTAGGAGACCCCGTTGGCGACCGCGCCGCCCCGGGTCCGGGTGATCATCTGTTGCTGCGCGAGCTGGTCGAAGTCGCGGCGAATGGTGGCCTGGGAGACGTCGAGACGCTCGGAAGCCTCCTCGACCGTTACCCGGCCGCTCTCCGTGAGTAGCTCAAGCAGGGCATTCCACCGCGCGTACCGGTCCACCCAAGCCTCCGCGATGCACGTTCCATGATAAGTGTGTGCACATTAGTGCGCGAAAGACCCGGAAGCAAAGCCTCCTCCTGCGCGAAGGACCTTTGGTCCTTGCCCCGGCAGGGCCGTAGTGAGCACAATATCGCTCGAAAGGCCCGGGAATCGAGCGCTAATGCGCAGCACCTACCGGTGAGGAACAGCCATGAGCCATGTCAAGGCGGAGATCGCCACCCAACCCGAGTGCTGGCGGCAGGCAGCGAAGCTAGCCGAGGCGCCGGGACTTCCGGCCCGCGGGGAGCGGGTCGCCGTCGTCGGATGCGGTACCTCCTGGTTCATGGCGAAGTCGTACGCGGTGCTCCGCGAACAGACCGGTCAGGGCGAGACCGACGCCTTCCAAGCCTCCGACTTCCCGCTCGGGCGGCGCTACGACCGGCTGGTCGCGATCACCCGGTCCGGCACCACCACCGAGACCCTCGACGTGATGCGCGCCGTCGTGGAGCACACCCCGGTCACCGTCTTCACCGCCGTCTCCTCGGAACCGGCCGCCCAGATCGCCACCAACGCCATCGTGCTCGACTTCGCCGATGAGAAGTCGGTCGTGCAGACCCGATTCGCCACCAGCGTGCTCGCCACCCTGCGCGCCCACCTCGGCCACGACATCGAAGCCGCCGCGGCCGACGCCGAAGTCGCGATCCGCCTGCCGCTGCCGGTGCACCCGTCGCTCGTCGACCAGATCACCTTCCTCGGCCGGGGCTGGACCGTCGGGCTCGCCGAAGAAGCAGCCCTGAAATGCCGCGAGGCCGCCGGATTCTGGACCGAGTCGTACCCGGCCATGGACTACCGGCACGGACCCATCGCGATCGCCGGGCCCCGCCGGGCCGTCTGGGCGTTCGGCGACGTCCCGGCCGGACTCGCCGAAGAGGTCGAGCACACCGGTGCCGCGTTCGTACACAGCCGGCACCACGGCGGCTACGGCTCGATCGGCCGCTGGACCAGTGGCCGGGCCCCGCTCGACCCGATGGCCGACCTGATCCTGGCGCAGCGAGTCGCCCTGGCCCTGGCCACCACCCAGGGCCTCGACCCCGACAACCCCCGCAACCTGAGCCGCTCCGTAGTTCTGACGTGAGTCGTGAGCTGGTCGTCGCCCTGGACGTGGGCGGCACGGGGATGAAGTGTGCCCTGGTCCGCCCGGACGGCACCGTCCACCACGAGGAACGCCACCCGACCCGGGCCGAACGCGGTCCGGAAGCGGTCACCGGCACGATCCTGTCGGTGGCCTCGGCACTGGCCGACCGGGCGCGCGCGGACGGATTCACCCCGGTCGCCGCCGGGATCGCCGTCCCGGGCGTGGTCGACGAGGTGAACGGTGTCGCGGCCTGGTCGGCGAACATCGGCTTCCGGGACGTACCGCTGCGGGATCTGGCCGCGCAGCGGCTCGGTGTGCCCGCCGCCCTCGGTCACGACGTGCGGGTCGGCGCCCTCGCCGAAGCCCGGCTCGGTGCCGGACGGGGCCGGCGGCACGTGCTGTTCGTAGCGATCGGTACCGGAATCGCCGGCGGCCTCGTGGTCGACGGCACCGGCTACCCGGGAGCCCACGGCGCGGCCGGCGAACTGGGGCACGTCGTGGTCCGTCCGGGCGGCACATCCTGCGGTTGTGGGCTGCGCGGCTGCCTGGAGGCGGAGGCCTCGGCCAAATCCATCGGGCGCCGGTACGCGGAACTCTCCGGTTTCCCCCGGGCCACCGCGTTCGACGTGGCCACCCGGGCCGCCGACGGCGAAGAACTGGCCCGGCAGGTCTGGCACGAGGCAGTCGAAGCCCTCGCCGACGGGCTGATCACCGCCCAGACGTTGTACGACGTGAGCGTCGTCGTCCTCGGTGGCGGCCTGTCCGAAGCCGGTGACGACCTGCTGCTCCCGGTCCGGGACGCGGTCGCCAGGCGGGTCACCTTCCACCGCACGCCGGAGATCGTCCGGGCCGAACTGGGCGACACCGCCGGCTGTATCGGTGCCGCACTGCTCGCCCTCGACACTCGTCTCGCTGTCCACAATCGGAAAGAGACCCCGTGAGCCGCATCTCCGGCCGGATCGTCACCCCCGACAGCGTCGTCACCGGGCATCTCGACCTGGACGGCGACCGGATCGCGGCGATCGTGCCGGACCCGGCCGCCGGCGACGACGTGATCGTGCCCGGTTTCATCGACCTGCACTGTCACGGCGGTGGCGGGCGCACCTTCACCACCGGCTCGGCCACCGAAGCCCGGGAGGCTGCCGCCTTCCACCTGCGGCACGGCACCACCACCATCCTGGCCAGCCTGGTCAGCTCGCCGTTCGAACTGATGCGCGCGGCGATCGGCGCCTACCGGCCACTGGTCGACGACGGGACGATCGCCGGAATCCACTTCGAGGGGCCGTACCTGTCCGGGATCCGATGCGGCGCGCAGAACCCGGCATTCCTGCGGGACCCGTCGATGGCCGAGATCAAGGAGCTGGTCACGTCCGGGACGGTCCGGATGATGACCGTCGCCCCGGAACTGCCCGGTGCCCTGGAGGCCATCACCCTTCTGCGGGGCCACGGGGTGCTGGCGGCGATCGGGCACACCGATGCCACGTACGACCAGACCCTCGCCGGGGTGGACGCCGGTGCCGCCGTCGCCACTCACCTCTTCAACGGCATGCGCCCCACCCACCACCGGGAACCCGGCCCGATCGTCGGCCTGCTCTCCTCCACCGCCACCGTCGAACTGATCGCCGACAACATCCACCTGCATCCCGGCATGCTGAAATTCGCCGCCACCAGCGCCGGCCCGGACCGCGCGGTGCTGATCACCGACGCGATGGACGCCACCGGCATGCCCGACGGACGGTACGAACTGGGCGGTCAAGAGGTGACGGTCACCGACCGGGTGGCTCGGCTCGCGGTCAACGGCTCGATCGCCGGCAGCACCCTGACCATGGACGAGGCACTGCGCAACACGGTGGCCGCCGGCCTGCCCCTGACCGATGCCGCCCGGATGGCCGCCACCACCCCGGCCCGGCTACTCGGCCTCGACGGCACCACCGGTTCGCTGCGCCCCGGCCTCCGCGCCGACCTGGTCGTCCTCACCCCCGAACTGACCGTCCGATCGGTGCTACGCGCCGGCGCTCCCGTGACTCTTGCTTGATTGCTGCGGGTGCACGTGTCAAGCCCTTGATCCAGCACCCTGCCAACCTCACTCTCGCGCCCACTGAGCTCGCCCCCGTTCCCGCGCTGGGCTCACCCTCGTGCCCGCTGAGCTCTGCGTTGGGCTCGCTCCCGTGCCCGCGCTGGGCTCACCCTCGTGCCCGCTGAGCTCTGCGTTGGGCTCGCTCCCGTGCCCGCGCTGGGCT
>DATMVU010000386.1:0-2865 GCA_035562875.1 Actinoplanes sp. | reverse complement strand
CGACTACGTGACGAAACCGTTCCACCTGCGGGAGCTGATCGCCCGGATCGAGGCGATCCTGCGCCGGGCCGGTGCCGGGCCGGCGTCGATCGGCGGTCTGACGCTGAACCCCGACACCAGCGAGGTGACCCGCGACGGCCGGGTGGTCCGGCTGTCCCCCACCGAGTTCCGCCTGCTGCGGCACCTGGTCGCCAACGCCGGCCGGGTGGTCTCCAAACCCGACCTGCTGGCGGCGGTCTGGCGCTACGACTTCGCCGGCGACACCGGCATCGTCGACACCTACGTCAGCTATCTCCGCCGCAAGATCGACACCGGGTCGCCGAAGCTGATCCACACCCGGCGCGGCGCCGGTTACCTCCTCACGATCCCGGCGCCATGACCGGGCCGTTCCTGGGATCCTTGCGGGTCCGTCTGCTCGGCATCACCCTCGTGCTGCTCACCGCCGGGCTGGTGATCAGTGGCGCCCTGGTGGCCGGGGTCCTCCGGAGGCATCTCGTGGACCGGGTGGACCGGCAGGTGTCCGCCCTCGCACAGCTCGCCGCCCGGATCGACCCCGCCCTGCTCAGGGCACTGGACGAGACCGGCCGCGCCCGCCTCCTGGACGGCCTGGACCTGGTCAGCGACATCGACGTGATCTACCTCGACGGCGCCGGCCGGGTCTTCCACCACACCGGAACCACCCGCGACGGCGACTCCCCGGCGCCTCCACCGGCTGACATCGCCCTGGGCGGGCCCCGCACGCCCGAGATACCCGGCGTGCCCGGTTCTACTGACATACCCGGCGTGCCTGGTGCGCCCGGCGGGCTCACCACAGGCGGGACGATCGGGGCCGTCCCTCGGGCCGGGCCGGAAAGCGTGGACGGGGCCGACGGGTCCCCCTGGCGGCGGGTGGTCATCGCCCGGGACGACGGGGTGGTGGCGGTGTCCGCGTCCCTCACCGCTGTCGACGGCATCGTGGACCGGTCGCTGCTGACCGGGGCGATCACCGGGGCGATCCTTGTCGTTGTTCTGGGAGCGGGCGGCTGGCTCGCGATCCGGGCGGCGTTCCGCCCGCTGCGGGCCATCGAGGAGACCGCCGCCGGAATCGCCGCCGGCAACCTGGGCCTGCGCATCCCCAGCCCCGGCACCACCACGACCACGACCGATGACTTGCGCGTCCCTAACCGGAACAACACTGCGAGCGCTGCCGGTGACCTGCGTATGCCTGGCCGGAACAACACCGCGACCGGCGACCTGCGCATCCCCGGCGGGAACAACACCGCGATGACGGCCGGTGACCTGCTCATCTTCGGCAGAGGCTCTGCCGGGTCCGAGACGGAACACCTCACCGCCGTCCTCAACGGCATGCTCGACCGGATCGAGGAGGGTGTCGCGGCACGTGCCGAATCCGAGGCCCGGATGCGGCGCTTCGTCGCCGACGTCAGCCACGAACTGCGTACCCCGCTCTTCGGTATCGCCGGCTCCGCCGAGCTGTACCTGATGGCCCACAGCACCGGTTCCTCACCTGCGGATGATGCGCCCGGCCGCGGGGCCGGCCCCGCGGCCGGCGTGCACCGGGCAATGCGGCGTATCGACAACGAAGCTCGACGTCTCACCGCTCTAGTCGAGGATCTGCTGCTCCTGGCCCGGCTGGACGAGTCCGGGGCGGGCGCCGCGGGCCCGGCCCCGCTGGATCCAGCTCCCATGGATCTTCGTACTCTCGCGGCGGACGCCGTCGACGATCTCCGGGCGCTCGATCCGGAGCGGCTGGTGACCGTCACCGGGCTTTCCGTCACCGAATCGTCCGGAACCAGGCTGCCCGAGGCCGTGCTATCCGCCACCAGCCTGCCCGGGGCCGAGCCGCCCGGGGCCGGGCTGCCCGGGGCCGAGCCGCCGGGTGCGGCCCCGATTCTGGGTGACGAGGCGCGGTTACGGCAGGTTATCGCCAATCTGGCCGGTAACGTGCACGCCCACACCCCACCTGGTTCCCCGGTTCGGATCGGGGTCGGCCGGGATGGCGGCGACGCCGTGTTCGAAATCGCTGACAGCGGTCCCGGCATCCCTCCCGAGCAGGTCGAACTCGTGTTCGAACGGTTCCACCGCGGCGACGCCGCCCGGTCCCGGCCGCTCCCCGATGCCCCTGAGTGCACCGGCGGCACAGCAGACGGCCCGGCGAGCAGCGGCGGCACAGCAGGTGACCGAGCAAGCACCGATGGCCCAACAGGTGACCGAGCGAACACCGGCGGCACAGCGGACGGCCGAGCGAACACCGGCGGCCCGACAGGTGACCGAGCGAGTAACGGCGGCACGGCGGGTGGCCGGGGTGGTGGGGCCGGGCTCGGGCTGGCCATCGTCCGGTCGCTGGTCGGGGCGCACGGCGGCACCGTTCGGGTGCTGAGTCCGCCCGGTGGGGGCGCCACCTTTCAGGTGCGGATTCCTGTCTGGGAGAACGCACCGGAACACTGCGGATGTGTTCAGGACGGGCGGGCAGGCTGCCCGGCATGCTCGAACTTCGCGGACTGACGAAAAGATACGGGCCGGTGGCCGCCGTCGACGACCTGACGGTCGATTTCCGGCCGGGGGCGGTCACCGGTTTCCTCGGGCCGAACGGGGCCGGCAAGACCACCACCATGCTGATGGTCCTCGGGTTGCTGCGGCCGACGGCGGGCACGGTCCGGGTGGGCGGCTATTCGCTGGGGATGCGGCAGCGGCTGGGGCTGGCGGCCGCTCTGCTCGGCGATCCGGCGGTGCTGTTGCTGGACGAGCCGGTGAACGGTCTCGACCCGTCGGGAATCGCCGGCATGCGCACGCTGCTGCGGGACCTGGCCGCGGAGGGCCGCACCGTGGTGCTGTCGAGCCATCTGATGTCCGAGATGGAACTGATCG
>DATMVU010000385.1:0-6840 GCA_035562875.1 Actinoplanes sp. | reverse complement strand
CGCAGCGGGAGCCGCGGTTCAGGTGGCGGGAACCGTCGTGGACAAGTCCGCGCCGGAACCGAACGAGCAGGTGCACTTCGATGCGCCGAGTCCTATGGCTCTCGTCGATCAGCTCAAGCGAGCCCTGTTCACCCTGCAGGCCGCTGTTCTCCGCAAGGAGGAGCAGATCGCCGTCGCGCTGATCGGATCAGGCGAGACGGTCACGGCCCTGCGTTCCGACTTCGTCGTTCGCCGACCGCTGCTCGCCGAACAGACGAAACGGACCATCATGACGGATCAAGGGCTCGGTGACCTCCGATGAATCGCAGATGGATATGGCTTGCGAGTGTGCTGGCCGCCGTACTGATCGGCGCCAGCCTCGTCTACTACCGATCGAATTCCGCCGACCCGCCGGCGACCGGGCCCACATGCCGATTGGCCGCTCCCATCTCGGCCGTGTCCGGGATGACCGGATCAGCCGGTGTCCAGGTCGTCGAGACGGGCTCGTCGAAAGTCGGTCCACTGGCCACGATGGGATCGATGATCCGCAATGACACCGACAAGGTCGCTTACCAGACACTTGTCAGGTTCGACGCTGTCGATGCGGCTGGTCGCACCGTTGTCGATGAGGAAGCTCAGAACTGGCTCACCCAGGTCGTCCCCGTTCTCCGGCCCGGCGACAGCGCCGCCGTGGGCACGTCGGTGCTGATCGGCCGGAACACCGATGACGGGCTGAAAACCATGGATTCCATCAAGGTGACAGTTCAGGTGGGCCGATGGGTGGAACCCGGTGACGGGAGCACCGGCCTCGGCCCGGTGACCGCCACGGTGATCAGTGGCAGCGGACAGCGGGACGATGCCGGGGGCTCCCTGCGATTCGACTCTGAGTCGGCGAACTGCGCGGAGACCACCTACAACGTGGAGTCCGGAATGGCTTCACGCGGCATTTCGCTGGTCTTTCGGGACACCGCGGGACGGATCGTCGGAGGATTTCTGAGCACCATCCCACAACACGACATCTGTCTGCCGGGAAGGAAGACGAACAAACTGCTCACTATCCTCCAGCGGACCATCCCGTCATGGGCGGATCTGGATCAGACGTCGATCAGTGTCTACTGCGATTTCGAGTTGCCGGCGGTGGTGGGTGGCAGTGGGGCACCGGTCAACTGACAAGTGAACGGCCCGTCCGGGGGAGCGGACGGGCCGTTACTCATCGTTGAATTCGTGCGGTGTGTTCAGTCGGATGTCAGAGCCCGGCGCCGAGGTCGCGCGACGTCCGGGTGCGGACGTCCATGCTGATACGGCGGGCGGAGCGGAAGGCCTCAGGTGCACGGTCACTCTGAGGCCGACGCATTCGGGCCCTGGACAACGCCTCTTGGATGAGTCTCACTTTGGGGGCTCCGTTCGGGATCATTTCGATGCTCGGCTTTCGGATGGTGATTTCAGCTACGGGAAGCACGGGGAGGGTGTGCATCTCAGGCCGCCAGACGGACCGAGTTGCGGGAGTCGACGCCGTTCGCGGCGAGCCGCTCCTCGACTTCGACTGCCAGTTCAGCGTCGCGGGCGACGTCGGCCTTACGGGGACGGCCACGGGGCCGCTTGCGCGGAACCACAGCGCCGCGCTCGAAGATCTCGCCTCCCCAGACGCCCCAGGGCTCCGCACGGTCGACCGCACCGGACAGGCACTCGGCGCGCAGCGGGCAGTCCCCGCAGAGCGACTTGGCCAGTTCCAGCTGGGCCGGGGAGTCGGAGAACCACAGGTCCGGGTCGAACTTCCGACAGGGCAGGTTTGCCTCGAGGTCGACGGTCAGGTCGATCGGGGCCAGCGCCAGACTCATAAAGCCCGGTCACCTCTCTCTTTTTCTCGATCTTCTGGATCGCGTTTCGGGTCGTGCACCGGCGGGTGTGCCGGAAAAACAATTGAGGCCGCGGAACCCTTGCGGGTTCCGCGGCCTCGAGGTGAGCCGGAGGTCTGTTTGTCAGACCGGCCTTCCTCGAGGCGGGGTGCCGCTGCCACCATCTGCGTAGCGCTTGCTGGAGGCGGCGAACCCATTGGTGCCCTTGTTTTCATCGACGAGCATCAGAACCGCTTTGCCCAGCTCGGCCTGGACCTGCGCCTGGTGCTCCCGGGAAACCGGGGCCTGCTCGACTGCCAGCACAGCCACTGGAGTGGCGGCGGCGGGCAGCGCGGCAGTCAGAGGCCAGGAAGCAGTCAGCAGCGTCGACGGTCGCGTCGTCATCGTGATGTTGAGCTCCATATCTGCCACCTCCTCCAACCTGCACTCGTAGTTTTTCGACCCCCGGCGAACTGCTGCTCGCCAAGGTGTGTCCTGAGGCTATGCCTGCCCTCCAGGGGAGGGCAAACGAATTAACGGACTAGTTTCCAAAGTTTTTCGGTGCAAGATCATCAGGGCTCGCTCCGGCCACCAGAGCGAAGACCGCGTCCCCGTACTGGCCCAGTTTGCGGGGCCCGATCCCGGCGATCGCGAGCAACTGCGCGGGATCACTCGGACGGCGCTCCGCCATCGCCACCAACGTCGCATCGGTGAATACCACATATGCAGGAATTTTGAGCCCGGCCGCGGTGGTGGCACGCCACGCCTGGAGACGCTCGTGCAGATCCTCGTCGAGGTCCGACGGGCAGGTCGGGCACCGGCCCAGTTTGCGGTCGGCACCGGCCAGCAGGGTGGCCCCGCAGATCCGGCACAACGACACCTGCGGACGCCTACGGTCGGGTTTCCGACCGGGTTCGGCAGCGGGCGACGTGACGGACGGCGCAGAAGTGCGCTGGAGTTGGGGCAGAAAACGGCACGGCCGGCGTTGCCGTCCTCCCGAGGAGCGGGATTGCCCGTACGAAAGCCAGAGAATTTGACGTGCTCTTGTCACTCCGACGTAGAGCAGCCGCCGTTCCTCCTCCAACTGCTCGGCCGTCTTGGCGTAGGTCGTCGGCAGGGTGCCGTCGGCCAGCCCGACCAGGAAGACCGCGTCCCACTCCAGCCCTTTCGCCGAGTGCAGTGAGGCCAATGTCACTCCGGCGACGGTCGGCGCGTGCTGCTGCTCGGCACGGCGGGCCAGTTCGTCGTTGAAGGCGGAGAGGGTGATCTCCCGCTGCACCGCGCCGGCCTCGCCGATCGGCAGGATCTCGGGCGTGGCCGCGTACTCCTCGGCGAGCGTGACCAGGGCGGCGAGCGCCTCCCACTGCTCCCGGGCGGCACCGCCGGGCGGCGGCTGATCCCGGTTCCAGTTCCGCGCGGCGAGGGCTTCCACGACGGCTTGGGGCAGTGGCGTCTCGCCGGGGATGGACCGGACGGCGGCCCGCAACGCGACCATCGCCCCACGTACCTCGGCCCGCTCGAAGAATCTCTCCGCCCCGCGCACCAGGTACGGCACCTCAGCCTCGGCCAGCGCCTCCTCGTACGACTCGGACTGAGCGTTGGTCCGGAAGAGCACCGCGATCTCGTTCGCCGGGGTGCCTGCCGCGATCAGCTCCCGGCACCGCCGCGCCACCGCCGCCGCCTCGCCCAGCTCGTCCGGGAAGATCTTGAGTTCGGGTTCGGGGCCGGGTCTGCGCTGGCCGACCAGCTCCAGGCGCAGTTTGGCCTCGGTGCCGCGGGCCTGCTGGATCACCGCGTTGGCGAGCCCGACCACCTGGGGTGTGGAGCGGTAGTCGCGGACCAGGCGGACCACCACGGCACCACGCCGCTGCCGCGGGAAGTCGATGAGGTACGACGAGGTGGCACCGGTGAACGAGTAGATCGTCTGGCTGGCGTCGCCGACCACGGTGAGGTCGTCGCGGTCCCCCAGCCAGGCGTCCAGGAGCCGCTGCTGGAGCGGGTTGACGTCCTGGTACTCGTCGACGACGAAGTGCCGGTACTGGGAACGGATCTGGTCGGCGACGTCCGGATGCTCCTCGATGCCCCAGACCGCGGCGCGCAGCAGATCCTCGAAGTCGATCACACCCTGCCGGCGTTTGAGCGACTCGTAGGCGGCGAACACCTCGGCGACCCGGGCCGGCTCGTGCGGCGGCTCGCGGAGCGCCTTGGCCGCGGCCACCACGTACTCCCCCGGCTCGACCAGTGACGACTTGGCCCATTCGATCTCGCCGGCCAGGTCCCGGGCGGCAGCACGGTCGGTGCGGACACCGGCCCGGGCCGCGGCCAGGCCGACCACCCGGATCTTGCTCTCCATCAGCTCCGGCATCTGCCGGCCCTCGAGCAGCCGCGGCGCGAAGTAGCGCACCTGCCGCAGTGCGGCGGCGTGGAACGTACGGGCCTGCACCGCGCCGCTGCCGAGCTCGGTGAGCCGGGCCCGCATCTCGGCGGCGGCCCGGGCGGTGAAGGTCACCGCGAGCACGTGCCGGGGGCTGATCTCGCCGGAGAGCGTCCGGTAGGCGATCCGGTGAGTGACCGCCCGAGTCTTGCCCGTGCCCGCTCCGGCCAGGATGCAGACCGGGCCGGCCGGCGCGATCACCGCCGTCCGCTGGTCCGGGTCCAGCCCGGCCAGCACCCCTTCAGTCCGCACGGTAGGGAATCATGACACCCCGGCGGGGTGTTGTGCTTGTCAGCCGCACCACCGTGTGACCTGTATCGAAGGAGCCCTGACCGATGCTGACCATGTACTCGACGTCCTGGTGTGGGTACTGCCACCGTCTGAAGTCGCAGCTCGACCGCGAGGGCATCGCCTACGACGTGGTGGACATCGAGCAGGACGAGGCCTCGGCCGAGTTCGTGCGCAACGTCAACAACGGCAATCAGACCGTGCCGACCTTGAAGTTCGCGGACGGCTCGGCGTTGACGAACCCGACGATCATCCAGGTGAAGCAGCACCTCGCGACCATCGCAGCCTGAAATACGAGAGGCCGTCTTCGTGGAAGACGGCCTCTCGTATGCGTAGGACTTACGGGATCAGAGCCGGGATGCTCGAGTCGAGCAGGCCCCGCTCCTTGAGCGCGCCGTAGAGCGGCACCTTCTCCGGGTAGTGACCCCACTGGTGGTCACCGTCGCCGTTGCCGAACGCACCCAGCAACTGCTTCTGGACGTCGTTGAGGCCCGCCCACTCGGGACGAGTCGGCAGGTCCATGACCTCGTCGCGGATGTTGATCCAGCGCGGGGTGTAACCGAAGAAGGCGCCGACACGGGTGATGTCGGAGTAGTTGTCCGACCGCGCGTGCCAGATGCGGCGGTCGAAGACCACCAGGTCACCGGGGTTAGCGGTGATCTGGGTCGCGCCCTCCGGCTGGGGCCACGGGACACCGCGGCTCGGCGGGCCGGGCAGCCAGTTGGTCTTGTGGCTGCCGGGGAGGACGGTGAAGTTGCCGCGCCCGGTCTCGGCCAGGTCGGAGAACCAGTACGCCAGCTTGACCGACAGCATCGGGCGCGGGTCGGTCTCGATCTCACGGTTCTGGCGGCCACCGTCCTGGTGCCAGTGCCAGAAGTCCTTCTGCTTCTCGTGGATCTGCGGGTGCACGTCCATGTGGGAGTGGTAGACGTGCACGTTCCAGCCCAGGAGCGACCAGATGTACTTGAACGACTTCGGGTGGTCCAGCAGGAACGCCAGCTCCGGAACCGCGGCGATCGGCGAGAGTTGGTGCAGAGCCCCCGTAGGCCCGAGTTTGCCTTCTCGCTTGCCCTTCTCGTACGCACCGAGAATCGCGGCCCGGCCGACCTCGATCTCGCTCTCACTCAGCACCGACGGCACGACGATGTAGCCGTCGCGGTCGAACGCCTCCCGCTCCTCCGCGGACATGGGCGTCCACGCCGGTGCCTCCACCTGAGTCATCAGGTCCCCTCTCGTCTTTGAAGGGAAGACGCGACGACCCCCCGGTCAGGTTGCCACCGAACCAGAAAAACTTTCTTGATCTTCGTGGAGCCACCGTTGAATCAGGTATGAGGCGATCGAGGAACCCATCGGCAGAGTCCGCGGATCCTCTCCGGAGATCATCTTCGCGATGGTCTCGCGGGAGAACCAGTGCGCCTCGTCGATCTCCTCCGGCTCCAGGCGCAGCGGCTGCTCCGGGTCACCGACACCGAAGAAACCCAACATCAGGGAGCCTGGGTACGGCCACGCCTGACTGCCCTCGTACCGGATCTCGGAGAGGTGGATCCCGACCTCCTCGTGAACCTCCCGGGCGACGGCGGCCTCGGCCGACTCGCCGGCCTCGACGAACCCGGCCAGGCAGGAGAACCGCCGGTTGCCGCCGGGCGTGGCAGGCCAGGCCGCGTTGTGCCCGAGCAGGCAGCGGCCGGCCGGTCCGGCCACCCCGTCGTGCACCAGGATGATCATCGCCGGGTCGGTCCGGGGCCACATCATGGCGCCGTCCTCGTCGACCCGGGCCCAGCCCGCCTCCACCGGCACCGTCGGTTTCCCGGTCTTCGGGGAGAACCGGTGCGACCGGTGCCAGTTACCCAGGGACACCGCCGTGGTCAGCACGCCGGTGTCCCGGGCGTCGAGCAGGTGCCCGACCTCCCGCAGCGCCAGCCCGCCGTCGAGCGGGGCGTCGACGGCCCAGAGCGGGGTGCCGTCCGGGTCGACGCCGAGGAACCACCGCTCCCCGTCCGGCGCCTCCGGCGACGGCACCAGGACCAGTGCGGTGCCGCCGTCCGGGCGATCGGCGGTCAGGGCCCGGCCGCCCTTGGCCAGGTCCACGATCAGGACCCGGCCGCGGTTCCAGGCGGCGGCGAGCCAGACCTCGTCCTTACGGTGTTCGGCCGCACGGTCGAGGG
This sequence comes from Actinoplanes sp., assembly GCA_035562875.1. Lineage (GTDB taxonomy): Bacteria > Actinomycetota > Actinomycetes > Mycobacteriales > Micromonosporaceae > Actinoplanes. The sequence goes on along the minus strand of DATMVU010000385.1, from coordinate 139 downwards.
TGGTACGGGCGAGCGGTGGGGCGCTCGGTTGGTCGGAACTCGTCACGCTGCGCTTCGCTCCACGACGGTCAGGGCGGCGAGCTGTGCCTCGATCTTCGCTGCGTCGCCGAGGACCACGGTCACCGCACGGGACGGGGCC
>DATMVU010000384.1:0-13814 GCA_035562875.1 Actinoplanes sp. | reverse complement strand
GTGCGCGGCCACCGGCGGATGGAACGCCGCGGGTACGGGAACCGGAGCAGGCGCGGGCACCGGTGCAGGACCGGGAACAGGCGCGGAGACCGGGATGGGAACGGGGCCGGCGACGGGAGCCGGGACCGGTGGGGTGGCGCGGCGGGCGACGACCTGGGCCGCCAGTTCGATGCGGCGGTTGCGGGCGTCGTGGATCCGCATGCCCAGTTCGACGACCCGGGCGCGGGCGTCGGTGAGTTCCTGCCCGAGCCGGGTGATCTCGCCGTCGAGCCGGATCACCTCGGCGGCGTCGTGGTCGGGACCGGCCCCGCACGCCGGGCAGCCGTCCGGGAGGGCAGCGGAGGCTCCGCAGCGCGGGCAGGGGTACGAGGTCGTCACGGCGGTCCCGGGGTAGCAGGGGTTCAGGAGGACAGCTTCGCGTATCGACGCAAGTCCCTGGGAGTGATATCGCCTGGTGAGGGTGGTTGTCGCCCGAGTTCGGACCGGGTGTGTGAACCCGGGCACCGATCCGGCGGTACATCTGGGTGACGCACCACCGCGCGGAGGGGAGCCCCACGTGAGCAGCGCCGATCTGATTCTGATGGCCGACCGGGTCCACACACTCGCCGGTCCGGGGGAGCCGACAGCCGTCGCCGTGACCGGTGGGCTGATCACCGCGGTCGGTGACCGGTCCGACGTGCGGGACTGGTCCGGTTCCGGCACCACGATCGTCGACCTGGGGGCGGCGACGATCACGCCGGGGCTGGTGGACGGGCACTTTCATCCGGTCATGGGGATCGGGCTGACGCGCGGGGTCGATCTGTCCGCCGTACGTACCATCAATGATCTTGAAAGGGTCTTGAAAGCCGCCACCGTCGCGCCCGGCGGCTGGCTGGAGGGATGGGGTCTCGACCCGAACGTCTTCGCCGGCGCACCAGTCACCAACGCGCCGCTGGTGGCCGCGGCCGGCCCGGACGTCCCGATCTTCCTGCTCCTCTTCGACGCGCACTCGGCACTGGTCAGCCCACGGGCACTGGAACTCGCCGGCGTGACCGGGCCGCGTGTATTCACGTCCGGGGCGAGCGTGGTCTGCGACGCGGCCGGGCGGCCCACCGGGCATCTGCTCGAACTGGAGGCCCTGCAACTGGTCCGCGAACTGCTGCCCGCCGACGCACCGGCCGACCGCCGGGCCAGGCTCACCGGCCTGCTGCACAAGATGGCGGCGTGCGGCCTGACCGGGGCGAACGCGATGGACTTCGAAGAGGACTCGCTCGACCTGTTCCGGGCCCTGGAGGACGCCGGTGACCTGCCCGTCCGGTGGCGGTGCGCGCCCTTCGTGACACCCGGTGGCGACCTCGGCCACGTGCTGGACCGGCAACACCTCGCCGGACGTCGCTGGGAAGTGCAAGGAGCCAAATTCATGATCGACGGTACGATCGACGGAGGCACCGCCTGGCTCGACGAACCGGACACGCACGGGGAGTCGACGGCTTGCCTCTGGCCCGATCCCGCGGAGTACGCCGCCGCCGCGAAGACTCTCGCCGCGCGGGGTGTCCCGATCGTCACGCACGCCATCGGCGACGCCGGAGTCCGGTATGTCCTCGACACCTACGCCGGCCTGCCCCGCGCTGCGGCCCCGCACCGGGTCGAACACTTGGAGACGATGCCGACCGCACTGATCGAACAGCTCGCCCGCCTCGACGTGACAGCCAGCATGCAGCCCACCCACTGCACCGGATACGTGCGCGCCGACCACACCGACAACTGGTCCGACCGCCTCGGCAAACGCCGCGCCGACCGGGCGTTCCGGGCCCGTGACCTGCGCGATCAGGGCGCCCGCCTGGCACTCGGCTCGGACTGGCCGATCGCACCGTTCGACCCGCGGGCGATCATCGCGGCGGCCCGCCTGCGCCGTCCGGCCGGACACCACGACATCGAACCGGTACTGCCCGGACAGGCGCTGACCGCCCGGATGGCCCTCGAGGGGTACACGTCCGAGGCGGCAGCAGCGGCCGGCCTGGCGGATGTCACCGGCCGGCTACTCCCCGGCTACCGGGCCGACCTGACCGTTTTCGGTCTCGACCCGCTCACCGCGACCCCCGACGAGTTCGCCGAGTCCCCGGTCCTGCTCACCGTCGTCGACGGACAGGTGGTGCACCGGGCCGCCTGACCCGCCGCCGTCCTCTGCTTGATCCACTTGGCGGAGGTGTGTTGGTGAAAGGGTGTGCCTACTGTATGCGGATGACTCTCACCGGCACGCCATCAGCCGCGCCCGCCTCGGTCCCCACCCGGCGCCACACGCGGGGGCTGGTCATCGGTGCTGCGGTCGCCCTGCTGCTCGCGACCGGCGGTGCCATCGGCGGCACCGTCTACTTCGACAGCGTGACAGTGGCGGAGAGCCGCGTCGGGTACCCGGTCGTGTCGTACGACGCCCTGCCCGGCCCGGTGGCCCAGACCTTCGTGGCCGCCGTCGACCCGGACTTCTTCGAGGACGACGCCGCACTGCTCACCCGTCGATACGCGGTACTCGCCGCCGGAGCCGACTCCGAATCCGGACTGCGTACCTGGGTGATGGCCAGAAAACTCGACAGCGAATACACCAGGACCGAGATCCTGGAGCGCTACCTCGGCCGTGCCGACTTCGGCCGTGGCGCGGTCGGCCTGGTCGCCGCCGCACAGACCTACTTCCAGAAGCCCGCCACCGAACTGACGGTTCCCGAGGCGGCGGTCCTCGCGGTCCAGCTCATGCCCGGCAGTCCCGAACCCACTGCCGGCTGGAACCAGGTGCTGGACACCATGGTGGACCGCGGCTGGCTGACCCGGACCGACCGCAGATCCTTCACCCACCCCGGCTGACACCCGTCCCGGCCACCACGCCCGAACCCGCACCCGTGCCGGCGGTCCCCACGCGGTGTGGTGACCTGCGGTCTGCTTCGAGACGTAGGTCTGCACGCACGCCGGTCGCCGAGGAGGGAGACGGCGGAGTTCGGGACGGACACTGGCCGGGTGGTCGTTTCCGAAATCGTTGTCGGGCGTTCGGCGGATGGGTGGAAAATTGCTGACTAGGGTGAGGGAATGGGGGAATTAAAGCACAGGAGAATCACGCTACCGGCGGTATTCATGCTTTCTGCTGGATTCGCCATGACATCTGTGGTGGGCTTGCCCGCACCGGTCGGTGCGGCCCCGCCACCGCCGCCGAGCGCTGATCAGACGGTTGACAAGGGCGGTAAAGGGGACCACGGCGGCAAGACCGGGCCAGCCGGCGGTAAGGGTGATAAGGCCGCCGAGGGTGGCAAGGATCCGAAACGGCTCAAGAAGGCGCTACTCACCGAAGCTGACGTTCCCAAGGGTTTTGTCGTCAAGAATCTGCCGCACATCGATCAGATGTTTTCGGGGATGGTCGGGTCCTACCGGACCAACGCGGATCCCTGCGCGGCGCCACCGCCGGCCAAGGGTGGGAAGGCCGAGGAGATCCGTAGTGCCACCGCGCTCTTCCTGCACGAGAAGAAGAGTGTCGCGGTGGTGGAGATGCTCGCCGTCACCGGGCCGGAGGTGGCCGCGGACATGGTCACCGACACCGAGACGGTTCTCGACGAGTGCCCGGTGACGAAGTCTCCGGGGGCCGAACTGGAGATGGAACCACTGGACTGGAACCCGATCCTGGGCGACGAGTCGATCACCGTGGGGATGCGGTTCCAGGTGAAGGAGGACGACGTCGAGTTGACCATGCTGGGGAAGATGGCTTTCGTGGCGTACCGGGACCTGTCGTTGACCGTGGGGTTGATCGGGGTCAAGGAGCCGTCGGACCGGGACTTCAAGAATGTGGTGCGGGCCGCGGTCCGGAAGGTCGTGCTGAACACTCCGGTGTCCACCAAGAGCCGACGGTGACGGAGGCCGGGGGCGGCGCGGGAGATCGCCTGCCCCCGGAACCCCGACACGCCTGATGTGACCTGTTTCACGTTTGAGGGCACCAATGCCTGCTTCTGGCCCCTTCGGGGGTGCCCGGTCGGCTCGGCCGAAACCACGCGGTGTCCTTCGTGCGCCAAGATATCGCGCGGCGATCCCCGGACCGGGTTGATCGCGCATCGAAGGTGGAGGACTCCGGGGTGGACGGGCGCGACAACGGACAGCCGGCGGAACCGGAGCCGGAACGGCAGCGCACACCGTCCCGGGCGGACCGGCTGCAGCTCACCCGGATGCCGCAGATCCCGGGCCAGCGTGCCACCCGGGCGGCGAACAACCCCACCGGCGGATACCCGGTGCTCCCGAACAGTGCGGATGATGGCCGGAGCCAGGTCGTGGAAGGGGCGGGTGGCCCGGGACTGATCCCGGGGAAGCCGGACGGGCAGCTGCCGGCCCCGGATGGACGGCGTCCCCTGAACCGGCGTGTGCTGCTGATCGCCGCGGGGCTGGCGTTCGTGGTGGCGGTTCCGGCCGGACTGCTCGCGGCAGGCGCTGCCGGCTCGTCGTCGGCCCCGGGTGAGGTGGCCGCAGTGGTGGCCACCGCCCCCGGCGAGGCGGGCGGCCCGGTCGCCGCGAGTGCCACCACCCCGGCAGCCTCACCGAGTGTGTCCACCCACATCTCACCCTCGGTGGCGGTGAGCGGGACGGCCTCGCCCACCGATCCGGCCACGGCGACGGCACCGGCGACCAGGCCCGCCGGCCGGCCGAACCCGTCGGGCACCAACCTGGCGCTGCGGGCCGCGGTGTCCGCCTCGGACTCCGAGGACGACCGGTGGCTGCCGGCGAACGCGTGCGACGGTGACCCGCAGTCACGCTGGTCGAGCGGCTTCACCGACGCGCAGTGGATCAAGGTGGATCTGCGGGACCGGTGGCAGCTCTCGCAGATCCTGCTGAACTGGGAGCACGCCTACGCCGTCGCTTATCGGGTGGAGACCTCCGTAGACGGCCGGACCTGGCGCCGGATCTACTCCACCACCAGCGGGACCGGTGGCCGGCAGACGATCTCGCTGGCCGGTGACGTCGCCCGGTATGTGCGGATGACCGGCATCAAGCGCAGCAACCGGTACGGCTACTCGCTCTACGAGATCGAAGTCCGGTAAGTCCACCGTAGGGCGAGAACGATCAGCCGCCGCCGGTCACTCCGCGTGACTGGCGGGATCTTGGCGGCAGGGCCTCTCGATGAGCGTCACCGGAATGCGGGACGCCGAGAAAAATTTCCGAGAGCGCGCAACGTGCACTCTGAACAGGACTTTCATGCCTCGGTAAGGGGTGCTCCATCGAGGATTCGACAAAAGCCGTTGAACCCGGAGAGCACCGGCAGCCGTATCGCCCCCCGACCGACGACATCGATGTCCCACGACGAGGAGTGATTATGCGGGCGCGCTCGTACCGACGGAACACGGACAATCGGCGGAAGACGATCGGCGCGGTGGTGGTCGCGGGTGTTCTGGCGGTCAGCGGCGTCGCCGGTGTGCAGTTCGCCAACGCCGGCACCGCCGAGAAGGCCGGAGCCGAGGGCACTGTCGCTGAACTGGTGAACGTGGACGGCCAGCAGTTCGACATCTCGAACTGCCAGCAGCTCGAGATCAACGCCGGCGCGGTGATCTGTAACGGCGAGGCGCTGGCGCCGGTCGAGCAGCAGGGCGCTGCCGAGGCCGCCCAGGCCGCCGCGATCGTGCTGGAGGCGGCCTGTGACACGTTCGTCGCCGATGTCGCCGCTGCCGGTGCGGACGCGGGCGCCGAGGACGCCGGTGCGGCCGAGGAGGGCGCTGCCGAGGACGAGGCCGCGCAGCGTGCCGAGAACCGCCGGCTGGCCCGCCAGTACGCCAAGGTCCTGAAGGCCGCGGGCAAGAAGGCGGAGAAGGAGAAGGGCGCGGCCGAGAAGGAGAAGGGCGCCGCTGAGGAAGAGGCGGGCGCTGCTGAGGAGGAGGCGGGAGCCGCCGAGGAGGCGGGCGCTGCTGAGATCGCCGACGTGACCGCCGCGCAGACCGCGTTCCTCCAGTCCTGCCTGGCTCTGGCCGACGCCAAGGCCGCCGCTGCCGGTGACGCCGGTGCCGCGGAGGAGGGTGCTGCCGAGCAGGGTGCCGAGGACGGTGCCGCTGACGAGGGTGCCGCCGAGGACGCCGAGGCGGGCGCCGGCGAGAAGGCCACCAAGCGCGGTAACTGATTCCTCCCGAAAGGTGCCGGGGCGGTGGTACGGGTGACTGGGCGGATCCCGTACCACCGCCCTGCCGCTTGTCCCGTCCATCGGGACGATAGGCCCTGTGGCGCGACAGCCGGTTCGGATTGACTGTCCTCAGCGGCGCCGATCGGGTGCCGTAGCAGAGGAACAGCACGTAGCAGGACCGCAGATGATCCCAGCCGTGACCGGGTTGCAGCCCGGTCACGGCATCTGTCGTTTCCGGGGCTGGCCATCACCCCTCGGTGGCATCTAACATTTCAGTTGTGGAGAACATCGGACGGCACCTGCTGCGGGACGCCGCCTACGGGCGGCTGCGCGGGGCGATCGTGGACGGCACACTGCCGCCCGGGTCGGCGCTGCGACCGGACGACCTCGCCGAGCGCCTCGGGTTGTCCCGTGCCCCGATCCGGGACGCCATCGCCCGGCTGACCAGCGAGGGCCTGGTCGAGACGAAACCGCAGAGCTACACCCGGGTCACCGCTGTCGTGGCCAAGAAGGTGGAGGACGCGGCGGCAGTGCTCCAGGCGATGCACGATCTCGCCGTCCGCCAGGTGGCGACCACCCTGACCGGGGAGCACCTGGAGGCCATGCGGCTGGCCAACGCCCGGTTCGCCGCGGCGGTCGAGGCCGGTGACGTCGAAGCCGCGCTGGACGCCGACGACGAGGTGCACGCGATCCCGCTGCTGGTCTACGGCAACGACGCGGCCACCGGCACGGTCGAGAGATACACCCCGCTGGTCCGGCGGGCCGAGCGCCTGTTGTTCACCTCGACCGACGCCGGCCGCTCGGTGCGCCTGCACGACGACCTGATCGCGGCCCTGGCCGCCGGGGACGAGGCGCGCGCCGTCGCCGTCAACGGTGAGATCTGGGGCCATCTGCACCACAGTGTCACCCTCTGAGACAGGCGGTTCATCATGGGCATCTCCGACTTCCCGCGCCATCCGTTGCTGTTCGGGCCCTCGCCGGTGCACCGGCTCGACCGGCTGACCCGGCACCTGGGTGGCGCCGCGATCTGGGCCAAGCGGGAGGACGTCAACTCCGGCATCGCGTACGGCGGTAACAAGACCCGCAAGCTGGAGTACCTGGTCGCCGACGCGCTGGCCGAGGGCGCCGACACGCTCGTCTCGATCGGTGGGGTGCAGTCCAACCACACCCGGCAGGTCGCCGCGGTCGCCGCCGCCACCGGTCTCAAGTGTGTGCTGGTGCAGGAGAGCTGGGTCGACTGGCCGGACAGTGTCTACGACAAGGTCTGCAACATCCTGATCAGCCGGCTCGCCGGGGCCGACGTGCGGCTGGTCAAGGCCGGGTTCGGCATCGGCTTCAAGGAGAGCTGGGAGCTGGCGCTGGCCGAGGTCACCGACAGCGGCGGTACGCCGTACGCCATCCCCGCCGGAGCCAGCGACCACCGTCTCGGCGGGCTCGGGTTCGCGAACTGGGCCTACGAGGTGATCGAGCAGGAGAGGCAACTCGGCGTCTTCTTCGACACGGTGATCGTCTGCTCGGTCACCGGCAGCACCCAGGCCGGCATGATCGCCGGATTCGCCGCCGCCGGTGGCCCGTCCCGGCGGGTGATCGGCATCGACGGCTCGGCGAAACCGGCCGAGACCCACACGCAGGTCGCCCGGATCGCCCGGAACACCGCGGCCCTGATCGAGGCCCGGGAACTGACCGACGACGAGATCATCCTGGACGACCGGTACCACGCCGGGATCTACGGCATCCCGGACGAGACCACACTCGACGCGATGAAACTGGCCGCCCGCACCGAGGGTATGGTCACCGACCCGGTCTACGAGGGCAAGTCGATGGCCGGGCTGATCGACCTGGTCGCCCGCGGTGAGATCGGCAAGGACTCCACGGTGCTCTACGCGCACCTCGGCGGGCAGCCAGCCCTCAACGCCTACGCGGGGCTCTTCTCCTGAGCCACGCTCCTCCGGTCCAGGGCGTCCCGGCGGCGGTGACGGTGGTCGTCCGAACTCCGGCCACCCGATGCCGTCCGGCCCTGGACCCCCTCCGACCCGGCCGGGACCGCCAGCCCGGCCGGGTCCGGTTCGGCAGGGGTGCCCCTTTCGGGACCGTGCTCCGGTCGTACCGCAATCGGATCTTGATCTAGGGTTTGCGCCCCACCGCTCCGTAGACGCCGATCTCCTCGGGGGCGGGGCGCTGGTGGGCGGGGACCTCGGGTAGCCACTCGGAGACCGGGACGATGCCGGGGCCGATCAGGCCCAGGCCGGTGAAGAACCGGGCGAACTCGGCCCGGGTGAGCGGGTGTGCGTCGGACCGGCCCCTGGCGATCATGTCGCGGGCGACGGCGGCCTTCTCCGGGGCGGCGAAGTCGAGTGTGAAGTGCGAGGCGGCCAGGTAGCTGCCGGAGGGCAGGGCGGCGAGCAACTCGCCGACCACGTCGCGGGCCTCGGCGGGGTCGGCCAGGAAGTGCAGCACCGCGACCAGGACCAGCGCGACCGGCTGGCCCAGGTCCAGGGTGTCCCGCAGGTCCGGATGGCCGAGGATCGCGGCCGGGTCGCGCAGATCCGCCTCCAGGTAGCGGGTGCGACCCTCGGGGGTGCTGGTGAGCAGGGCCCGGGCGTGCACGCCGACCATCGGGTCGTTGTCCGCGTAGACCACCCGGGCGTGCGGCACCCGGCGCTGCGCGACCTCGTGCGTGTTGTCCGCGGTGGGCAGGCCGGTGCCGATGTCCAGGAACTGGGCGACCCGCGCCTCCTCGGCCAGGAACCGCACCGCACGCTGCAGGAACGCCCGGTTCTCCCGGGCCGAGAGCCGGACCGTCGGGTGCACGCTCTCGATCAGGTCACCGGAGGCGCGGTCGGCGGGGAAGTGGTCCTTGCCTCCCAGCCAGTAGTTGTAGCGCCGGGCCGGATGGGCGGTCGTGGTGTCCAGCCCGGCCGGGATCGTCTCCTCCACCACGATTCTCCTCAGATCGACGTGTGGCGATCACCCTACCGCCTTTGTGGACGGTGCGAACCGCCCGTGTTGCGTAGCCGTTTCGGCTCACCTAGGCTCATTCATCGAAGCGCTTCGATCGAGTCACTCCTCCCCAAGGAGCATCCCCATGCACAGACTCCGTCTCGCTCTGTCCCTGTTCCTGGCCTCCGCCCTGCTCCTCGCCGGGCAGGCCCCCGCACACGCCGCCGCCTGGGGCTCGTCCGACCAGTGGGCGACCTGGACCAGCGGCAGGTACACGCTCTACAACAACATCTGGGGCAGCGGCGCCGGACCGCAGTCGATCTGGGCCAACTCCGCGAGCAACTGGGGTGTCTGGGCCGGCCACCCGAACACCGGCGGCGTGAAGTCCTACCCCAACGCCAGCGCCACGGTGAACAAGAAGCTCAGCGCGCTCGGCACCACCACCAGCAGTTTCAACGTGACCGTGCCGACCAGCGGGGTCGCGTTCACCACCGCCTACGACATCTGGGCCGACGGTCACACGTACGAGATCATGCTGTGGATGAACAAGTACGGCGCCGTCGGGCCGCTCGGCACGTTCCAGACCAACGCCACCGTCGGCGGCCACACCTGGGCCGTCTACAACGGGACCAACGGCTCCAACAAGGTGTTCTCCTTCGTCCGGACCGGCAACACCAATTCCGGCACCGTCGACATCAGAGCCGTCCTCAACTGGATCAAGACCCGGGGCTGGTACGGCGACGTGACACTGAGCCAGATCCAGTTCGGGTACGAGATCACCTCGTCCAGTGGCGGCAAGGACTTCGTCACCAACAGTTACTCCGCGACGTACTGATTCAGACCGCTTTGTTTCATGCCCTGTTGACAGTCCGTCACAGGAGGCCCATAGCTTCCGCTGGTTATCTGTTCGGGTAACACCCACCGAGCGGCAAATCGGAGGAATTGTGAGCCCTAAGCAGAATCCGACCTATCAGGGGCGCCCACTGCCCCACCCCGGCGAAGAAGTCTTCGACCAGGGGCTGGGATTCGACCTGGGCACCCTGATGGGCCGGCGGCAGATCCTGCGGGCCTTCGGCATCGGCGCGGTCACCCTGGGGCTGGCGGCGTGCACCGACGAGTCGTCCACCACCTCGTCCTCGTCTTCTTCCACCTCGTCGGCCTCTTCTTCGTCGACGTCCTCCTCGTCGACCGAGATCCCGGACGAGACGGCCGGCCCCTACCCGGGTGACGGCTCCAACGGCCCGGACGCGCTCGAACAGAGCGGCATCGTGCGCAGCGACATCCGGTCCAGCTTCGGCGACGCGTCCGGCACCGCCGAAGGCGTCCCGATGACCCTGGAACTGACCATCACCGACCTGGCCAACGGTGGCAGCCCGTTCGCCGGCGTCGCGGTCTACGTCTGGCACTGTGACCGGGCCGGGCTCTACTCGATGTACTCCGAAGGGGTCACCGAGGAGAACTACCTGCGCGGTGTGCAGATCGCCGACGCGGCCGGCAAGGTGAAGTTCACCAGCATCTTCCCCGCCTGCTACACCGGACGGTGGCCGCACATCCACTTCGAGGTGTACCCCGACGAGGCCAGCATCACCGACAACACCAAGGCGATCGCGACCTCCCAGGTGGCGATCCCCAAGGAGTACTGCGACACGGTCTACAAGGAGGCCGGGTACGAGTCGTCGGTCACCAACCTGGCCCAGCTCACCCTGGAGACCGACAACGTCTTCGGCGACGACGCCGGGGTCAAGCAGCTCGCCACCGTGACCGGTGACGTCGCCAGTGGATATGCGGTGGCGCTGACCGCACCGGTGGACACCGGCACCACGCCGACCGCGGGCGCTGCCCCGGCTGGTGGCGGCGGTGAGCAGGGCGGTGGCCCCGGTGGCACCCCGCCGAGTGGTGGACCCGGTGGCGGTGGCACCCCGCCTAGTGGCGCTCCCGGTGGTGGCGGGCCGGGTGGCACCCCGCCGTCCGGTGCTCCGCCGGCCTAGTCGTCCAGATCCGCCGCTTTGAGCCGGGCCGTCAACTGTTCCAAGGCTGACAGCTCGGCTCGGAGGGCGCGCCGGCCGTCACGGGTCAGCTTCACCCAAGTGCGCGGCCGGTTCCCCGCATAACCCTTGGTCAAGGTGACCAGCCCCGCGTCGACGAGCACCTGCACGTGACGGTTCAGGTTGCCGTCGGTCAGTTTCAACTCGGTGCGCAGCGTGGCGAACGCGCACTCGGGGATCTCCGCCAGCATCACGAGCACCCCGAGGCGCACCCGTTGATGCGTGACGTCGTCCAGTTCGACAGCCGGGTTCACCTCAGCCCGCCGACCGCGCCCGCACGGCGTGCACCAGACCCGTCACCGCCAGCGGGAACGCCATCAGCAGCAGAGCGGGCGCGGGATGGTCCAGGCCCAACATGGTCAACTGGCCACCCAGCGCCGGACCGGAACCGCCGGCCAGCACCCACGCCTGCCATCCGAGAAGACCCCCCATCAGACCCGTCGCACAGAACTGCCAGGCTACGGCAGCCATCCACGCACCGGACAGTGCGATCGCCGGGCTCCGCTCGATCACCCCGAGAACGATCGCGGCGGCGGCGACGGCGAGCAGCGGGGTGAGCAGACCCTGCCACCACGACGTGGTGAACGTGGCACTGCCGGTCGGCGCCGCGAACAACGCCAGCAGGAAGAACAGCCCACCGGCCCCGGCCGCGACCGGCACCCGCCACGCCACCCGGACACCGTGCTCCCGCTCCCGGCGCCGGTACCACTGCGCCACCACCAGGAACGCCAGCGGCGCGGCGACCAGCCAGAACAGGTAGGAGCCGAGGCTGCTGCGCTGCTCCTCGGGCAGGCCGGCCCAGTACGGGTACTGGCTGATCACCGCGCCGCCCCCGTCCTGGTCCAGCACCGAGGTGACCGGGTTCCGGTAGAGCGCGATGCTCAGCACCGGCAGCGCGGCCAGCACCAGGGTCGGCAGCCAGGCCCCACCCCGGGCGATCCTCCGGCTGCGCGCCCGGAGCGCCCCCATCTCGGCCAGCACGGCCGCGGCGTCAGCTTCGTTCCTGCTCATCCCATTACCTCTGCAATCCAGGAAACTTTGGATTACAGAGTGAGCGCCGCTGCCGACGATGTCAACACCGGTGGGGCCGGTGACGACTGGTCCTGGCGGTTGCCGATCGGGGTGGGCGTCAGCCGACCACGAGCCGTTCGCCACCGAAATCGGCGACGATCTCCATCCGTCCGCCCAGCGCGGCGATGTAGGCGGCGAGGGTCCTCAGTTCCCTGGCGTCGACCTTCGCCCGTTCTATGGCCGAGACCCGTTCCTGGCGCACGTTCATCCGCTCGGCCACCTCGGCCTGGGTGAGGCCCAGACGTTTGCGCATCTCGGCAAGGCGGTGGGCCCGGCTCACGTTGATCAGGGTCTGGGCGCCGTTCTCGACCTCGGCGCGGTCCACGTCGTCAGGGAAGAACTCCGCGAGGAAGCTGTCGCGGTCGTATCCGTGGGTGCTGCTCATGATTGTCCCTTCTCTTTCAGGTAGGTCGCATACCTCGCTTCGGCGAGAGGGATCGACTATCGGTACCAGGAGGTCCACTGGCCTGCTTTGTCGCCGGCGACCAGAAGGACCGCGTTTCGGGTGGGGTCGAAGACGAACAGGATGCGCATCTCGGTCGTGCCGGACGATCCGGGGCGGAGTTCTTTGAGGTTGTGCAGGTTGGACCCTTTGATCCGGTCCACCAAGGGTCTTCCGAGGCTGGGGCCTTCTTCGGGCAGTGCGGCTATCGCCTGGCCGACCAGGATGGCGCTGGCGCGATCGGTGCGGCGAAGGTCGTGGAGCCAGTCCCGCACTTCTGTGACGAGTTCCAAGCGATAGGTCACACGGCCGATGCTAGGGAGGTTTCAGTACATCTGCGTACTGAAGTCTCCCGGGTCGCGGATCCGGGCGAAGGCTGATGTCGCCGGATTCGAGCCGGGTTGCCGAAGGGGCTTTTCGGACTGGTCCCAAGAGGGGGTGTGGGCGGTAAAATGAGCGCTGTGGGAGCGCTCCCAAATGGGCTCCCAGGCCGACCGGCGTTGGGCCGGGCGGAACGACGGCGACGCGGGAGGACCTGTTGCGCTACGGGCAATTCGACGATGAGCAGCGCGAGTACGTCATCGATCGGCCGGATACGCCTCTGCCGTGGATCAACTACCTCGGCACCGATGCCTACTTCGGGATCGTGTCCAACACAGGCGGTGGCTACTCGTTCTACCGTGACGCCCGGCTGCGGCGGCTGACCCGCTACCGTTACAACAACGCGCCGCTCGATCTGGGCGGGCGTTATGTTTACGTGCGGGACAACGCGACCGGTGACTACTGGTCGCCGTCCTGGCAGCCGACTCCGGAGCGGGAACTCGACGACTACGAGTGCCGGCACGGGCTCTCGTATACGAAGATCGCGTCGTCACGGGGCGGGATCCGGGCGGAGACGCTCTACTTCGCACCACTCGGGGAGACCCTCGAGGTGTGGCGCGTGCGCGTGTCGAACGATCGTACGGAAAATGCGGATTTGTCGCTTTTTTCGTCTGTAGAGTTCTGTCTCTGGGATGCCCAGGATGACGCCACCAACTATCAGCGGAATTTCAACACCGGCCAGGTCGAGGTCGTCGACGGGGTCATCTATCACAAGACCGAATACCGCGAGCGCCGCGACCACTTCGCCTACTTCGCGACCTCGGCGAAGCCGGGCGACACGAAGCCGGGCGACACGAAGCCGGGCGACACGAAGCCGGGCGACACG
>DATMVU010000383.1:0-22948 GCA_035562875.1 Actinoplanes sp. | reverse complement strand
AGTTAGTGAAGTTCAAGGTAATCTTGGCACTTCGCGCATTAAAGAGTGATCTTTACTGCGGGCCCATAGCTCAGCCTGGTTAGAGCGCTTCCCTGATAAGGAAGAGGTCGGTGGTTCAAGTCCACCTGGGCCCACCCGTTCTAATACGGGGACCTAGCTCAATTGGTAGAGCACCGCCTTTGCAAGGCGGGGGTTAGGGGTTCGAGTCCCCTGGGCTCCACAGATATGAACGCCGTCCGGATCTCCGGGCGGCGTTTTCTGTTGCGTCTCGGTCGCTTCTCGTTCTGACGGTCAGGGACCGGTCGGGGATCGCGGTTGCTGTGCTGGCACGGTGACTTGAGCCAACCGCTGACCGTTTTGCGGCCGACGGTTCATGCGCTTGAAGCCGGACCTGCCGGTTTGCCGGAGAGTTCAGCAGTCAGTGCGGCCTGACGTTACCGGGCGCTGGGTGAAAGGCAGCAGGTTCGTCACCTACCTCAACGCGACCGCCGTGATCATCCGCGGCGCCGTCGAACCTGGCACGCCGGGAGGCCGTTCGTGCCGTCATGACCTGCCCGAGGGCCTCCGTAGGCCGTCAGAATCGCTTCTTGAATCGGTCGACGTCGGGGGCGGACCTGGGCCGTGATGTTTGATCTACTGGGCTGGTGAGACGACGCGCCGTCCTGCTCCTTGCCTTGGCCCCGATGGCCGGCTGTGGTTCGCCCGGGCTGGCGGACCCACTGCCCTCCGTGGGGCCGTCGCCGGACCTGGGCTGGCCGGCTCGGAGTACGGACTTCACCCATGGGTTCTGTTTCACCATGGTGCGCGACATCAAGCCCTACGACCTGATCAAACGGCTCGGTGGCGAGGAACTGCAACGTGTCGAATGGCACCGGATCGTCGGGCCCGGGGACGGGGAAGCCGGCGTCCGCAGCCGGTACTTCATCGGGATCGCCCGGGCCGGCGACTGGTCCGTCATCGTCGAGGACAACGGGACACTTGGCGTGACCAGGGAGATCGTCGAACCGCTCTCGGCTGACGGCGGTGAGGTGGTGGCGTACCGCGGCGGGGGTGAAGGTCCTGGTCGTCTCATGGTGTTCCGGGACGGTGACCTCGCGCTCGACCTGGACACCTCGGCGCCGGAGGCGGCCGGCGGCAGCGATGCGGGCGGGTTCCGGTCCGAGTTGGTCACCGCGGGATTGATCGGCGGTACGAACGTGAGCGAGCCCACTGGGCCGGCCCTGACGTTCCTAGCCGCCCGGACCGGTGTCCCGTTGACATTGGAACTGTTGAAGGAACGTACGTATCTGCTGGTCACCGTTCCGCAGCCGTAGGTCGCATATGCCCGTTCTTCCGGTGGACTGGTTATCCACAGAGGAATGAAGGAACCCTGCGTGGGACAGTTCATCCGGCTAGCCTGCAGAACGTGGAAGAACGAAGACGGGCGGCCGCCGTGATCGTGCGGGACGGCCGTGTGCTGATGGTGCACGAGCGAAGCCGGCGATCCGGTGGCGGCGAGTGGTGGACCCTGCCCGGTGGGGGTCTGCGTCCCGGTGAGACGGCTGAGGAGGCTCTGCGGCGTGAAGTGTTCGACGAGACCGGTCTGGTCATCAGCGACGCTCGGTATGTGCTGGAGATGCCCTACCCATCCGGCATGACGTCGGTCTTCTCGGTCACCGTTGCTGATGGGGAGCCGCGGCTCGGTCGTGACGACGGGTTCGGACCCGAGAAACTCGGGATCGACTGGTTGCCGGTTCCCGAACTGCCGATCGAGACCAGCGGAGTACCGGTGCCGCCGTTGATGGTGGTGCTGCCGACCCTGCCCGGTCAGGGCCAGCCCAACTCCGGGCCGAAGCAGCCCACTGATCCTGAGCCGGCTGCCTCGTCTGATCCCGGGCCAGCCGGTTCGGAGCGGTCTGATCTTAGGGCCGGGCAGTCCGGGCCGGAGTCGGCTTTCTTGATCGGTTCTGGGCAGGAGCAGCCTGCTCAGGTGCCTGCCCAGCATCGGAAGCACGGGCTTCCCAAGGACGGGGTGCAGCCTGATCGGCGGCGGCCTGGTTCTGCTCTGCCACGCCAGACACGGACCGGGCAGGGGCGTGGTGGCCAGCTTCGACCCGATCAGCGACCGGACCGGTCGAGTGCGGGTTGACCGGATGCCCGCCTGACCAGGTCTCGGGTCCGGACCGGGGCTGAACCCGTCAGGCGGAGGAAGCCGAGCCTGGTACCGCGTCCCGGCTGGCCTCGGCCATGGTCTCCATGCGCGGCAGCACTACGGAGATGTCAGCGACGGAGACCCCGGACATCTCGGCCAGGGCGACTTCCGCGAGCACTACCCCGGACATCTCTTCCTCCAGCGCGACCTCGGATATCCCGGTTGGGGCGACCTCCGCGAGCGCTACTCCGGGCATCTCCGCCAAGGGCACCGACATCGGGTGGAACGGCTCTGCGATGGCACGGCGGCGTTCGATGACGAAGTAGGCGCAGGCCGCGGCGTAACCGACGGCCAGAGCCGCGGTGAGTACCCGGACTTGCAGGGACACGACCGACACATTGGTGATGGCGGCGGCGAGCATCGCCCAGCAGCCGAGGAGAACGGTGTTGGCCGTGTCGGTGCGGTACCAGACGATCTGCGACATGCGACGGGCCTGCCGCTGGATCTCGACGATCAGAGCGTGCGCCATCACGATGGCGAGTAAGCCCAGCAGCAGGGTCGCGAAGATCGAATGGTGGCCGCCGCCGACGGCGACCAGGGCCGTGGCACCGGCCAGTAACGCGAGACCACTGACGGTCCCGATGCGTGCTTGTCGGCGATCCCTCACAACCACTGACGGTCGGCACGATTGTCCCGAAGCTGAGGACTTTGCCGATGCGATCAGTTCATGCCTGCCGATCTGGCTGCGTCTGCTCCTGTTCGGGGCTACTGTCCCGCTGGGGATGTCACATACTGAGATATGTCGGCTATGGCCCGGTGTTCTTGACGGGCTGTTCACTCTGGATGGTCCAGTCCCTGTTCAAGGGTTGCGACTGTGGTCGATCGGCTTCTTCGAAGGGAACTTCTTGTGGCGGGCGGTTTGCCGTCGTGCGAGTCCTTACCTGGGTGACCCCATCACGGGCGCACGCTGATCGATCGTGTGATTGCGGCGGTATCCGAGAGACTTTTGCTTGATTGCTGCGGGTGCACCTGTCGAGCCCTTGGTCCGGTGGCCCTGCCGACCTCGCTCTCGTGCCCGCTGGGCTTGCTCCTGTGCCTAGCTGGCTCGCTGTCGTGCCTGCCGACCTCGCTCTCGTGCTCGCTGGGCTTGATCTCGTGCTAGCTGGGCTTGCTCTTGTGCCTGCTGGGCTCGCTGTAGTGCCTGCGGGGCTCGCTGTCGTGCTCGCTGGGTTCGGATCTTGGTCGAGCAGCTACCGAAATCGGTGGGTGGTCGACCAAGATCTCGGTAAGGGGTGGTCAGAAAGAGTGGTCAGCTGGCCGCGGCATCGGCGTCCCCGGCTGGCGGCTGCGGCCAGGAGAAGGCTCCCGAGGCCCGACCGGTCCCGACGGGTTATCGAACGTCCCGCGGCATTGGCGTTCCCGGCTGGCGGCTGCGGTTGTTGACGTTGCTGGTCGCCTGGCTGACGACTGCGGGTTGTTGACGGTGTCGATGGTGTGGCTGACTGCCGCAGGTTTTGACGGTGTCGATGGTGTGGCTGACTGCCGCAGGTTGTTGACGGCGATTGGTTGTGTGGCTGACTGCCGCAGGTTGTTGATGGTGTCGGCTGACTGTTGTGAGTTGTTGATGGTGTCGGCTGACTGTGCGAGTTGTTGATGGCGATCGGTTGCCGGGCGGGTTTCGTGGGCTGATCACCCTCTGGTGGACGTGCCGATGCCGGTGGGCTGAGCGAGGATGGGCGACATGATGGGGAGTCTGCAGACCGAATCCGCCCAGTCCCGCCCAGACCTGCTCGCACCGCCGGTGGCCAAGGCCCTGGCTGTCTGGCCGGTGGAAGGGCCGATCGACGCCGACCAGGTGTTGGTGGCGCCGATTGATCCGACGCTGGCGGACACTGCCGCGTTCTGTGAGGCGTACGGGGTGACCCTGGCCGAGTCGGCGAACTGTGTGATCGTCGCGGGGAGCCGGGGTGGCGTCACTAAGTACGCTGCCTGCATCGTGCTCGCGACCACCCGGGCCGACGTCAACGGTGTGGTCCGTCGTCAACTCGATGTGCGTAAGGCCAGCTTCGCGCCGATGGACGATGCCGTCTCGCTGACGGGCATGGAATACGGCGGCATCACCCCGATCGGCCTGCCTGTGGATTGGCCTATTCTCGTCGACTCGCGGGTGGTGGCCACGCCGCACGTAATCGTCGGGTCTGGTGTCCGGCACAGCAAGATCGCGATTGCCGGCCCGGCCGTCGGCGCCCTACCGAACGCGGTAGTGATCGACGGGCTAGCCCGCGAGGTGGCCTGATCAAACCCGCGGCTGCTTGATCGTCTGCCATGACTTGATCGATCCGGCTCGGGCGGCAGCGTTATGGACGATGTTTCACGTGAAACATCATCGGCCGGCGTTGGCGTCCTCGCGACGGGTGATCTCCTCGAAGGCGGACAGCAGCGTCGCCGGTTCTTGAGCGCCGGACACTACGTACTTCCCGTCGATCACCAGAGTCGGGACGCTGCTGATCCCGAGCGCCCGCGCCTCCGCGATGTCGGTGTGGACCGCGCTGGTGCCGGCGTCGGACTCCAGATAAACCAGCGCCTCCGTGGCGGGAAGCCCGATCGAATCGGCAATCGCGGCGAGAGCCGGTAGCGAGCCGATGTCGATACCGTCAGCGAAGTGTGCTCGCTGGAGGGCGTCCAGCATGTCCACCTGACGTTCGTGGGTCGCGGCCCAGACGATCGTTCGGTGCGCGAGAAGGGTGTTGGCGGCGATCGCCCGGTCGAAGTCCAGTGTCAGTCCTTCGCTGGTGCCGATCGCGGTCACCTGGGCGAACATCTCCTCCGCACGATCCGCACCACCGACCTTGGCGGCCATCACCTCTTTGAGTGGCAACGGCGCGGGTACGGGTGCGGCGTCGAGTTGGTACGCGCGATAGGTGACCGTCACCGCCCCGCCGAAGGACTCCAGTGCCCTTTCGAGCCGATGCCTACCGATGTAGCACCACGGGCAGATCACATCGGACCAGACCTGAATATCCACGCCACTCCGTCTCGGGGGATCGCTACTCGGGTGATCACCCGCCCGGGTCGACGACGCCCGAGCGGATTCTGTACTGCCGGTGTCAGACGGTTGTCTGCTCGGCGATCTGACGCTTGAGTCGGGCCAGGACGGCTGTCCCGCCCCGGACCCGCAACGGGCTGATCGCCTGGGTCAGTCCCATCCGGGCGTAGAGATCGTCCGGAACGGCCAGGATCTCCGCTGCGGACGCTCCGGCCAGTCCTTCGGCCAGGATCCCGGCGAAAGCCCGTGTGGTCGGTGCTTCCGGCGGGCAGTCGAAGTAGGTGACCACACCGCCGTCCGGCTGCACGACAGCTTTCAGGAAGAACTGGGTCTGACACTCCGGAACCTGCTCCATGCCTTCATGGCCGGCTAGTTCAGCGGGCAGGGGCGGAACCGCGTCGGAGAACTCGAGCAACATCTCCAACACCACGTCACGTGGTGCGGAGGCGAACTCATCGACGATCTCAGCCAGCTTCGGCGGCATGTCACTCACACTTCGACCCTACGCGGATCTTCCGGCGCCGCCCGTCGAGGTCCCAGCCACTCACTCACTCCCGCAGGCATGCGCCCGCTTTGCCTCCGGGGCCGGCAGTCGCGAACTCGTCCTGCCTGCCGGCAGCAGGTAGGTACCCGCCCCGCCCCACCGCCCTGCCTTGCCGTTCGGCGAGCTCAGGCCCGTCCCGCCTTGCCGTCAGTAGGCAGGTTTCTGTCCTGTTGACGGCAAGGCGGTGGGGTCTGGGGCGCAGTGTGAGATCAGGCGGCAGCTGGGGAGACCGGCAGCAGAGCGACGTCGCTCAGGCTGAGGATGCCGACCAGGTTGCGGTCCGCGTCGCAGACCAACAGACGCCGTACGCCCCGGTCCCGCATTGCCTGCACGGCTTCCTCCACCGTGGCGCTCTGCTCGACCATCAGTAGCTCACGGCTGGTGATCGAGCCCAGCGTGGTGGTGGACGGTGCCTGATGCTCGGCGATCGCCCGGATCACGATGTCGCGGTCGGTCACGATGCCGGCCAGGGTTGGGCCTTGAGTCACCACCACGTCCCCGATGCCCTGATCCCGCATCGCCTGGGCAGCCTCGTCCAGTGGGGTGTCCGCCGGAAGATAGACGATCTGCCGGGTCATCGCGTCAGCAACCAGCCTGACCATGCTTCCGCCTCTCCATGCTGTAGTCCCATCAGTTACCCGACGTCCGTCGTGATTACACCCACCACGTCCACCAGACGCACGTCGGTACGTTCCTGGCTCCGGCGGTCCCGGACCTCGACCCAGCCCTCGCTGAGGCGGCGGCCGACCACGACCGCCCGTGGGACGCCGATCAGTTCGGCATCGGTGAACTTGACCCCGGCCGAGACGTTGGGCCGGTCGTCGACGATGACCCGCAATCCGGCCCGGGACAGGGCGGCACCCAGTTCGAGAGCAGCCTCGACCTGACCGTCCTTGCCGGCGGCGACGACGTGCACGTCCACCGGAGCCACCGAAGCCGGCCAGATCAGGCCCCGGTCGTCGTGGTGCTGCTCGGCCACGGCGGCGACGGCACGGGAGACACCGATGCCGTAGGACCCCATGGTCGGCCGTACCGGCTTGCCGTCAGGACCGAGGACGTCGACCTTGAACGCGTCGGTGTACCGCCGGCCGAGCTGGAAGATGTGTCCGATCTCGATGCCGCGGCGCATCGTCAGGGTGCCCTCGCCGCAGGCCGCACAGGGGTCACCGGCCCGTACCTCGGCGGCCTCGATCGTCCCGTCCGGAGTGAAGTCCCGGCCGGCCACCACGTTCGTCGCATGCCGGCCCGGCTCGTTGGCGCCGGTCAGCCAAGCAGTGCCGGGGGCGACACGTGGATCGGCGAGATAGCGGATTTTGATGCCTTGCGGGCCGATGTAGCCCTTGACCAGATCGGGATGCGAGGCGAAGTCGTCGAAGAGGGTCGCGGTCGCCGGGGACAGCGCAGCCTCCAGGCGCTTCATGTCGACCTCCCGGTCGCCGGGCACCCCGATGCCGAGCAACTCCGGCTCACGGCCCGGATGGTGCACAGTGACCACCACGTTCTTCAGGGTGTCGGCGGCGGTCCAGTCGGCACGCCCGCCGAGTCGCTGTTTGTTGGCCAGCTCGACCAGCGCGGCGATCGTTGGCGTTCCGGGAGTGTCGTGAACCTCCAGTGGCGGCGCCGTGGCGGTGGGGGCGGCCGGAACCGGTGTGGTCACCGCCTCGGTGTTGGCGGCGTGGTCGCACACGGTGCAACCGACGAAGGTGTCCTCACCGACCTCTGCGGCGGCCAGGAACTCCTCGGAGGCCGAGCCGCCCATCGCGCCCGAAGTGGCCGAGACGATGGTGTGTTCCAGACCGATCCGGGTGAAGACCCTCTGGTAGGCGGCACGCATCCGCCCGTACACCTCCATCAGTCCGGTCTCGGAGAGATCGAAGGAGTAGGCGTCCTTCATCAGGAACTCCCGGCCGCGGAGCAGGCCGCCACGGGGCCGTGCCTCGTCGCGGAATTTCGTCTGGAACTGGAAGAGCAACAGCGGGAAATCGCGGTACGACCCGGTCATGTCCTGCACGAGCAGGGTGAACATCTCTTCATGGGTGGGGGCGAGCAGGTGATCCGCACCGCGCCGGTCCTTGAGGGTGAGGAGGAGATCGCCGTACTCCGTCCAGCGGTTGCTCACGTCGTAGGGCTCGCGGGGCAGCAGAGCCGGGAACGCGACCTCCTGGCCGCCGACGGCGAGCATCTCCTCCTGGATGACCCCGATGATCCGGTCGAGGACCAGTTTGCCCAGTGGGAGCAGGGTGTAGCCGCCCGGTGCGGCGCGGCGAATGAAACCGGCGCGCACGAGGAGGCGGTGACTCGGCACCTCCGCGTCCGCCGGCTCCTCGCGCAGGGTCTTGAGAAGCAAGGTGGACATCCGCAGCAACATGGAGCGAGCTTAGGCACCGGGTACGTCGAATTCACCCAGTTATCCACAGGCGCGCG
Source organism: Actinoplanes sp. (assembly GCA_035562875.1). Classification (GTDB taxonomy): domain Bacteria; phylum Actinomycetota; class Actinomycetes; order Mycobacteriales; family Micromonosporaceae; genus Actinoplanes. Next base: position 14,803 of record DATMVU010000383.1, on the reverse strand, counting down.
GTGCCCTCCGTAAAGGGGTTAGCGTTGTCGGCATGTCCGTTCCGAACGATCCGGCGCAGGCGCTGCAGGCGTACGCGCATCCCGACAAACTGGTCACCACCGAGTGGCTTGCCGCGAATCTGGAAACGCCCGGTCTGGTCGTCGTCGAGTCGGACGAGGACGTGTTGCTCTACGACACCGGGCACATCCCCGGCGCGGTCAAGGTCGACTGGCATCTGGAGCTGAACGACCAGGTCAGCAGGGACTATCTCGACCCTGCGGCATTCGCGGCGCTCTGTGCTGCCAAGGGCATCGGCCGCGACGACACGATCGTCTTCTACGGTGACAACTTCAACTGGTGGGCGGCGTACGCACTCTGGGTCTTCGGTCTTTTCGGGCATCGCGACGTGCGGCTGCTCGACGGTGGCCGGCAGAAATGGGCAGCCGAGGGCCGCACTCTGACCAGGGAGAAGACGGTACGCCCGGCGGCCGACTATCCGGTCCCGGTCCGTAATGATGTGGAGATCCGTGCCTTCCGGGACCAGGTGATGGGGCACATCTCCAGCGGGCGTCCGCTGGTCGACGTGCGTTCACCCCAGGAGTACACCGGCGAGCTGACCCACATGGCCGCTTATCCACAGGAGGGTGCGCTGCGCGGCGGGCACATCCCGGGCGCGGTGAGCAAGCCGTGGAAGTCGGCGGCGAACGAGGACGGTTCGTTCAAGTCGTACGACGAACTCGTCAAGATCTACCAGGACGAGCTGGGGCTGGAGTCGGCGGACGACATCATCGCCTACTGCCGCATCGGTGAGCGGTCCAGCCACACCTGGTTCGTTCTGCGGTACCTGCTCGGGTATCCCCAGGTCCGCAACTACGACGGCTCCTGGACGGAGTGGGGAAACCTGGTCCGGGCGCCGATCGTCAAGGGCTCGGAACCCGGCGGGCTGCGGTAAATCCCCTGGTGGCGCTGCCTTTCGGCAGCGCCACAAATTTGTGTGAACCAAATCGAGGCCCGTCGGCGATAGACCAGATGTGCGACGGAGAAGACAACGACCGGTGCCCCCGGTCAACGAGCAGAGCAGCGATGCCGAGCTGTTGCGTGCCGTCGCCGCGGAGCAGACCGCGGCGCTGCGGCTGCTGCACCATCGGCATGCCGGCTGGCTGCGGGCCCGCTTACGACGGCGGTGCGCCGACCTCGACGCTGTCGACGCCGCGATCCAGGACACGTTCATCGCGGTCTGGGACTCCGCCCATCGGTTCGAGGAGACGAGCGCCGACGCTGCGGCCTGGCTGTGGACCATCGCCGTCCGCCGTCTGGTGTCCGCGCTACGAGGGCCGGCCAACCGCTGGCTGATCGACCCGTCCGCCGACCTTTCCGACAGTCTCGCCACCACACCGTCCGCTGAGGAGCTGGTTCTCCTCGGTGTGGAGCACAGCGCCCTGGGCCCGGCCCTCGATCGGCTCTCGCCCGAGTTGCGCAGCCTGATCGAGGCCACCGCGCTCGACGGCCTGACCGTGCGGGAGGCAGCGAAACTGCTCGGCATCCCCGAAGGCACCGCCAAAACGCGGCTTATGCGGGCCCGCACCCGATTGCGCGAGCTCCTGACATGACCCGTCTGCCTGTTGGAGGAGGCACCACATGACCGTTGAATGGCACATCGACGTCGAGCTGCGCGACCAATATGAGCGAGGTGACCTGGACCCGAACCGGGTCATGGCTGTCGAGGCGCACATGCTGGCCTGTGCCTTCTGCCGTGGCGAGATCCAGGTCGACTTCACGTGGCTGACCGGCAACTTCTCGATCGTCTACGACAGCATCCACGCGCCGAAGGCGAGCCCGGCCCAACGACTGATGACCCGGCTCGGCCTGCCCGAGCATCGGTTCCGCCTACTCACGGCAACCCCGGCATTGCGCTGGTCCTGGCTGGCCGCCACGATTGCCGTTCTCGGGCTGGCAGTTGCCGCCGCCATGCTGTTCTGGGCCGGAGCCGGCGACGACGCGAGCGCGTTGTTCTTGATCCTGGCTCCGATCCTGCCGGTGATCGCGGTTTCCGGCGCTTACGGCCCCGCGGTGGACCGGATGCACGAGATCACCAGCACCACCCCGGCAGCCGGCCCGCCCCTGGTGCTGTGGCGGGCGACCTCGGTCATCAGCATCGCGACCGTGACGGCTGCTGTCGCGGGTCTCCTGCTCCCCGGTCCGGGCCTGCTGGCGGCCGGTTGGCTGCTGCCCGCCCTGGTGCTCTGCACCGGGACGCTGGCGCTGGCCACCGTCCTGTCGCTGCCGGTCGCGGCCGGTGTGCTCGGTCTCGTGTGGCTCACCGGAGTGTTCGGGGTCTATTGGGCACAGCAGGACGTGTTCGTGTCCTCAGCGTTCGGCCCACCCGCGCAGTTCGGCTATCTCGCCGTGGCTGCGGTCGCCGCGAGCGTTCTGTTCCTGCGGCGCAGCCGCTTCGACGTCAGGGAGCGTTGATGACCACGGTGACTGTCAGAGGTCTGTCGAAGCACTACGGTTCCCGGACCGCGCTCCACTCCGTCGACCTGACGATCAACGGCGGGGTGACCGGGCTTCTCGGTCCCAACGGTGCGGGCAAGAGCACCCTGCTGCGGTGCCTGGCCACCGCACTCGCTCCGGACGGCGGTTCGATCCGGGTGTCCGGCTTCGACCCCTCCGTGCCGGCCCAACGGACCGAGGCGCGACGCCGGATCGGCTATCTCCCGCAGAACCCTGGGCTCTATCCGAACTTCACGGCGTATGACCTGCTCGATTATGTGGCAGTGCTGAAGGAGATCACCGCGACGCGGCGGCGGCGAGCCGAGGTGCGCCGGGTGCTCGACGAGGTCGAACTCACCGATCGGGCCAAGACCAAGGTGCGCAAACTCTCGGGCGGTATGCGACAGCGGCTCGGTCTGGCCCAGGCACTTCTCGGTGACCCGGCCCTGGTCATCCTCGACGAACCCACCGTCGGGCTGGACCCCGAGCAGCGGATGCTGTTCCGGGCGCTGATCTCCCGGCTCGGCGAGCATCGCACCGTGCTCCTGTCCACCCACCAGACCGAGGACGTCGGCGCACTCTGCGAACGGGTCGTGGTGATGAGCGGCGGCCGGGTGATCTTCGAGGGCAGCCCCCGTGAACTGGCCGGGGTGGCGGACGGGCAGGTGTGGCTGGCCGAGGATCCACCGAAGGGAAATTCCGCCTACTGGCGGAACGCGGACGGGCTCTACCGGACGATCGGGCAGCGACCGTCCGGAGCCGAAGCCACGCGGCCGTCGATCGAGGACGGCTACCTGATGCTGCTCGGCACTGCGGCGGTCGCCGAGGTCATCCGATGACGGCCACGATGGAGCGGATCGAACATCCCGCGCCGGCCTCACACGTGGCGACGGCAGCCCTCGCACGGGCCGAAGCCCGGCGGATGTGGCGCAGCAGCTATTACTGGATCGGCCTGGTCCTGTCCATGGCGTTGTTCCTCGTCTGGTCCTGGACCAGGATGCCGACCTGGGCGACCTTCCACGAGAACATCGGGATGGCATCGCTCGTACTGGCAGCTGCCCTCCTGCTCGCCGCCCATCTCGCGGCCGGGCGGGACCATCGTGCCGGATCCGAGGAGAGCCTCCGCGTCACGCCGGCAGACCCCGGCCGGCGCAGCCTTGCCCTGCTGGTGACAGTGCCGATCGGGGCTGTCACCGGGGTGGTGCTCTATGTCGCCGGTCTGCTCCTGTTGCTGCCGACGTGGCCGGTCGGCCAATTCAGCCCTTGGGCGGCATTGGTCGTGGTGGTTCTTCCGGCGATCGGGGCCGCCATCGGGGCTGCGGTGGGCCGGGTGCTACCCGGAGCGGCGGTCGGGCCGTTGGCTGTGGTCGCGTTGATCGCGGTGCTGTTCGTCCTGCTGTTCTGGGGTCAGGGCTCGTACCAGGCTCAGGGGCCCCTCTTTCCGGTCTCCTTCGTGACGTGGGATCTTGGGATGGCCTATCCATTCGGGTGGCATCTGCTCTACCTGCTGGGAGTGCTGGCGCTGACAGTTGCGGCGGTGTGCCGGCCCGCAACTCCGAAGACCTCGGCGATGGTCGGCGTGGTGGCCGTGCTGGTTGCCGGTCTCTCCTCGTGGCGGGAAGCTGCTATCACCCCCGACGTCATCGATACAACAGTGAGTCTGCGGGCGGTCGCCCCGGACAAGCTCGACTGCCGGACGCGTGCGGGGGTGCGCTATTGCGCGCTACCCGGGTACGGGAGATGGATCGAGTACTGGCAGGAGGCGGTCAGGCCGGTTGCTACGTTGCTCCCGGAGACCGCCGAGCGGCCGTCGATCCATCAGATCGGCAACATGTCCGACGGCAAACCGCTAACGCCCGGCCATCCAGAAGTGATCATCGGGGAGACCTGGGGCAGAGTCGGGCGGTGGGCTGAGGACTCCCAGGAACGGATGATCCGTGACTATGTGGCCACGTCGGTGGGGTTTCTCCGAGGTGATGATCCAGATTCGTGGAATGGCTGCGACGGAGCCGGCCAACATCGCACTGTTGTGGCCATGTGGATGCTCGGTCAGGCCGCGCCCGGCAAGGACCTGAGCGTTCCCCGGGTTCGATACGGGCAGGCCGAGACCGAGGCTGCCGAGATGTTGCTGGCGAAGCCTCGTGAGGAAGTAGAGCGGTACCTGTCCGAGCATTGGGCCGAGGTTCTCGATCCGTCGGCAACCGGGCTGGCCGGCCTCGGTGTGACGATCAAGCCGCCTCCGATTCCGGTTCGGCCACAGGATCCTGCGGACAGCCAGTCGGTGGATCTCGACCGTGGTGTCTGCCCGTGACCAGGCTCATCATTCCGCATTTGATCCGGGCTGTGCCCTGGTGGCCCTTTGCCGGAGCGATGCTGTTGGCGATCCTGGCGCAGGTTCCGGCGATTCAGGAGGAACCCGAGCCTGGGCCGACGGTGATCGGGTTGCGTCTGGCGGCTGCGGTTCTCGGGGTGGCGGCCGGGTTCGCCCTACCTGATCTGATGGCCGCCACGGTGGTCACTCCGGTGGCGCGGTGGCGGCGGCAATGGCTGCGTCTTGCGATTCTGCTGGTTCCGGCGGTTCTGGTCTGGGTGCTGATCTATGCCGGGGTTCGGATCGCGGTGGGGCCGGCGGTGACCTGGCCGGCCGGGTTCGTGATTCTTCAGGCAGCCGTGTGCGGGTTGGTGCCGGTGGCCGCTGCGGCGGTGGGGGCCCGCTACCGGGCGGAGGCTTCCGGAGCGCTGGCCGGGCCCACGGTTCAGGGTGTTGCCATGGTGGTGACTCTGTTCTTCACCGATCGGAGTTCGCCATGGTTGGTTCCGGACTCCGAGGTCTGGAGCACGGCCCAACGGTGCTGGCCGTTCGCGCTGTTGCTGGTTGTTGCCACACTTCTGTTCGCCAACCGGGAGATGCCATCCCGTCTCGGGTGGTCCGGTGCTCGGATGGGCGGGATTCGGACGAGCCCTCTCTGACCGGCTGCTGATCGCGACGGTGGATCGGGATGGGGGACACCGATCCAACGGGGGCCGTCGCGGTCAGCAGTCTTGCTATTACTGCTGCCCCGGCTCGGTTCGGCTTGGCTCGGTCCCCGCACTGCCCGGCCCGGTTTGTTCCGGCCCTGGCCCCTGTCCGGCCCTGGCCCCTGTCCGGCCCGGTTCCGGCACGGCATGGACGGCCCGTCAGTTTGGTCTGTTCGGCCTGAGGCGTTCGGGGGGTGAGGGGTGGGTGGTGCGGGGTGCGGTTCTGGATAGGGGTGTGGAGTGAAGAGGTGAGGGGTTGCGGTGACGGGATGTGGTGGTGAGGGGTTGCGGTGACGGGAAGTGGAGGTGAAGGGCTGCGGTGACGGGATGTGGTGATGGGGTTCGGGCCGGATTGTGATCCATGTGGGTCTCAGTGCGATATCGGTCTGAATTTGTCGGTGGCAGGCGGTACCGTGCCGCGCGTGAGCAACACGTTCCAGGTCGACCTGCGGGGCATCGTCGATCTGCTCAGCCATCACCTTTACGCGAGCCCCCGCGTCTACGTCCGTGAGCTGCTGCAGAACGCTGTCGATGCGATCACCGCGGTTGGTTCTGAGCATGCGGGTGTTGTGTCCATCACATCGTCGGACCGTAGTGGGGACGGTTCGCTGCGGATCGATGACAACGGGATCGGGTTGACCGAGGCTCAGGTGCATGAGCTGCTGGCCACGATCGGGCGGAGTTCGAAACGGGACGAGCTGGGGTTCGCCCGGCACGAGTTCCTCGGGCAGTTCGGCATCGGGCTGCTCTCCTGCTTCCTGGTCGCCGACGAGATCCGGGTGCACACCCGGCGCGGGGACGCGGCCCCGGTGCTCTGGACCGGCTACTCCGACGGGCGTTACGACGTGCGGCCGGGGGCGGACCGGGAACCGGGCACCACTGTCACCCTGACGCCGCGTCGAGGCGCTGAGCACTATCTGACGGCTGAGACGGTGATCGAGCTGGCTGGAACGTACGGCAGCCTGCTCCCGGTCTCGGTGACGGTCGACGACCGCAAGGTCACCGCCGGCATCCTGCCGTGGCATCTGCCGCCCGAGTCCCGTCTCACCTACGCCGAGCGCACGCTGGGTTTCCGGCCGTTCGACGTGATCGAGCTGGATGTGCCGGCGGCAGGCCTGACCGGTGCCGCGTTCGTGCTGCCCACCCCGGTGAACCCGGCGACCCGCGGCGGTCACCGGGTGTACCTGAAGCGGATGCTGCTGTCCGAGAGCATCGAGGGCCTGTTGCCGGAGTGGGCGTTCTTCGCCCGCTGTGTGGTCGACAGCACCGAGTTGCGCCCGACGGCGAGCCGCGAGGCGCTGTACGACGACGGCTTGCTCGCCGAGACCCGGGAGGCGATCGCCGATCAGCTCCGGGGCTGGCTGGTCCGGCTCTCCACGACGGATCCGCGCAGGCTTGCCGCGTTCCTGAGCATCCACCATCTCGGGGTGAAGGCGCTGGCCCTGCACGACGACGAGATGTTGCGGCTGGTCGAGCAGTGGTACCCGATGCAGACCAACATGGGTGAGGTGACGCTCGCCGAGTTCCGGGCCCGGCACGGTGTCCTGCGGTACGCCGCGACCGCCGACGAGTTCCGGCAGCTCGCCGCGGTGGCCGCGGCCCAGGACGTGGGCCTGATCAACGGCGGGTACGTATACGACGCCGAGTTGATCCAGCGGCTGGCGCTCGTCGATCCGGAGGTGCGTGCCGAGCGGCTCGACCCGACCGATCTGACCACCCGGTTCACTGCCGTCGACACCGAGGCCGAGCTGCGGTTGCGCCCGTTCCTGGCGGCCGCCCAGCGGCGTCTGGACCGGCTGGGATGCGAGGTGGTGGTGCGGGTCTTCGATCCGGTCACGTTGCCCGCTCTCTACCTGGTGAGCCGGGAGGCGGCGTTCCAGGACGAGTTCACGGCGAGCCGGGATCAGGCCGATGATCTGTGGGGTGGTGTGCTGGACGCCTTGTCGCGGACGGTGCCGTCGGATCGCCCGCAGCTGGTCCTGAACCACCGTAATCCGCTGGTGCGCCGGGTGGCCGCGCTCGGTGACGCCGAGCTGGCGGGTCTCGCTGTCGAGTCGCTGTACGGTCAGGCGCTGTTGCTCGGCCATCATCCGATCCGCCCGTCCGATGCGGCTCTGCTGACCACGTCGTTCCTGGGACTGCTGGACCGGGCCGTCCCCGCGGAGGAGTCCTGATGAAGACCGCATCGGATCTGTGGGATCTGCTCGGTGAGGCGGACGACCTGCCGTACGGGTCGGCCCAGATCGCCTTGGTGGAGCAGGTGTTGCGGCATGTCGACAGCACCGATGACGCCGCGTTGAAGTTCTACACCCGGCTGTTCGCCACGACCGCGTACATCTACGGTGGCGAACCGGTGAAGGCGTTCCCCGCCTTCTCGTGGTGTGTGTCCGATTTCGACCGCAACCCGCAGCCGTACCACGAGCAGTGGAAACACAACCTGTTGTGGCTGTTCAAGAACATGGTCAGCTCCTTGACGGCGTTTCCGGAGGTGCCGCTGGAGCGCACCCGGGCGGTGCTCGACGACATGGAGCGCCGCTACCGCGAGTCCGGTCACGGTCTGCAGCCGGTCTACAAACACCGCTATCTGATCGCCCGGCACGTCGGTGACCGGGAGGCGGCCGAGTCGTGGTTCACGAAGTGGCAGGCCGCGCCCCGGAACGCGTTGTCCGATTGTGCCGGTTGTGACCCGACGACCCTGGTCCGGCATCTGGTGGCGGCCGAGCGGTACGAGGAGGCCGCGGAGTTGGCCGGCCCGGTACTCGCCGGTGACCTGTCCTGTTCCGAGCAGCCGCAGAACATCCTCGGCGAGCTGATGACCGTCTACCTGAAGACCGGCCGTCCGCAGGAGTCCGCGGACGCCCACCGGCGGTCGTACCTGCTGGAACGCAACAATCTGGCCGACCTGTGGGAGATCGGCGGGCACATCCGGTTCTGTGCCCGGACCGGTAATGAGCACCGTGGTCTGGAGATCCTGCAGCGGCACATCGACTGGCTGGACCGTGCCCCGTCTCCGGCCGCGGCGATGCATTTTGCCGCCGGTGCGGTGGTGCTGCTGCGCCGGCTCACCGCGCGCGGGCACGGCGACAGCCCGATCCGCCGGTCGGATCGGCCGGATGTCACAGCGGCCGAGCTGGCCGGGGAGCTGGAGACGTTCGCGCTGGAGGTGGCGGCCCGGTTCGATGCCCGGAACGGCACCGGCCACCAGAGCAGTGTGGTCACCGAGTTGATGAACGCCGAGCCGTTCGAGGTGGAGATCCCGCTGGCCGCGACGGCCCGCCGGGTGACGGCGCCGGTGCCCGTGCCGCGGCCGGAACCGGAGCCGGTGGTCCCGGTCGACGTCGACGCCACCGTGGCGGAGTTGTTCGACCTGGCCGAGCGGTACCAGCAGGAGGACCGCGACGACGCGGCCCGGAGTGTGCTGGCGGTTCTGGAGGCGAAGGAGCCGGCGGAGAGCGCGCGCCTGTGGTCGCTGCGCGGTTTCCTGATGCCGGATGACGAGTCCGCGGAGACGGTGGCCGCCTGGGAGCGGGCGGCCGAGCTGTTCGCCGAGGACGGTGAGGTCGGCGAGGCGAGCATGATGCGGGCCCGGCTGGCGGTGCTGCGCGCCCGCGACGACGAGCCGACCCCGGAGCTGCTGGCCGTGGTGGAGGCGAACGTCGCCCATCACGACGAGCACGGTGACGCGGCGAGCCGGGCGAGTGCCTGGATCCGCCTGTCCCAGATGTTCCGTCTGCTGGACCGCCCGGCGGAGGCGAACGAGGCCGGTGACAACGCCGACCGGTTCGCTGAACAGGCCGGTGACCAGCGGCGGCTGGCCTATCACGCGATGGTTCGGGCACAGCATCGGGCGATGGACGACCGGGGTGAGGAGGCGCTCGAGGCGGCCCGGACGGCGTGGGAGTTCTACCGCACGCACGGTCCGGCGCTTCGCAGTGCCGAGGTGGCAGTGATCGTCGGTCAGCTCAGCGCCGATCCGGAGGAGGAGGTGGCCGCGTTCGGCGAGGTTCTGGCTGCGGGTCTGCCCGGTCCGGCGCTCGCCTCCCGGGTCAACCGGGGCCGGGCGTTGATGCGGCTGGAGCGGCCGGAGGAGGCCATCGACGATCTTGTCGAGGCGGTCGCCATCCTGGCCGGGAACGAGTCGGGTCAGGAGGCCGGCTTCTTCGTCCGGCTGGATCTGGCGCAGGCGTACCACCAGGCGGACCGTCCGGCCGAGGCGGCTGAGGTGGCCGAGGAGGCGCTGCTCGGTTTTGAGCGGCTGGGCTATCCGGAGCCGACCGCCGACACCCGGTTCCTGCTGGCCGCCGTCTACCGGAGCCTGGGCGACAACGACCGGGCGCTCGGTATCTACCGGACGTTGATCGAGAGTCTGGCGGACAATCCGGCCGGTCGTGGACAGGTCGGTGAGCAGGCCGGTCAGCTTCTCTACGACCTGGACCGGGACAGCGAAGCGGCGCTGACCTTCCGGGCCGCTGCCGAGTCGCTGCACGAGTCCGGTGAACTGGTCGCCGAGTTGCGGGTGCTGCGCCGCCGGCTGATGGCGCTGAGCTACGCCGATGAGGTGCCGGCGGCGGAGGAGGTCATCGAGCTGGCCGAGCGCCGGTTCGCGGAGCTGCCCGCGGACCTGGCGGAGCAGCCGGGTGTCCGGTGGAGCCGTTCGATCTTCGCTTTCGAGGTCGGCAATCTGTATCTGCGCCGGAACCGTCATGCCGAGGCGGTGCCGCATCTGCGGGGTGCGCCGGAGCGGCTGCGGGAGATCGGTGCGGACGACGAGGCCGACCGGGTGGAGTGCATGCTGGCCGAGGCGTTGCTGCATTCGGGGGCCGCGGTGGAGGCGGAGCGGTTGCTGAGCGTGCTGGTGAAACGGTTGGGACCGGACGCACCGGCCCGGGAGTTGGCTGTTGACCTCTATGCGGAGACGGTGAATCGGCTGAACGACCGTTAAGCCCTGACTTGACGCCGGGTTACAGTTGCGAGGTGACGACGGTAGATCAGCGGCACCGGTCCACTCCGCCGGCGCCGAGGCGGCGGTCCCGCCGCGACGAGATTCTGGAAATCGCGGTGGGCCTGTTCGCCTCCCGTGGCTATCACGGCGTGTCGATGGACGATATCGGTGCCGCTGCCGGCGTCACCGGCCCGGCTCTGTATCACCACTTCGCCGGCAAGGAGGCGATGCTGGTCGCCGCCCTGGTCCCGGTGAGCGAGAGCCTGCTCGAGGGCGGCCGGGAGCGGGTGGCCCGGCATCCGGACGATGCGGAGTCGGCACTCGCCGACCTGATCGACTTCCATGTGGATTTCGCGCTGGCGAACCCGGCGGTGATCGCCTTGCACCTGCACGAGCTGGACCGTCTGCCGGAGGATCCGCGCCGGCAGATCCGGAAGCTGCAGCGGCTCTATGTCGAGGAGTGGGTGGGTGTGCTGTCCCGGGTCCGCCCGGAGCTGCCCGCCCCGGAGGCCCGGGTGCTGGCTCATGCCGCGTTCGGCCTGATGAACTCGACTCCGTTCCTCGGTGGTGAGGTCGACCGGACCCGCCGTGCTGCCCTGCTGCGGGACGCCACGGTCCATGCGCTGACCGGGCGCTGAGAAAAAGCAACAAGAGCTACGTAACACTAGAAACGCCCAGGAACAGCCGGGCATCGATCCCACAAGGAGAGCCGCCCGGTAAGCCGACCACAAGTTGGAAAGAGGGCCATGATCGAGTCACTGCTCGTTGCGAACCGGGGCGAGATCGCCCGCCGGATCATCCGGACCGCGAAACGCCTGGGGATCAGGACGATTGCGATCCATTCGGATGTGGACGCCGACCTGCCGTTCGTGCGGGAGGCGGACGAGGCGGTGCTGGTCGGCCCGGCGAATCCGGCGGAGAGTTACCGCAACGTCGAGGCGATCATGGCCGCCGCGAAGTCGACCGGCGCTCAGGCAATCCATCCGGGTTACGGCTTCCTGAGTGAGAACGCGCACTTCGCCCGTACCGTCGAAGCCAATGGCCTGGTGTGGATCGGACCCGGCGCCGACGCGATAACCGCGATGGGCGACAAGATCAATGCCCGGAATCTGATGGCGGCAGCCGGTGTGCCGGTCGCGCCGGGATCGCCGGACCCGGTCGGCAGTGCCGAGGACGCGCTGGTGACAGCCGAGCGGATCGGCTTCCCGGTGATGGTGAAGGCTGCGGCCGGTGGCGGCGGGATGGGCATGGCCGTCGCGACGACCGGAGCGGAGCTGACCGGCGAGTACGAGAAGGTCCGCACGTTCGCCGAGCGGATGTTCGGTGACGGTGCCGTGCTGATCGAGCGCTATTTCCCTCGGGTACGGCACGTGGAGGTGCAGATCCTCGGGCTGGCGGACGGCCGGGTGATCGCCCTTTCCGAGCGGGAGTGTTCGGTGCAGCGCCGTAACCAGAAGCTGGTCGAGGAGGCGCCGTCCCCGGCGGTGGGCCCGGAGTTGCGGGAGCGGATGCTGGCGGCGGCTGTGACAGCCGGCGAAGCGGTCGGGTACCGCAACGCGGGCACGGTGGAGTGTCTTCTCGACCCGGCGACTGGCGAGTTCTTCTTTTTGGAGATGAACACGAGACTGCAGGTCGAGCACCCGATCACCGAGTTGATCCACGGAATCGACCTGGTGGAGGTGCAGCTCCGGATCGCCGCCGGGCAGGAGGTGGAGCTCCCGGATGTCCGAAAGGGACATGCGGTCGAGCTGCGGGTCAACGCCGAGGACCCGAAGCGGTTCTTTCCCGGTCCCGGTGCGGTGACCACCTGGGTCGAGCCGTCCGGGGAGGGTGTCCGGGTCGACGCCGGTTACGCCGAGGGCACCACGGTCAGCCAGCACTACGACTCGCTGATGGCGAAACTCATCACCTTCGGCGCGGATCGGGAGGAAGCGATCGCCCGGGCTCGTACCGCGGTGCGGGATTTCGCGATTGCCGGCCCGAAGAACAACCTGCCGTTCTTCGCCGAGCTGCTGGAGAACCCGGAGTTCCTCTCCGGTGACTACGACACCGGCATCGTCGGGAGGATGCGATGACCGGCGTCTCTCTTCGTGAGGTGGCGCCCCGGGACGGCCTGCAGAACGAGGAACCCATCGCCACCGCTGCCAAGATCGAGCTGCTGGACGCGCTGAGCGGCACCGGCGTGGGCCGGATCGAGGCGGTCTCGTTCGTGCATCCCCGGGCTATCCCGCAGATGGCCGACGCCGACGAGGTCTGGGCGAAGTCCTGGCACAACCCGGACGTGCGCTATTCCGCGCTGATCCCGAACACCCGTGGTGCCGAGCGTGCACTGGCCGCCGGATTCCGGGAGATCGAGGTGGTGGTGTCGGCGAGCGACACCCACAACCGGCGCAACCTCAACCGGTCCACAGCGGACTCACTCGATGACATCGAGCAGCTCATCCCGTTGGTGCACGGGGCCGGAGCCACGCTGGAGGTGATCGTCGCGACCAGTTTCGGCTGCCCGTTCGAGGGTGACGTCGATCCGGACCGGGTGGCCGGCATCGTGGCCCGGGTCCGTACCGACGGCGCGGACCGCATCGCGGTCGGCGACACCACCGGCATGGCGACACCGCGGCGGGTTCGTGATCTTCTTTCGGCGGTACGCCCGGACCTGCTCCACTTCCACAACACCAGGGGCACGGGTCTCGCGAACATCCTGACCGCCCTGGACCTGGGTGTCACCGAGTTCGACGCCAGTGCCGGTGGACTGGGCGGCTGCCCCTACGCCCCGGGCGCCTCGGGCAACGTGGCCACCGAGGAGGTGGTGCACATGCTGCACGACATGGGCATCGAGACCGGAATTGATCTCGATCGCCTGATCGAGGCGGCCGCACTCGCCGAACGCCTGATCGGGCGCCGGTTACCGTCCGGTGTTCTGCGGGCCGGCCCGCGTACCCGGCTGGCCTGACTTTACCGATTCTTTCCGGGCGCGCGATTTCCCCGCGTGACTTATCGCGCGCCCCCGTCGTTACCAATACCGAGCAGCCAATAGCGCCTGTTACTGAGTAATGAAGGAACCGGCCGGCTGCCGTTGATGACGAGAGGTGAATCGTGAAGAGCTGGGTGGTCGAGCGCGACGTGCGCACGACGAGCCGCTCCATGATCACCCGCGGCGGCTCCTCGCACATGCCGTCCCACAGCCAGGGGGCGGAGCGGCGACCGGAGTGTGCACGCGTCGTCTCGACGGCCGTGCTCGCGGAGAAGCGCGAACTCCCGGAAGCGGCTGACCGGCCGTCGGAGATCTGCGCACCGAACTGACCCCCGCCCGGCGCTGTCAGCGAGCGCCCGTCCCCCGTGATTCCTTTCCCGCTTGCGAACGAGCGGCGAATCGCGCGATGCCTAGAGCGCGACGCCTGGAGAAAAGGCGCTGTCACCAGCGAATTCAGACCGGAGGAATAGCTCCGGGGAACCGTCGCGCCCATATCCGGGGTCGGAAATGAAAACTTCATAAACAGAATCGACCATTTGCGAAAGGCATCCCTTCTCTGATGAAGAAGACTTGGGTTCGTAAGACTCTGAGTGTCGGCGTTCTCGCGGCCGGCGCTCTGCTGCTCGCCCCGGCCGCCGCCGCACTGGCCGACACGGACCGGCTCGGCCTGGACAGCCTCGGGGGCCTGACCGGCAACCTTCCGGTGTCGGCTCCGGCCACCCTGCCGCTCGACCCGTGCGGCAACGTGCTCGGCATTCTCGGTGCCGCGACCGGTGTCTGCGCCGAGGACATCGCCAGCGCGCAGCCGATCGAGAGCGGGACCATCAAGCCGAGCCGGAAGCAGATCGAGACCCGGCCGGCGCGGCAGGAGAAGACCGGTCACAACAAGAAGCGCACCGAGAGCGGCAGCACGTTCTTCCCGGGCCTGGGTGGGCTCGGCGGCTTCTACGGTGGGGGCGGCTGCGGCAGCTCGTACGCCGTGTTCGGTTACTCCAGCGGCTTCGGCGGCTGCTCGAACACGATCGTGCACCGTAAGCGGACGAAGTGGGTGAAGCGGGTCGTCCCGGTCTACACCCCGGGTTACGTCATCGGCGGCAGTGACTGCGGTAACTGGAACGTGCACCGCGCCACCGCGATCTACGGTGTGGTCGGCGCCTACGACTACGACGACTACGGCACCTGTGGTGGCGGCGGTTACGACTACGACGACATCGGCTACGACGTGATCTCCAACGGCTACGGCTACGGCTACGGTTACGTCGCCGGTTGTGGCATCCCGGTCGGCTACGTCAACGGTGGTGCGTGCGGCACCGGAGTCGGCTACCCCAACGGGGGCGGCTACGCCAACCCGGCCACCCCGGTCGGCCCGGGCACCACCGCTGTTCCCGGCAACACCGCT
>DATMVU010000382.1:0-2220 GCA_035562875.1 Actinoplanes sp. | reverse complement strand
TGCTGCTCGGCATCGGCGCGGACCGGGTGCGGCTGCTCAGCAACAACCCGGACAAGGCGGGACAGCTCAATGACCTGGGCATCGACGTGACCCAGCAGATCCCGACGGGGGTCCATCTGTCTGCGGCCAACGTACGCTACCTGAGCGTGAAGGCGTCGCACACCGCCCACACGATCGATCTGCCGTTGGCTGAGTGATATCCACAGGCGGCCGTCATCCACAGGGCTCATGACGGCCGCCTGTTCGGCTCTCTAAACTTCGCGGGGTGACTGACGCCCCTCCGATCTCCGTGTCCAGTGCCACCGACGCCCTCAACCGGGTCTTCGGCTATCCGTCGTTCCGCGGGCAGCAGGGCGACATCGTCGACCACGTGATCGGTGGTGGCGACGCGCTGGTGCTGATGCCGACCGGCGGCGGCAAGTCGCTGTGCTACCAGATCCCCGCGCTGGTGCGGCGGGGCACCGGGGTGGTGATCTCGCCGCTGATCGCGCTCATGCAGGACCAGGTCGACGCCCTGCGGACGGTCGGGGTCCGGGCCGGTTTCCTCAACTCCTCGCAGGATCTGGACGAGCGCCGTCTGGTCGAGGCCGAGTTCCTCGCTGGTGAGCTGGACCTGCTCTACGTGGCGCCGGAGGGTCTCGGCACCGCCGGGGTGCAGCGGCTCCTGGACCGTGGCGAGATCAGCCTGTTCGCGATCGACGAGGCGCACTGTGTGGCCCAGTGGGGGCACGACTTCCGCCCCGACTACCTCGCGCTGTCGATGCTGCACGAGCGCTGGCCCGACGTGCCGCGGATCGCTCTGACCGCCACCGCCACCCCGGCCACCAGGGACGAGATCGCCGACCGGCTGCAGCTCACCGGCGCCCGGCACTTCACCGCCAGTTTCGACCGCCCGAACATCCAGTACCGGATCGTTGCCAAGAACAACCCGTCCAAGCAGTTGCTCGAGGTGCTGCGGACCGAGCACGCCGGCGACTCCGGCATCGTCTACTGCCTGTCCCGGGCGTCGGTGGAGAAGAACGCCGAGTTCCTCAGCCAGAACGGGATCCCCGCGCTCCCGTACCACGCCGGCCTCGACCCGCGGACCAGGGCCACCAACCAGTCCCGCTTCCTCCGGGAGGACGGCCTGGTCATGGTCGCCACCATCGCGTTCGGCATGGGCATCGACAAGCCGGACGTGCGGTTCGTCGCCCATCTGGACCTGCCGAAGTCGCTGGAGGGCTACTACCAGGAGACCGGCCGGGCCGGGCGGGACGGTCAGCCGTCGACGGCCTGGCTGGCGTACGGTCTGCAGGACGTCATGCAGCAGCGCAAGATGATCGAGAGTTCGGACGGGGATCTGGCGTTCCGGCGCAACGCCGCCCAGCACCTGGAGGCGATGCTCGCTCTCTGTGAGAGCGTCACCTGCCGGCGGGCTCAGATCCTGTCCTACTTCGGGCAGACGACCGCAGCCACCTGCGGCAACTGTGACACGTGCCTGACACCGCCGTCGACGTGGGACGGGACGGTGCCCGCGCAGAAGCTGCTGTCCACGGTGTTCCGGCTGCACAAGGAGCGGGGGCAGAAGTTCGGGGCCGGGCAGTCCATCGACATCCTTCTCGGCAAGCGGACCGACAAGGTGAGCCGCTTCCGCCACGACGATCTGTCGGTCTTCGGCATCGGGGCGGACCTGAAGGAGGCCGAGTGGCGGGGTGTCGTCCGGCAGTTGCTGGCCGGTGGGTTTCTCGCCGTCGAGGGTGAGTACGGGACCATCGCCCTCACCGCGCGCAGCGGGGAGATCCTCAAGGGCGAGCGGAAGGTGATGATGCGGCGGGAGCTGCCCAGTCCGCGGACCTCCGCGCGGTCCGGGTCCTCCTCGTCCGGCAAGGCCACCGCGGCCGCGCCCGCCGACCTGTCACCCGAGGGCGCCGAGCTGTTCGAGCGGTTGCGGACGTGGCGCGGGGCCACCGCCAAGGAGCAGAGTGTGCCCGCCTATGTGATCTTCCACGACGCGACGCTGCGGGCGATCGCGGCGATGGCCCCGCAGACTCTCGATCAGCTGGGGACGGTCAGTGGGGTCGGGCAGAGCAAACTGACCAAGTTCGGGGATCAGGTGCTGGCCGCGGTCCGTGGTGAGGGTGCTGAGGCTCCCGCGGCTCCGGTGGCGGCGCCTGCACTTCAGGCGCCGTCGCACTCGGATCTGCCGGCCTCGGCGGCACCGGCTTCGGCACTCTTCCCCAC
>DATMVU010000381.1:0-4431 GCA_035562875.1 Actinoplanes sp. | reverse complement strand
GGCCGGGTCGTGGACGTGGTCGGGGAATTCGCGGGCGATCCGGTTGCCGGAGGGGGCGCGCAGGCCGCTGAGGGTGGTCTGCCGGAAGCGGGCCACCGACGGGGCGAGGCGGCAGGCGATGCCGAGGCGGCGGGCCAGCTGGGGGACGGTGAGTACGTCGAGGCCGGAGGCGCAGCGTTCGCAGAGACGCTCGTAGGTCTGTGAGTGGATGACGGAGGCGGGCCGCTGGCAGGCGCCGTCGAGGCCGCAGATGGGGTCGAGGATGACCTCGGTGAGGGTGCCTTCGTGGTCGAAGCGCCCGACGGCGAAGTAGGTGGCGGGGGCGGTCCGGTACTGGGCCAGCGCGGCGCGGGCGCTGACGTAGCCGTCGGGGTCGACGCCGATGCGTGGCATGCCGGCTTCTGTGTGCAGCTGGATTAGGCGGAACATGGTGCGCGCTCCCGGGGTTTAGAGCGGTTTCGGTGTCGTTCCCGGATACGTCGCCAGTGTGATAAAGGTTCAGATGTAACTCTAAGTAATGCCCGTGTGACGATATCTGCGCTGGCTGACGCATCGGAGAACATCGGACATTACTCGGAGTAGTTTGAAAAGGCCAGAGGTCCGGTCGAACGGAGGAGCCGGAATTTAAGTCTGCGTTGATATGGTTCCGGGCCGTACAAGCAAGAGATCTTGGGGGTTTCCGCGTGTCCTGGTCCACCCTGCCGGCGCTGATGTATCACTCGGTCTCCTCGGTCGGTGGCCCGCTGCGTGATCTCGCGGTTCCGCCGGAGCGCCTGGCCGAGCAACTCGCCGCGCTCTCCGCCGCCGGCTACCGCCTCGTCGGCCTCACCGAGGCACTCGACCGGCTGGAGCGGGGCGAAACCGAGAAGATGGTCGCCGTCACGTTCGACGACGGCTACCGGGACTTCCTCACCCAGGGGGTGCCCGCGCTCCAGCAGGCCGGCGCCGGTGCCACCCTGTACGCCTCGGTCGGTCACCTCGGCGGCCGGGCCGGCTGGCTCGGACAGTGGGCCGACGACTTCGGGCCGATGATGACCTGGGCGGACCTGGAGGAGGTGGCCGCGTCCGGTGTCGAGATCGGCAACCACAGCCTGATCCACCACCCGCTCGACGTACTCACCGCCGCTGAACTGCGCGAGGAGGTGGTCAGCAGCCACGACCAGCTCGAACAGCGCCTGCAGCGGAAGGTGCGCTCGTTCGCGTACCCGCACGGCTACAACAGCGACCGGGTCCGCCGGGTCGTCGAGCGGTCCGGGCACGACAACGCCACCGAGGTCGGGCGCCGGGTGCACACCCCGTCCGAACGCCGGTTCGCGGTGCCCCGCTTCCAGCCCACCCCGGACCACACCGGCGCCGGCCTGGTCGCCCTGATCGAGGGTGGGCCGGTGCTGTCCGCGCAGCTCAAGCAGTACGCACAACCCGGCTGGAGGATGGTCCGGAGACTGGCGCGCAAGGCTGGGCGGAATCTGACATGAGCACCGGGCACCATCGTGCGCCCGGCGGGATGAGCCGTCGGGGCGTGCTCGGCCTGGCCGGACTCGGTCTGGGGGTGGCAGGCGGCGGCTTCGGGATCCTGCAGGCGGCCGGCCCGTCGGGGCGGATCACGCCTGTGCAGACAGCGGCCAGTTCGGCGCCGACCCCGGCTCCGTTCGCCGACGTGGACGACCCGGGCGAACTCGGTGGCACTGTTCCCTTTCGGGAGAACAAGGTGATCGTCGGCTCCTACCTGGGGCTCGACGGGCTCACCTACCCCGAGGCGGTCAAGCTGCGCCGCAAGCAGCTCGGCCGGGACCAGGCGATCACGCACGTCTTCTACGCCTGGGGCGACCGCCTGCCTTCGTCGATCGAGGGAATGCCGAAGAAGTCGATTCCGATGGTGTCGTGGCGGGGCACCAAGTACGCCCGGATCCTCAACGGCAGCGACGACGAGATGATCGCCGGCGCGGCCCGGCGGATCAAACGGTTCGACCGGCCGGTACTGCTGCGCTGGGGCTGGCAGATGAACGATCGCGGGTACGAGTGGGGCGGCGCGCAGAACGGCAAGGACTCGGAAGGGTACGTCAAGGCGTTCCGGCGCCTGCGGAAGATCTTCGACAAACAGGGCGCCGACCAGGTGTCGTGGGTGTGGAGCCCGAACTGGAGCCCGAGCACCAAGGAGAGCTGGGACACCTTCGAGGCCTACTACCCGGGGGACGAGTACGTGGACTGGGTGGGTGTCTCCGGTTACAACGTCAACAAGGAGACACCGGCCACCCTGTTCGACCCGATCTACCACACGTTCGCGGCCCGGAAACCGCTGATGCTGACCGAGGTCGGCTCCAAGGACTGGGGCGGCACCACCAAGGCCGAGTGGATCGGGGAGCTGGACTCCTACATCGGGCAGCGCCCGGCGATCGGCGGGATGGTGTGGTTCGACACCGACACCGACCCGTCCTACCCGGAACACTGGCGCATCGACACCCACGCCGACGCGACGGCCGCCTACCGGAAGATGGTCACCAGCGCCCGGTTCAGCTCTTGAACAGCGACTTGTAGGCCTCGGACGACCCGATGTTCGGCAGGCAGTCCGGGTCGTCCGGCCGCAGGATCGACGACTGCGAGAAGGTGCCGTCACAGCGCTGGAAGTAGGCCTCGTACGCCAGGTACTGCGCGTGCTCGGCGAACCACTCGTGCATCCAGCCGATGAACGCCGGGTTGTCCTTACCGGCGTCCCCGGTCGGCATGATGCCCCACTCACCCACCGAGAACAGCTTGCCGTGCGCCCTGGCGAAGTCGAGGAACCAGGTCAAACCCTCAGGAGCGGCGGCCGTACGATCGAAGTCCGCCTTTGTCGGTGACCACGGATGATGGTCGTAGTTGTCGATGCCGATGATGTCGACGTAGTCGTCACCGGGGTAGCAGTTCGTGCTCAGCCCGCCGCACAGGTCCGCCGGTGTGTTGTGCGCGTTGATCGTCCAGTCCAGCACCACCTGCGGATTGGTGGAGCGCAGCGCGGTGGCGGCAGTGCGGTAGCAGCCGATGTAGTCCTCGGTGTCCAGGCCGCGCCAGGCCATCGAACTCTCGTTCATCTCCCAGCCCAGCCGGACGATCGAATCGGCCCGTCCCTGGGCGACCATCAGGGTGCCGAAGTCCCGCCAGTTCTGGTCGTAGTCGCCGGCCGCGCACGCCGCCATCAGGTTCTCGCCCTTGTCCGGGACCAGAGCCTGGGAGATCACCAGGACGCCGTCGAAGTCCGCGAAGTACTCGAACACCCAGCCGGAGCCGCTGGTCATCGTGTTGTAGTCGGTGCGGTCGGTGTAGGTCATCGCCACGTTGCAGGCTCTGCCGCGCAGGGTGCAGAACTCCTTGACCGAGGCGGAGTCGAGCATCGGGAAGCCGTTCACTCCGGACAGGCCGTTGTCACCGGGCCAGCTGCCGTTCTCCCTGGTGAGGGTGATCTGCGCGCGGGCCGAGCGCGGGCCGCCCGCCGCACCCGAAGACAGATCTGTCGGACTTGGGAAGGTTCTTGGGGAAGCGCTCGGGGACGTGGTCGGGGAGACCATGACCGCGATGGCGATACCGGCGGCGACCACCGCGACTCCACCCGCGGCCAGCCAGAGGCGACCCCGCCCGGATATTTCGGAAAAGACGGACATCAACCCTGCCCTACGGTACGGCGGCGATGATCAGAGTCCGGAAGGCGCCCGTCTCGGCACCCCGGAACAGGTTCACGGTGACCCGCTGGTCACCCGGGACGGTGATCCGGCCGGTCCAGTCCCCGTCGGTGTCCGGCGTGATGTCGTGCTTGCTCAGCTCCTGCCCGGTGGTCCCGGTGAGGACCATCCGGTACGGGCCGGCCGCGGTCAGCCCGTCCGCGGTGACCTGCACGATCCGGTTGCCCTCGGCGTCCACCGGCCCCGGCTGGCCCGCGGACAGACTGGTCACCTGCACGTCGTAGGTGTTCACACTGTCCGCGAACGACCACACCCCGGCCACCCCCAGCAGCAGCACCGCCAGGGTCAGCGGCAGCACGTCCTTGACCAGCCGCTCCTGCGTGAGAGCGAATCGCTGCCGCCCCTCAGGCTCGGGCTGATCCTCCTCCGGGGTGTGGTGCTGGGCCCGGTAGAACGCCACTCCGATCGCGAGCATCGCGGTCACCGAGCAGAGCAGCATCCAGCTCGTCCGGTTCAGGTGCCCGCCCACCCCCCACAGCGCCAGACCGCCGAGGACCAGGACCGCGAGACTCAGCGACGGTACGAGCACGGTCCGCTCGACCACTCCGACGTCCCGCCGCCCGGGGCGCATCACCGCGTCGCTCAGCGCCAGTCCGGGCAGCACGAACGCCAGCAGGAGCCCGGCCGGTACGGCCAGTGGTGGTGGGCCGAACTCGACTGCTGCCGCGCTCACGACGGTCAGGCCGGCGAGGACTCCGGCGCGTACCGGGTTCACGAG
>DATMVU010000380.1:0-11233 GCA_035562875.1 Actinoplanes sp. | reverse complement strand
GTCGCGGTTGCCGACTTCTTGGGATTTCGGCGTACGGTCGCGGTGGCCCGGGAACCAGCCGCGGTCACCGGGCGGCTGATGCCTCCGGCTGTGGAACGCAGCCGGCCGGCAGCAGCCTCGGCCAGTGGACGGAGCTTGCCGGCAGTGGTCTCGGCTGGTGGGTGCAGGTTACCGGGGGACGGGTCGGCGGTGGGGTGGACGCTGCTGATGGTGGGGTCAAGGCTGGTGGGGGTGGATCCGGATGTCGACTGGTTCGTGGTCATCGCTCGCCTTTCCAGGTGATTCGCCGGGGTGGGTCAGGTGGTGAGTCCCCTTGGACGGGGGACCCAACCCGGCGATGCGGTTCATTCACGCTCCAGGACCGACACTAATCGGACAGTCCGGTCGGGGTTGTCCATGAACTGACACGGTGGCCGGTCAGCTTCTGATCTGGACGGCGTTCTTTCCCGCTTCGGCGGAGGTGGACGGATTACCGTCGGTGGAAGCGGGGCTCTCACCCGGGGACGAGGGGACGACGGTGGTGGACTCCGGCTCCCGGTTGTCGGCGGAGTTCTGGTCGGCGGTGCCGGTGTCGAGACCTGCGATGTCGGCGGGAGAGGATGCGGCGGCGAGGTCCTGGAGGTCCTCGTCTGCGGCGTCTTCGGACCCGGCCGGGGAATCGCCGGAACCGGCGCCGCCTGAAGAGACGGGCGGGAAATCGTTGGAGGCGGAGACGACGGCTGGGACGTCGCTGGAAGCGGAGACGACGGGCGGGACGTCGCTGGCGGCGGAGTCGTCAGGGGAGGCGGCCGGGCCGTCGGTGGTGGAGTCTTCGGGGGAGAGGACGTCGTCGTCGGTGGTGGCGGCTGCGTTGGTGGAGGCGTACACCGTGGCGGTCTGGGTTGAGCCGTAGATGACAGGGACCCCGACCGTTGTGGTTCGGGCGTAGAAGTCCGCCAGCTCCGCGTGATTGTGGTCGGGGAGGGTGGCCACCTGCACGTAGGTGTGCGAGGTGACCCCGGGCGGTGCCACGTCGTCGGCGTCGGAGGTCAGATGATCACGGGTGAGCGGACCGTGGCCGTGACCGTGGCTGTGGACGACCGAGTGGACCCGGGGGCGCGGGATCAGGCCACCGGCGCTCTTCGGGACGTTGACCAGGACGGGGCTGATGTTGCCGTCGACGGCTTCGGACAGCTCGGCCAGGGCCCGCCGGACCGTGTCGCGGCGGGTGCGGCGGTAGTCGCCGACCAGCAGGACCACGTCGCTGAGGGCGGCCAGGGCGATGGCGTCAGCGGCGCTGAGGACCGCCGAGGTGTCGATGACCACCACGTCGGCGTGTTTCTGGACGGCCCGCAGTACCCGGGCCAGTTGGGCGCTGTCCATCAGGTCGGCGTGGTCGCCGTCGCGCCGGCCGGCCGGGATGACCGACAGCCGGGGGACACGGGTCTCCTCGATGACCTCGGATACGCCGGTGTCGCCGTCGAGGAGGGTGGTCAGGCCGTGGTCGCCGGCCACCTGGAAGACGTGGTGCAGGCGCGGGTTGCGCAGGTCGGCGTCGACGAGGACGACACTGCGGCCGGCTTGGGCGAGGGTGACGGCCAGGTTGGCGGCGGTGGTGGTGCGGCCCTGCCGGTCGCCGGGGCTGGTCACCAGGATGGTGGTGGTGCCGGTCGGGCGCAGCGCCTTCTGCAGGCGGGACCGCAGGTAGCGGTACGACTCGGCGGCCGGTGACCCGGGGGCGCCGAGCACCACGGGGGTCCTGGTGGACGTACGGCCGGATCGGGGAATGGTCGCCAGGACGGGCACGCCGGTGAGGGCGGCGAAGTCGTCGCGGGAGCGGATCGGCCCGCGGGTGCGGGAGCGCAGCAGGGCGGTGCCGGCGCCGAGGAGGAGTCCGGCGGCGAGCCCGGCGGCCAGGTCGGGGGCGAGCGGGCGGGTGTCGGGCTCGGCCGCCAGGGTGGGCGGGGTGAGGACGGTGACGTCGGCGGGGCCTTCGGCACGGTATGCGACGTACGCCTCGACCAGCGCCTTGGCCCGGACCTGGGCGCTGACCGCGTTGTCCGCGGTGTAGACGACCCGCAGGACGCCGGTTCCGGGGATCACGTCGACGGTCAGGTCGCGGGCGAAGTCGCCGGTCCCGGAGCCGACCCGGCCGGCGGCCGGTAGCAGCACCGTCTCGGAGAGGGCGATCTCGCGTTCGGTGGCGGCGGCGGGCGGCGACGGGACCACCACCGCTGTGGCCCCGGTGAGGCGGGCCTCGATCAGGATGGTGGCCTCGGACCGGTAGGTGGACGGCGCCTGCTGGTTCAGCGCGTACGCGGCGGCGATGGTCGCCGTCGTCACCACCAGAGTCCATGGACCGTATCGGCGCAATAGTCGCGCGGAACGTCCGTAGGTCGTCATCGCTGGTGGCCTTCCCCTAGATCAGATCTAAGCCGGAGATTGTTCCACCGATCGGGGGTGTCGCGCGTCGATCATTCCGGCGATATGTGCCTCGGTGTTACGGCCAGAAGCCCTTTCGATCCGGGTGGTATGACGAGGATCTCCTGGTCAGGCGCTTATGGTCAGCGAACAACGGTGAGGTGACGGCGACCGTTTTCGTGACTCTGAGTACGAATTGCGCGAACGGTGAACGGGGCCGCGAAAAGGGTGATCGCACCGATCACGAGGTGCACGGCAGCGGGCCCGGCGGCCAGTCCGGTGTCGGCGACCCCCATCAGGACGACGCCGGTGGCGGCGGTGACCGGGGCGAGCACGGCCAGCCGGGCGGCGGCGGTGCGCGGTTTACGGAACCGGTCGCCGTGCCCGAGCCAGTAGCCGGGCAGCAGTCGTTGCATGCCGACCGCGAACAGCAGTGCCGGAATGGTCGCGACC
The DNA here is from genome assembly GCA_035562875.1 of Actinoplanes sp. GTDB lineage: Bacteria > Actinomycetota > Actinomycetes > Mycobacteriales > Micromonosporaceae > Actinoplanes. The sequence goes on along the minus strand of DATMVU010000380.1, from coordinate 8,380 downwards.
ACGGCGGTGACCAGGCAGCCGAGCAGGCCGGCACCGTCGAGGGTGGCGCCGACCGCTGCCGCGGTGGCCAGCATGATCACGTCGAGGCGGCGCCTGCCGAAGGCGGTCTGGGCGGTGAGCCAGACGGCGGCGACGGTGATCGCGGGCAGCGGGAACCACGGCAGGACGACACCGGTCAGGAAGACCGTCAGATAGGCCGCGGCGAACGAGGCGGAGCGCAGGGCATACCGGAGAACCGTCACGGCCGGGAGATTCGGCAGGAGAAGTCAAGAACCAAGACGAAGGATCCGGATTTCGTACGCCGCCGGAAGGTGGAGTCGCGACGGTGGTCAGGCCGGTGAGCGGAGGATCCGGGGCGCGGTGACGTCACTGTTGTCGACCACGAACGCCGCCCGGGAGTGCGGGTCACAGGTCGCGTAGTAGATCCGCTGTGCCTGCACGTACCGGCGCATGCCGGGGTCATCCGGGTCGGCCGGGGTGCCGTCGCGGGTGGCCATCCGCCGGGCCGTCTCGGTGAACGGCACGTCCAGGAAGACCGACAGGTGCCAGGCTCCGGCCAGTTCGTCCCGGTGCAGGAACAGGCCGTCGACGACGAGCAGTGCACCGGCCGGGGCCCGCCGGGGTGGCGGGTCGACGATCCGGTCGGACTCCAGGTCGTGGCAGGCGTCCCGGTAGAGCCGGGATCCACCGGGGGAGAACGGGGCGAGGACCCGGGCCCGGAACCGCTCGTAGTCGTAGGAGTCCTGCCAGAAACCCTCCGGCGAGTCCCGGCCACGGCGGTGGCGGATCGCCCGGACCTGGTGGAAGTCGTCGATCGACAGGTGGACGACCGGGCGGCCCCGGGCCCGCAGGACCTCGGTCAGCTCACCGGCCAGCACCGATTTGCCGGACCCGTCGGGACCGTCCACGCCCACCCGTACGACAGCCGGGTCCTGAAGGATCGCGTCAGCGATCTCCTCCAGAACCCGGGACCGTGCCTCGGTCAGCACTCAGCGCGGCCCAGTCGCCAGTAACCCATGAACGCCACGGCACGCCGGTCCACGCCGCACTCGGACACCAGGTGGCGGCGCAGCGTCTTGATCACGCCGGCTTCACCGGCCAGCCAGGCGTAGAAGCCGCCGGGGCTGCCGCCGGACTCCTCCGGGACCTCCCACAGGATGCCGTCGTCGATGTCGACGTCCTCCAGGGCGGGCGCGGCGGCCGGGGCGGTGCAGTCGCCGATCAGTCGTGCGGCGACCTCGTGGACCGCCGGGATCACCTTGACGCCGTGCACCTCGCCGTCGCGGGGCAGCCAGGTGACGGTGAAGTTCGGCGGGGCGACGATCTCCAGGCGGTCGCCGGACTCCGGGACCTCCAGCAGCGCGTGGCCGACGGCGTCCGCGGGCAGGCGGGACAGGACGGAGGCGATCGCCGGGACCGCGGTCTCGTCGCCGACCAGCAGGATCCGGCGGGTGCCGGCCGGCGGGTGGAAGTCGATGCCGCCGGACGGGCCGGCGAACTCGGCGTTCGGGCCGAGGATGGTCATCTCCGAGCCGGGTCCGGCGGCCACCGCCCAGCGGGAGGCCGGGCCGTTCACGCCGTGCAGGACCATGTCGACGTCGATCTCACGGTCGGCGGCGCGGACGTCGCGGATGGTGTAAGTCCGGATCGGGTTGCGCTGCTCGTCGGGCAGTTCCCGCCAGCGGGTGTACCAGTCCGGCCCGGTCGGCAGGTGCTCGAAACCGGAGCCGGGCAGCGGCGGGATGAGCTTGATGCGCTGGTCCCAGCCGTTGTCGGCGAAGTGGGCCAGCTCGTCACCGGTGAACGTCACGCGCAGGAAGTTGGGGCTCAAGCGTTCGGTGCGGGCGACCCGGACCGGGAAGAACCGGAACGGGACGGCCTTGGTGGGCACTGCGGTCTGGGTCACGGTCGCCTCCCCCTTTAGGTAAGCCAAACCTAACCGTTGGCGGTGGACCTGTCATCACCGCCCCCGTCACACCCGAATCGCAACCGTCCGTTTCCTGCGGGTGCCGCCGAGCGGACCGATAGGCACAGTCCCAGCACGCCGCGAGGAGATGACATGCCGTTCACCCCATCCGTTCCGACCACGTCTCTCACGTTCAGTGACGCCGACGTTCTGCCGTGGTTCGCGGGCGATTGGGCCACGGCGCTGCAGCCGCCGACCGTCCTGATCGCCGACGACGACGGTGACGTGCGGGACATCGTCGCGGTCAAGCTGGAGGCGGCCGGCTATCGGATCCTCGAGGCCGACAACGGGCGTACCGCGATGTCCCTCGCCGTGCACGAGCGCCCGCAGCTGATCCTGCTCGACGTCTCCATGCCGGGGCTCGACGGCATCGGCTTCTGCTACGAGCTGCACTCGTCGCCGCAGACCGCGCACATCCCGGTGATCATCGTCAGTGGGCGCGGTGAGCCCGCCGACGTGGCGCTCGGGCACATGGTCGGCGCCGAGGACTACCTGGCCAAGCCGTTCAGCCCGGCCGAACTGCTGCGCCGCGTCCAGCGACTGGTGCCCGCCCACCACCCGTGACCGTCACGGCCGGTGGACCAGGGCGATGCTGCACCGGGCCCGGTGCAGCAGATGCCGGCCGATCGACGGGCGCAACGCCACCCGCAGCGCCCGCCGGACCCGGGCCCCGGCGACCACCAGCTGCGCCCCGGCAGCGGCCTCGGCCAGCACCTCACCCGGGCCGCCGACCACGATCTCGCTGGTCACCGGCGTCCGGGGGAACCGGCGGCTCCACGAGTCCACCACCGACCGCAGCCGGTCCCGCTCGGCAGCCACCGCGTCCAGGTTGACGTCGCAGAGCAGGTCGCGCCCGGCCGGCACCGGCCAGGCGCGCACCGCCCGCAGCGGTACACCCCGCATCGCGGCCTGCTCGAAGGCGAATCCCAGGACCGGTCCGGAGCTGGGGGAGTCGTCCACTCCCGCCACCACCGGATCGGTGTCGCGGGGTTCGCCGCGCACCACCACGACCGGGCACCGGGCGTGCGCGCTGACCGACGCGCTCGTCGAGCCGAGCAGGGCCCGCACCGCCGAGTGCCGGGGCCCGCCGACCACCACGAGTGCCGCCTCGGCACTGCGCTGGGCCAGGGCGACGGCAGCGGCGCCGTGTTCCACCCGGGTGCACAACCGGACACCGGGGTGGCTGGCACCGGCGGATTCCAGGGCCCGGCCGAGCATCTCGCCGACGGCGTCGTCGGTGTCGGCGTCCGGGTAGACGGCGGCGGCCGGCATCATCGCGGCGGCCGGGACGTAACTCGGCCATTCGTACGCGTAGAGCAACTCGACCAGCAGGTCGCTGCGCTGGGCCTCGTCGAGAGCCCACCGGGCGGCCTTGCGTGCGTCCGGTGAGCCGTCATAGCCCACGACGATCCTCTGAGTGGCCACCTTGCCGCCTCCTTACGCCTGCTTCCTCTGATCGTGGTGGGCGAAGGTCGGTTCGGCAAGGTCCGTCGGTCCTCATTGCGGGAAGTCAACATCTGCCGGGCCGGCGAGGTGAGTGTCACAAACCTCCGGACTGCAGTGTGCAAAGCGGGAAAAAGCAGGTGAACGTTAGCTGGATCACGCGTCCGAGGAGCGGGAGCGGAAACATGGATTTGATCTGGGGTGGATAGCATCCTCGCGTTCCACCTGGATTAAGTGACGATAAAGCACTTTTTTCCGGGATGAGCGGAGTAGGCCCCTTTTTGAGGAGAGACAGAACAATGGCGGTTAAGGCCGAATACCTCTGGATCGACGGCACCCAGCCCACGGCGAAGCTGCGGTCCAAGACGAAGATCCTTGCCGCCGGCGAAGAGCCCGGCATCTGGGGCTTCGACGGCTCGAGCACCAACCAGGCGCCCGGCGACAAGTCGGACTGCGTGCTCCGCCCGGTCTTCACCTGTCCCGACCCGATCCGCGGTGGCGACCACATCATCGTGCTGTGCGAGGTCGAGCTGATCGACGGCTCCGCGCACCCCACCAACACCCGTGCCCCGCTGCGCGCGGTCGCCGAGAAGTACGCCGACCAGGAGGCGATCTTCGGCATCGAGCAGGAGTACACCTTCTTCAAGGACGGCCGCCCGCTCGGCTTCCCGATCGGCGGCGGCTACCCGGCCCCGCAGGGTGGCTACTACTGCGGCGTCGGCGCGGACGAGGTCTTCGGCCGTGAGATCGTCGAGGAGCACATGGACGCCGTGCTCGCCGCGGGCCTGCACCTGTCCGGCATCAACGCCGAGGTCATGCCCGGTCAGTGGGAGTTCCAGATCGGCCCGGTCGCCTCGCCGCAGGTCGCCGACGAGCTGTGGGTCGCCCGCTGGCTGCTCTACCGCATCGCCGAGAAGCACGGCGTCTCCGCCACCCTCGACCCCAAGCCGGTCAAGGGCGACTGGAACGGTGCCGGCGCGCACACCAACTTCTCCACCAAGGCCATGCGTGAGGGCTACGACGCGATCATCGCGGGTGCCGAGGCCCTGGGCAAGAAGCGCCAGGAGCACGTGGACGGTTACGGTGCCGGCATCGACGAGCGCCTGACCGGTCTGCACGAGACCGCCCCGTGGACCGAGTACAGCTACGGCGTCTCCGACCGTGGCGCGTCGGTGCGCATCCCGTGGCAGGTCGAGAAGGACGGCAAGGGCTACCTCGAGGACCGCCGCCCGAACGCCAACGTCGACCCGTACGTGGTCACCCGCCTGCTGATCGACACCATCTGCGGTGACGCGGCCGGCGACAAGTAAGCAGTAGACGGCCCGAAGGCCACCGCGCGTATCGTTCGCGCGGTGGCCTTCTGTCTTGCCTGGTCGCCGCCGTCCCCGGACGGGTACCCGGCGATGCGGGCGATCAGGCCACCGGGGTGACATGATGGCCGGGGCTGAATCATGCCGCGGAAAGGGAACGGCGATCAATGGCGAACTTCGAGGCGAGAACCTCCGCCACGAGCGGCCGGATCACGGTGTCCCTCACCGGTGAGTGCGACCTCTCCGTCCGGGACCGGCTGACCGCCGTCCTGCTCGACGCCGTGCACCGGTCCCGGACCGTCCTGGTCGACCTGGCCGGGCTCGATTTCCTCGATTCCAGCGGGGTGCACAGCCTGATCACCGCCCACCACGCGGCCAAGCACACCGGCGGGCACGTCTACCTGATCAACGCCGACGGCACGGTCGCGAGCGTCCTCGCGGTCACCGGCCTCGACACCCTGCTCCGGGCACCGGCCGAAGAACACCGCCATGCCTGAGCAGATCACCGACGGGATGTCCTACTCCGTCCCCGACGACCTGCGCCGGGTCCGCGCCTTCGTCACCGAGCGGGCCCGCGCCCTCGGCCTGCCCGAGGACCGCGTCGACGTGCTCACCCTCGCCGTCAGCGAGCTCACCACCAACACGTTGCAGCACACCAGCGGCGGCGGTCACATCCGGGTCTGGGCCGAGTCCGGGCAGCTCGTCTGCGACGTCGTCGACCAGGGCGCCGACCGCCCGTTCGGCCGCTCGATGCCGTCCGCCGAAGCGGTCCGCGGCCGCGGCCTGGCCATCGTCGAACGGGTCTGCGACGCCGTTCACACCGCCACCGTGCCCGGCGGCACGCTGGTGCGGATCCGTCTCGATCTCTGAGCTCCGCCGGCCGCCGGGAACCGCGTCGCGTCCCGGCGGCCGGTTGGGGCATCATCGGACGCGTGCAGACGACGGTGGAATCAGCGGACGGCACCCGGCTGGCAGTGCGCCGGCACGGGCGGGGCGAACCACTCGTCCTGGTGCACGGGTCGGCCGGCGGGCTGGACTCCTGGGATCCGGTCCTGCCGTTCCTCACCGGGCACTTCGAGACCTTTCGGTACGCCCGGAGAGGCTACCCGCCGAGTGGGGTGAGCCTACGGCCCAAGACGTTCGCCGACGACGTCGCCGACCTGCGGGCCGTCATCTCTCTCGCCGGCGGCGCGGCACACGTGGCCGGCGGTTCCTACGGCGCCATCGTCGGCCTGCACGCCGCGCACTCCGCCGGCACCACGGCCGGATCGCACGCGACGCAGTCCGGCGGCATCCGGGCGCTAACCGTTTTCGAACCGCCGCTCTTCGCCGCCGGAGCCCCCGGCGTGCTCGACCGATATCGATCGGCTCTCGACAGCGGCGACCTGCTCGCCGCCAACCGGATCTTCGCCGCTGACGTGGCCCGGTTCCCGTTCGGGATCGACACCCCCGCCGACCCGGGCGAGGCGGTCGGCATGCTGCACGACCTGGAAGCTCTGGCCGCCGACGGCACCGGCGTCGCCCGCTGGTCGGAGATCACCGTCCCGGTGCGGATCGTGCAGGGCGGCGACACCTGGACCCCGATGCCGGCGACCATGGACGCACTGGCCGCCGCCATCCCGCGGGCGTCCCGGGTGATCCTCGACGGTCACGCGCACTTCGCCAGCCACACCGCGCCGGGCCGGTTCGCGGAAGCATTGCGCTGGTGAACGAACTCCAGTACCGGGTGCGGCGGGCCGAATTCGAGTACGAGTCGGTGAAGAAGGACACCCGCACCGCCTACCTGCTGTGGCTGCTGACCGGCATCATCGGCGGCCACCGTTTCTATCTCGGCGACACCGGCCGCTCCGTCGCGATGCTGTTCACCCTCGGCGGTCTCGGCCTGTGGACCCTCGCCGACGCCCTGTTCATCGCCCGCCGGGTCGACACGATCAACCGCACCCGCCGGGCCGACATCATGGCCGCCCACGGCCTGGTCGACGCCTGACCCTCCACCCGCCCCACCGTGTACCCCTGACGTACCCCCGCTATCCGGGCCGTCGCCCGGCCTGGCCGGTCAGGAAGTCCCGCACCTCGCCGGTCCACACCGCCGGATTGTCTAGGAAGGCCGCGTGTGCCGCACCCCGTCGGCTGCCGCACCCCTTCCATCGAATTCCGCCTATCAATGGCTGTTGATCCTAAATTCTATCGGCTATATATTTTTTGTGGGTCTCTTTTCGGTCCAAATGGGATGACGGCCATACGATCATGCGCGCCGGCTGCCGGGGACACCCCTCCCGCGGGCGGATCCCACTTCACATCCCGAAGAAGGCACAGTGGTAGTCGACGTCCCGCCCGCCCCGCTGCGGTCTCGCAGGCCGGGACACAAGACCCTGTTTCCATTGAACGGAAGCCAGCGTCCGGCTGGCCGGGGGTGGCCCGGGTGGTGCGGGGTCAGACGATCGCGCTCAAGCAGCGCACGTTCGTGATCGCCGCGACCGCGCTCGGCGCCGGGCCCGGTCACCTGCTGCGCCGCCAGTACCTGCCGAACCTGGCCTCCACGATCATCGTCTACAGCACGATGACGATCCCGTCGATGATCGGCGCCGAGGCCGCCCTGTCGTTCCTCGGCGTGGGTGTGCCGCCACCGACACCGGCCTGGGGGCGGACCATCGGCGACGCCGTCGCGTGGGCGCAGACCGACTTGATGTTCCTGGTCTTCCCGGGCACCGCGCTGTTCCTGGTGACGCTCGCGTTCAACCTCTTCGGCGACGGTCTGCGCGACGCACTGGACCCCCGGAGCTGGCGATGAGACATCTCGCACTGCGGCTGCTCGGCATGGCTGGCACCCTGCTGGTGATCAGCGTGCTGACGTACGCCGTCTTCTACCTGCTGCCCGCCGACCCGGCCCTGCTGTCCTGCGGCAAACCGTGCACCCCGGACCGGCTGGCCGAGGCGAGCGCCTTCATGGGCTACGACAAGTCCTGGTGGGAGCAGTACCTGGACTTCCTGGCCGGGATCGTGGCCGGCCGGCACTTCGGGGACGGGCTGGCCGCCGTCGACTGCGCCGCCCCCTGTTTCGGCTGGTCGTTCCGGCTCAACGAGCCGGTCACCGACCTGATCCTGGACCGGGCGCCGGTCACCTTCTCGATCGCCACCGGCGCCGCGGTGCTGTGGCTGCTGATCGGGGTGTCCGCCGGGGTGGCGGCCGCGGTCAAGCGCGGGACGGCGATCGACAGGTCGGCGATGGTGCTGTCCACCGTCGGGGTGTCGGCGCCCAGCTATCTGGTCGGTCTGCTCGGCATCCTGCTGTTCGGGTTCACCCTGGACATGGTTCCGGTCGGCGGGTACGTGCCGTTCACCGAGAGCCCGGTCGACTGGCTGTGGCATCTCGTTCTGCCGTGGACGGTGCTCGCCGTGCTGTCGGCCGCGATCTACGCCCGGCTCACCCGCGGCCAGATGCTCGAGGTGCTCGGTGAGGACTACATCCGTACCGCCCGGGCCAAGGGCCTGCGGGAACGCCGGGTGATCGGCAGGCACGGCTCAACCAGGGCCGGGTCGTGGATTATAGGCACCTGTCGGCCGGCTGTTCGCCGGTCCTGCCGAGGAGTACACCAGAGCGCTGCTCGACGCGGTGCCGTCGTTCGGCGCCACCCGCCCGCCCCCGGCCGCCGGAGCGGAG
>DATMVU010000379.1:0-14693 GCA_035562875.1 Actinoplanes sp. | reverse complement strand
CGGTGTAGCGGGTGTCCGGCCCGGTGTAGTTGATCACGATCGACTCGTGCGAGTAGACCGCCCCGGTGTAGCAGGCCGCCTGGGTGAGCGTGAGCGGCGTCTTGATGTCGTAGATGGTGAGGCCCTTGCTGCAGGTGTTGGCCCCGGACACGTACAGGAAGCCGGTCTGCTGGTTGATCCACAGGGTGTGGCTGTTGGTCAGGCCGGTGAACCGGGCGGACGCGGCGAACGTCTGGGTGGTGGTGACGTTGCGCAACTTCGTCAGGTCGAAGATCTGGATGCCGTGCGAGACCGAGTCCTTACCGATGTACGCGTAGTTGTTGTACGTCCGGATGTCGCACCAGGACGAGCTGACCCCGTTCGCGGACGGCAGGTTGCCCAGGTAGCGCGGGTTGGACGGGTCGGTGACGTTGACGAACGAGACGCCGTTGGAACGGCAGTACAGGATGTACTCGTTGTTGTTGTAGCTGTCCGACCAGTACCACATGCTCGACGAGCTGCCGCCGCCCAGCGACGACTGCGGCAGGAAGCTGAGCAGGTCCACGTTCTTGCACGGGTAGCTGCCGGCGTACCCGCCGGTGCAGGTCACCGTGGCGTCGGCGATGGCGGTTCCGCTCTTCCAGGTGGGCTGGTAGATCCGGAGCAGCTCGGCCTCCTCGGCCTTGCCCTCCTTCGAACCCGGGTCGTGGGCGCCGGCCGGTGGGCCGGCGACGGCCAGTGACAACAGCAGGGCGGTTACGGCGAGCATCGTGCGACGTACGCCTCGGAGCATGGTCGACGCCCTTTCGGGGGAATGGGCCGGCGCGCGCGGGGGTGTGCGCCGCCGGTGCGTGTCTGCACGCTATTCATCGTTTTGATGAACGTCAATATGTCAGCCGTGGTGCCGGATTCCGGGGCGCGATGATCTCCGGTGACGACCGAACCGGAGGGCCGCCCCGACCGTGCCGTCACCGGGCTCGCACTGCCGTTCGTGGTGGCCCTGCTCAAGGAGATCCCACCCGCCGATCCGACACCGAACCCCTGATCGGGGCACACCGGCACCCGATCAAGATCATGCGGCGGTACTGTCGGAGAATGGCCCGTTTCCTGGCGACCCAGCACGTCGCCGCACCCTGCACGGTCACGTGGGCGACCCTGGTCGACTGGCCCCGGCACGCCGATTGGGTGCCGTTGACCCGCGTGACGGTGACCACCGACAGTCCCGGCGGGGTGGGCGCCGGTTTTGTCGCCCGGACCGGGATCGGCCGGTTCGCGTTCGACGACCCGATGACCGTGGCCACGTGGCGGCCACCCGGCGGCGACCAGCCCGGTGACCGGCCGGGCCGCTGCGACGTGACGAAACACGGCACCGTGGTCCGCGGCCGGGCCTGGTTCACCGTGACACCGCTGCCCGGCGGGCACAGCCGGGTGATCTGGGGCGAGGACGTCACCGTGTGGCCGCACGGCCTGAGCCGATTCACCGCGCCGGTGTTCACCCTGGTCGGCTGGGCCGGATTCAAGTCGACCCTGCGGGCCATGGCGAAGGCCGCCGCAGCCCGGGCCGCCCGGTGACACTGGAGCCGGTCAGATCATCGTGGCGAGGAACCCGATCACCGCTGTGCCACCGCAGGGAATCGCCAGCAGCCCACCCAGCCATCCCGAGACGACACCTCTCGCGACATCCGGAGCCGCCCGGCGAAGAACGAAGGCGAGCGTCATGCAGACGGCGAAGAGCAGTAGTTGGAGCAGTCCCGTCAGCACGGCCGTCATGAACACCGAGTCGGGCGCGGTGTGCCGGACGAAGGTGACGACGGTGGACAGCCACGGGGCGGAGGCGAGCGCCTGCCCGACGACGGAGACAGTTGCTCCGACGGCACGGTGACCGCTGCCGAGGGTCAGACCGGAATCCACGCCTGTCAGTATGCCGCGGTCCGGTCCACCGGGGTCAGTGGGCTCGCCAGCGAAGGATTGCGGCGGTGGCGTCGTCGCGGAGTTCGCCGTTCTCGTAGGAGACGATGGTGTGGATCAGGCGGCGCATGGTCTCGGCCGGCGCGTCGCCCCGGGACAGGGCGTCCAGGACGAAGGCGGTCAGCCGGTCGGTGCCGAACTGGGTTCCGGTGGCGTCCCGGGACTCGGTGATGCCGTCGGTGTAGAAGACCAGCGTGTCACCGGGTTCGAGCTGGGACTCGGAGACCCGCGGCGGTCTGGCCACCAGGTGTTCCAGGCCGAGGGGCAGCGTGTCCGGGATGGGGAGCGTGGGCTGGGCCCGGCCGGCGCGCAGCAGGATCTCGGCCGGGTGGCCGGCGCTGATCCGGCGGTAGCGGCCGGTGGCCATGTCCAACTCGGCCAGCAGGGCGGTGACGAAACTGCCGGGATGCTGGGCCCGGACCCACTTGTCGATCGACCGGCAGGTGTCCGACAGGGAGAGGCCGGAACGCCGGGCGTTGCGGTACGTGTTGAGGCTCAACGTGGCCAGGGCGCTCGCGCCGATGCCGTGGCCGACCGTGTCGAACAGGGCCAGGTGCAGGGTGTCGCCGTTTGCCGCGTAGTCGAAGGCGTCACCGCCGACGTCGTAGCAGGGCTCCAGGACGGCGGCCACGGTGGTGCCGTCGATGGCGTACGTCAACGGTGGCAGTTGGTTCCAGATGATCTCTGCGGCGAGCTGCATCGGCAGACGACGGCGGGTGTGTTCGACCGCGTCACCGTAGAAGCGGCGGCTGGCGATCAGCTCGGCGATCAGGGCCGCGATGATCTCCAGGTCGTGCAGTGCCGGCGCGGCGGGGTGTTCCTCGACGACCAGTTCGAGGACGCCGAGCCGCTCGGCCCCGTGCAACAGCGGCAGCCACAGCGCCCCGTTATGCCACTGCGGCCGGGACGTGGTGAAGGCCAGCCCGGCCGTGGTCCCCGCCACCAGGACCGCCGCGGACGTGTCGTGCGAGGTCCGCAGCGGATGCAGTGCCGTCTGCCCGTAGTCGGCGAGCAGCACCACGGCACTGCGGGCGTCCAGCAGCGGCGCGGTGGCCGTCAGAACCGCGGGCAGGTCCTCGGCCCGGCCGCGGTACCGCAGATCCATCAGCCGCCGTACGGCCTCCATTGATTCCAGCATCGGGACCGATCCTCCACCCCGCGGCCGCCGAGCGCAGCCGCGGGGTGGCCCGATCCAGCCGGACGAGGTCAGACCTGGGCACTTCTGGTCAGGGCAGCGGCGGGAACCGCAGGATCCGGTCGTCGGCGGTGGCCGGGGTGCCGCGGCCGTCCCGGTTGCCCTCGACCGTCGGCCAGCCGTAGTTGCCGCCGGCCACGATCTGGTTCACCTCGTCCCAGGTGTTCTGACCGAATTCGGCCGACCACAGCCGGCCCTGCGCGTCCCAGGCCAGGCCCTGCGGGTTGCGGTGACCGAGGCTGTAGACCAGTGAGCCGGGGAACGGGTTGCTGGTCGCGGGCACTCCGCCGTCCGGGCGCATCCGCAGGATCTTGCCGTTGCGGGACTGCTGGTTCTGCGCGTTCGATGTCACGCCCGCGTCACCGACCCCGGCGTACAGCATGCCGTCCGGGCCGAACGCGATCCGGCCGCCGTCGTGGATGCTCGCCTTCGCCAGGCCGCTCAGGATCACCTGCTGGCCGGCCGGGGTGTCGAGACGGAACCGGGCGATCCGGTTGTCGGAGGCCGAGGTGAAGTACACGTACACGAGATTGTCCCGATCGAAGGTGAGGGAGACCGCGAGGCCGAGCAGGCCCGCCTCGCCGGTGGGGGAGCCGCATCCGGGCCGGGCGGTGTCCCGGCCGCCCGCGCCTGCTCGAACGCCGGCCGCGGTCCCGCCACCGGGCCGTCGCCGACGTCACAATCCGGGGCGGGATGTTCGCGGCAAGGGGCGACGTTGCTGCTCACCGGCCGTCCACGGTGGACGAATCGGCTACGGCCGGGCACACCGTCGCCGTCGCATATCGACGGCATGATTGGTGATTCGAAGGTCTGGGTACACCAGGTTCGCGGGAGAAACACACCGACGAACGGAGCAAGACAATGCTGGTCCTGGGACTCATCCTCGTACTTCTCGGAATGCTGCTGAACATTTCGATCCTCTACACGATCGGCATCGTGCTTCTGGTGATCGGGGCTGTGCTCTGGATCCTCGGCGCGGTCGGCCGTCCGGTCGGTGGTCGAAAAGTCTGGTTCTAAACAGGCGTTGCGATAAGGGCGTCCCGGTTCCCGCCGGGCGCCCTTTCGCCGTTTCCCGGAAACCACAATGGAGTGATGCTGATCTCCGTGGTGGTGCCGGTCTACAACGAACAGGGTTTCCTCCGCGACTGCCTGGACGCGATTCTCGCCCAGCACGAACCGGTGCACGAGATCATCGTGGTCGACAACGGTTCCGACGATCAGACCCGGCAGATCCTCGCGGCGTACGAACACCGCGTCACGCTGCTGCACGAGCCGCAACCCGGGGTGCAGTTCGCCCGCAACCTCGGCCTCGACGCGGCCTCCGGCGCGGTGATCGGCCGGATCGACGCCGACACCCGGCTCGCCCCCGGCTGGTCCCGGGCGGTCCGCGAGACCTTCACCGATCCGCTGGTGCAGGCCGCCACCGGGCCGGTCACCTACTACGACATGACGCTGTCCCGGCTGGTCGACGGCGGTGACGCGCTGTTCCGGCGGGTGTCCGGCGGCGGCCGCCTGGACTGGCTGCTCGGCGCCAACATGGCGATCCGGGCGACTGCCTGGCAGGGTCTGCGCGACGGTCTCTGCACCGACGGGCACGTGCACGAGGACGTCGACCTCGGCATCCACCTGCACCGCGACGGCCTGACCGCGGTGTTCGCGGACGGCATGCGGGCCGGCACCTCGGCACGACGGGTCGCCAGCCCGTTCCGGGACTATCGGGACTACGCGCTGCTGACCGAGAAGACCTATCAGCGCCATGGGTACGCGTACCGCCGCGCCTGGCTCGTCACCCGGATCCAGCTCACCCTGTTCCCGGTGCTGCGCCTGGCTCACGCCCTGGCCGGGCCCCGCCCGTGGGTGACGTTGCGCGGCGCCGGCGGCCGGACGAATCCGCTGCTGCCCAGCCGGTCCAGCCGAGCCCGATGAACAACGCCGGCCCTGCGACGCGGGGTGGCGGGCCGGTACCGCGCACGGAATGATCTGCGTTCCGTGAGGATCGCCCACTTCTGCGACAGTCATCCGGGACGGCCGGACGGGGTCACCAGGTCCGTGGCGATCACCGTGCGGCTGTTGCGGTCGGCCGGCCACCGGGTCGATCTTCACCAGCCCGGGACGGTACGCAGCATCCCGGTCCCGTTCCGGCAGGTCCGGGTGGGGCTGCCGTTCACCGCACCACCCGCTGACATCGTCCACCTGCACACGACCGGACCCATCGGCATGTACGGGTTCCGGATGGCCGCCGTCTGGAACGTGCCCCTCGTCGTCACCTGGCACACCGACCTGCTCGCGTACGCCGACCTGTTCCCGGAGATCCCGATCGGCGCTGCCTGGTGCGCGCACACCCTGCGTCTGGGCTGGACACCCCGGCAGTACCTGGAGCTGACCCGGCCCGGTGCCGTCCGCCGGGCCCGCCTGGTCGAGCTGGGCCGGGCCATGTTCGGGCGGATGACGGTGGCGATCGCCCCGTCGGGCAAGACCGCCGCGGGATTCGCCGAGTTCGCGCCGTCCGCCACGATCCACGTGCTGCCCACCCCGGTCCTCCCGCCGTTCCCGGTTCCCGCCGGCCCGGTCCGGGACACCGCCGGCGTGCTGCTCGCCGTCGGCCGGGGCACTCCGGAGAAGAACCCCGAACTGCTGTTACGGGCGTTCGCCGTGGTGCATGCGGCCCGCCCGGCCACCCGCCTGGTGCTGCTCGGCGTCCGGCAGCGCCGCCGGCACCTGCTCCGCCGGATCGCCGCCCTCGGCCTGACCGGCCACGTCGACGTGCTCCCGCCGGTGCCACACGCCCAGGTCGCTGCTCATTATCGGGCTGCCGACGTGCTCGTCTTCACGTCCACGACCGACACCCAGAGCCTGGTCCTGGCCGAGGCGGAGGCGGCCGGCCTGCCCGCGGTGGTCGCCGACCCCGGCCTCGCCGTCCGTCCCGGCGCCACCACCGCCGGCCGGTTCACCTGCGAACCCGAACCGGACGCGGTCGCCACGGCTCTGCTGCGCCTGCTCGGCGACCGGTCACTGCGGGCCACGACGGCCGCGGACGGGGCAGCGGCCGCGGCGGCGTACACCCCGGCCGTCTTCCTGCAGCGCCTGACCGCCATCTATGCCCAGGCGCGCGGTTGACAGGCCCGGCGCCGCACCCGGACCGGATGCGACGCCGGGTGCTCAGTGCTCGGCAACGAGATCTACATCCTCGGCCGCCCGGCCCGCTGCCACCCGCGAGCGGCCTGGCCCGTCGCCCAGAACTAGAGACTCGAGGCCAGCGCGGCCGCCTCGCCGCGGGAGCTGACCTCCAGCTTCTTCAGCAGGCCGGCGACGTGGAACTTCACCGTGCTCTCGGTGACACCCAGCTCCTCGCCGATGCTCTTGTTGCGTCTGCCCAGCGCGACCAGGCGCAGCACCTCCAGCTCCCGCTTGTTCAGGCGGGACAGCCGGTTCTCGCTCTCGCCGGCCCGGTCGGGGGCGGTCCGCAACGGCACCGTCACCGTCGTGCGACTGCCCCAGCCGGCGGCCGTGTCCACCTCGACGGTGGCACCCAGCGTCCGGGCGCGACCGTCGAGCTCACGCCGCAGAGCGGGCGCGTCGAGACGGCCCGGGCCCTGGTCACGTACATCGATCCGCAGTTGATCGTCCTGGCATCTCCAGGCGATCCGCAGCCGGTCCAGCCCGGTCTGGGCGGTGAAGGCCAGCACCACCGTGCGGGACATCGCATGCGCGGCGGAGGCGATCTCGCCCGGTAGCGGGCAGGCGTCCCGGTCCGGCGCCACGAACTCCAGCGTCGCCTCGTGATGGCGCAGCATCTGCCGGATCTCGCGGCGCAACCGGGCGAACACCACAGTCGCCTGCTCCTCGGACGCCGCCTGGTCGGACGCCTGGGTGGTGCGCAGCGCGATCAGGGCTGCGGATGCCGCGTCGGTCGCGTCCCGCCGGGCCCGGGTGTCGTCCAGGGCCGCGGATCGCAGCGTGGTCAGCACCGTGACCAGGGCGGTCTCGTGCGCGGCGGCCATCTCGGCGATGGTGCGGGCCCGTTCGCTGGACGCCGCCCGCGACTCGGCCAGGTAGCCGGGGCTGGCCTGGGCCACCTGCTGGCGGATCGAGGTGGCGACGATGCCGAAGATCCCGGCCAGCCGTGCGGCGTGCGGCACCTCGGCGGCCGCGCTGCGGGGGATCAGCACCAGGAGGGTGTCGGCAGGGTCCAGGACCACCCATATCGTACGTTCCCCGCCCGCGATCGTGGCCGTGGTGACCGTCGGCCGGCCCGGCTGGACCGCCGCTTTGACCTGCTCCAACTCGGCCAGGGTGACCCGGTTGATCGTCTCGGTGGCCCCGGCGACCTTGCGCGGCCGGCCGGTGCACTCCCGGGTGAACACGACGAGCGCGGTGTGCGGCCAGCCGGCGGCCAGGAAACGGGAGAACCGCCCGGCGATCTCGTGCAACGGGCCGTCGACGACCTCGCGCAACCCGGTCAGTTCAGTACTCACCCACTGACCTTACGACCAGGTTCCACCGGCAATCCGACCAGGTCGCGCCGGTGACCGTCCGGCATAGGCTCGGGTTTTGCCGAACAGAGGAAACACCATGCCGCAGCAGGTCCGTGGGGTCATCGCCCGTGCCAAGGGTGCCCCGGTCGAACTCGTCGACATCGTCATCCCGGACCCCGGTCCCGGTGAAGTGGTCGTCAAGATCGCCGCGTGCGGGGTCTGTCACACCGACCTGACCTACCGGGAGGGCGGCATCAACGACGAGTACCCGTTCCTGCTCGGCCACGAGGCGGCCGGCACCGTGGAGACCGTCGGCGAGGGCGTCACCAACGTGGTGCCCGGCGACTACGTGATCCTCAACTGGCGTGCCGTCTGCGGCCAGTGCCGGGCTTGCAAACGCGGCCGCCCGCAGTACTGCTTCGACACCTTCAACGCCACCCGGAAGATGACCCTCACCGACGGCACCGAACTGTCCCCGGCGCTCGGTATCGGCGCGTTCGCCGACAAGACACTGGTCCATTCCGGTC
Organism: Actinoplanes sp.; assembly: GCA_035562875.1. Classification (GTDB taxonomy): domain Bacteria; phylum Actinomycetota; class Actinomycetes; order Mycobacteriales; family Micromonosporaceae; genus Actinoplanes. The sequence goes on along the minus strand of DATMVU010000379.1, from coordinate 6,549 downwards.
AGTGCACCAAGGTGGACCCGGAAGTCGACCCGGCGGTCGCCGGACTGCTCGGCTGCGGTGTGATGGCCGGCATCGGCGCGGCGGTCAACACCGGCGCGGTCGGCCGCGGTGACTCGGTCGCGGTCATCGGCTGCGGGGGAGTGGGCGACGCCGCCATCGCCGGCGCCCGCCTGGCCGGCGCCACCACGATCATCGCCGTCGACCGGGACCCGCGGAAGCTGGCCTGGGCCGCCGACCTCGGCGCCACCCACACCGTCGACGCGTCGGCGGTCGACGCGGTCGCCGCAGTCCAGGAGCTGACCGGCGGATTCGGTGCCGACGTGGTGATCGACGCGGTGGGCCGCCCGGAGACGTGGAAGCAGGCCTTCTACGCCCGCGACCTGGCCGGAACCGTCGTGCTGGTGGGGGTGCCCACCCCGGACATGACCGTCGAGCTGCCGCTGCTCGACGTGTTCGGCCGCGGTGGCGCCCTGAAGTCCTCCTGGTACGGCGACTGCCTGCCGGAACGTGACTTCCCGATGCTGATCGACCTGCACCGGCAGGGCCGGCTGCCGCTCGACAGGTTCGTCACCGAGCGGATCGGCCTGGACGACGTGGAGAAGGCCTTCCACACCATGCACGCCGGCGAGGTGCTGCGCTCAGTCGTGATCCTCTGACCGCCTTCTGATCATCTCGGCCCGGCGCTCCGCGTCATAGCCCCTCATGGCGAGCCGGCTACCCGGCTCGGCCTCGTCGGCGAGCCGGGCCGGCGCGGCACAGGCTCCGGCGTCTCCGCGCTGCGCCAGAGCGGACAGCACCTCCGGCCGGACGCGCGGGTCGCTGTCGCCAGGGCGAGCGCCATCAGAGCGTCGAGTTCGTGATCATCCATGGCGGCGATTATCGTGGCCACTCGGCGAGATCTATGCTTACAGCGCCCCGTGATCAACGATCCACAAAGGAGCGCTCGTGTCGAACGACCGGGAAGCGTCGCCCACTCTGGACTCCAACGTTCCGCAGACCGCGCGGATCTGGAACTTCCTGCTGGGTGGCAAGGACAACTTCGCCGTCGACCGGGCGGTCGGCGAGCAGATCCTGGCCAGCCGGCCGGAGCTGGCCGACAGTGCCCGCCTCAGCCGGGCCTACCTGATCCGGGCCGTGCGGTACCTGGCCGATGAGGCGGGCGTCCGGCAGTTCCTGGACGTCGGGACCGGCCTGCCGACCGCGAACAACACCCACGAGGTCGCCCAGTCGGTCGCCCCGGAGAGCAAGGTCGTCTACGTCGACAACGACCCGCTGGTGCTCACCCACGCCCGGGCGCTGCTGACCAGCCACCCGGACGGGGTCACCAGCTACATCGACGCCGACATGTACGACATGGACCTGGTGCTCGCCGAGGCGTCCAAGACCCTCGACCTGAGCCAGCCGGTGGCCGTGCTGTTCATGGGCGTCCTCGGTCACGTCGAGGAGGACGCGGTCGCGCGGGAGATGGTCCGCAAGGCCATGGCGGCGGTCCCGTCCGGCAGCTACCTGGCCATCTACGACGGTGCCGACATCACCCCGGCGAACGTCGAGGCCGCCCGGATCTGGAACGAGTCCGCGGCCCAGCCGTACCACCTGCGCAGCCCGGAGCGGCTGGCGGCGTTCTTCGAGGGCCTCGACCTGGTCGAGCCGGGTGTGGTCCCGGTGACCCGCTGGCGGCCGGAGGACGACGCCCCGGAGATCGACCAGTTCTGCGCGGTCGGCCGCAAGCCCTGACGGGCCGTACTCCCGGAGGGGCCTGTGATCCGGTCCCTCCGGGAGTGATCCTCAGCTCCGGCCGGTGATGACGACCCGGCCGCTGGACGGGTCCGTCAGGGACTCGGTAACCCGCGTCGATCGGCGGGACCGCACCTGCTCGGGATGGTCGAGAGCCGGCAGCAAGCCGATGATCGAGCCGTCGCTGCCTCCCACGATGTGGACGGATGCCGACTCGACCGCACCGAGGTGCGCGGGGACGCCGGCGACTATGCGCCGGTAGTCGTACTCCCCGTGTCGGCGTCCGCCGTCCGGCCGTGGCCGGGACGCTCGAACGCGATCACCTGATGATCGGTGACCAGCGCGGCCGACCGGGCCCGCAACGGCTCCAGGGAACGGCAGCCGCCGCGCAGCAGCAGGATCGGTGTGATTCGTCGATCCGCAGGTAGGGCGTGTGATCGGGCTGGATCGCCCGGCCTATCATGGGCGGGGCAGCCCAACGGCGGGCTCATCATGCCCGTCATCTCCGGAAGGACTGTCTTGACGTTCCCCGTGCTGCCCGCCGACGGTCACGTGCACAGCGAATGGTCCTGGGACGCCGGCCGCCGCGGCGCCGACATGGTCCGGACCTGCGCCCGTGCCGTGGAGATCGGCCTGCCCGCGCTGGCCTTCACCGAGCACCTCGATCTCACCAGTTGGGCCGGTTTCACCGCTCCGCCGTTCGACGCCGACGGTTATCTGGCCGCCGTCGACCGCTGCCGGCACCGGTTTCCCGGCCTGCGCATCCTCACCGGGCTGGAGCTGGGGGAGCCGCACTGGTTTCCCGACGAGGTGGCGAAGCTGCTGGCCGGGGGAGACTTCGAGCGGGTCATCGGCTCGCTGCACACGGTCAATACCCCGGCCGGGCTGAGCGAGGCGAACAACGCGTTCGCCGTCCTGCCCGCCGACCAGGTGATGCGTGACTACCTGCGGGAGATCCCGAACCTGGTGGCCGGGTCGGATGCGTTCGAGACGCTGACCCACATCGACTACACGATCCGCCGCTGGCCGGCGTCGGCGGGACCGTTCGATCCGTACGCGTTCGAGGACGAGTTCCGGACCGCGCTGCGGGCGCTGGCCGGCAGCGGGCGGGCGCTGGAGATCAACACGACGATCCCGTTGAGCGCGACGATCGTCGGCTGGTGGCGCGACGAGGGCGGCACGGCTGTCACGTTCGGTAGTGACGCCCACTCGCCGGAGGACCTGGCCCGGGGTTTCCCGGACGCGGTCGCGATGGCGGAGGCGTTCGGTTTCCGGCCCGGGCCCCGCCCCTACGACTGGTGGTCGCGCAGCTGAGCGGCGTGCCATATCGCTTGTCTTAACATCGATCAGTCTCTATCGTGCGCAGGAAAGCGCTTTCCCCCCGCTGAAGGCGCTTTCCCATCCCCAACACGGAAATGAGACACCGATGAGAAGACCAGCCGTCTTCCGCTGGCTAGCCGCGGGCTCCACCGCGGCCGCCGCGGCAGCGATCGCGCTGTCCCTGCCCGCCGGACAGGCTCTCGCCGCCGACAACCTCAGCCTGACCGCCGGTGCGGACGGGTCCAGCAAGGCCAGCGGCACCAGCTACGGCAACGTCCGGGACGGCAACACCGGCACCTACTGGGCGCCGTCCAGCGCCACCGGCTACGTCTCGGTCAAATGGAGCAGCGCCACGTCCGTCTCCTCGGCCGTCGTCAAACAGGCCTCCGGCGGCGGTACGATCAGTGCCTGGCGGGTCCTGAACGCCGACTCCGGAGCCGTCCTGACCAGCGGTAGTGGCAGCCCGAGCACGATCAGCTTCAGCTCGGTCTCCCTCAAGAAGCTGACGTTCGAGATCACCAGCGCGTCGGCCGCGCCCCGGATCGCCGAGTTCGAGACGTACTCCAGTGGGGGTGGAACGACACCCACCACCAGCCCGACCGCCGGCCCCAGCCCGAGCCCGACCAGCGGCACCGGGACCCCGACCGGCGCGTGGCCCAGCTCGCAGGGCAACGTCACGGTCTCCGGCACCGTCCCGGTGTCCGGGGTCTACGACGGCGGCATGAAGACGTTCTGCTGCATCGGCGACGGCTCGCAGAGCGAATCACAGGACCCGATGTTCTCCATCGCCAACGGCGGCACCCTGCAGAACGTGATCATCGGCTCCCCGGCCGGCGACGGCGTCCACTGCGAGGGCACCTGCACCATCCGCAACGTGTGGTGGAACGACATCGGCGAGGACGCGGCGACGTTCAAAGGCACCGGCGGCGGTACGAGCTATGTGATCGGTGGCGGCGCCCGGTCGGGCAGTGACAAGACGTTCCAGCACAACGGGAACGGCACCGTCAGCATCTCCGGCTTCTACCTGAGCGGTTCCGGCAAGCTCTACCGGGGCTGCGGCAACTGCACCAACTCGTACCAGCGGCACGTGAAGATCGACAACGTGCTGCTGAACGACATCGACATGGTGGCCGGCATCAACAGCAACTGGGGCGACACCGCCACCATCACCCGGGTCACCCTGACCAACAGCTCCAGCGCCACGGTGTGTGGCAAGTACCAGGGCGTCGCCAAGGGCAGCGAGCCGAAGTACCTGGGTGAGGGCTGGAACGACGCCAACTGCAAGGTCACCCAGGCCGACATCACGCGTAAGTAGGTGGCGGGGTCCTGCGATCATCGGGACCGTGACCGGGACCCATACCGCTGAATTGCGACTGCTGCCGTGGCGTCCGCGCATCCGTGATCTGGACGGCGCCCAGGAGATCGCCACCATCGACGGCGTCGACGATCTGATCGTCGGCGCCGTCGGTCTCGTCGTCTGGCTCCTGATCGCGCTGCTCGGCTTCGTGATCCTGCCGTTCGTGCTGTTCCCCCTCGAAGTGGCGCTGGTGCTCATCGTCGTCCCGGGTTTCTACCTGCTCCGCATGATCGGCGTGCTGACCTGGCCGGTGGTCGTCCGGGACGAGACCGGCGCCGTCGTCCGGGTGGAACGGCATCGATGGCTGCACCGGGCCCTGGCCCGCCGGGACGCCCTGCGCGCGGGTGGCTGAGCGCGAGTAACCCGGCTCACTACGCCTTGTGCCCGGCTGTCCACAAGCGAGAGCATTTCGCATGCTCGACGGGATCTCGCCGACCGTTTCCACGCCGCGTTTCGTCGGTCGCGACCGGGAGCTGGCGGCGCTGCGGAGCGCCCTGGCCCGGCCACCGGCGATCGTGCTGGTGGAGGGCGAGGCGGGGATCGGCAAGAGCCGGTTGCTGCGGGAGTGGCTGACCGCACCGGACCGGCGGACCGCCCTGGTGTCGGTGTGCCCGCCGCTGCGGGAGTCGCTGACCCTGGGACCGATCGTCGACGCGTTCCTGGGGATCGACCGCCCGGTGCCGGGTTCGCGGCTCACCGAGCTCGCCGGAGCGTTACGTCCCCTGTTCCCGGAGTGGTCCGCGCACCTGCCGCCCGCACTGCCGCCCCTGGACGACGCGAAAGCGGCCCGGCACCGGCTGTTCCGTGCCCTGGACGAGTTGCTGCGGGCCTGGGGTGTCGACACGCTCGTCCTCGAGGACGCGCACTGGGCCGACGAGGTCACGTGTGAGTTCCTGCTGTTCGTCATCTCCCGGCAGCAACGGGACGGGCCCAGCCTGGTGATCTCGTACCGGCCGGAGGAGGTGGGCGACGGGTCGCTGCTGCTGCGGCTGACGTCCCGGTTGCCCGCCGGTGTGACCCAGCTGAGGATCGCCCTGGCACCCATGCGACCGGACGACACGGCGGCGCTGGTGTCCTCGATGCTGGACGGCAACCCGATCTCGCACGAGTTCACCGCGTTCATGCACGACCGGACCGGCGGCGTCCCGCTGGCCGTGGAGGAGTCGGTGCGTCTCATGTGCGACCGTGCCGACCTGGTCTTCCGCGACGGGCAGTGGGTCCGGCTGAAGCTGGGCGAGCTGCGGGTACCGCCGACGGTACGCGACTCGACCCGGGAGCGGGTGAGCCGTCTGTCGCCGACGGCACAGCAGGCGCTGCGCGCGGCGGCCACACTCGCCGAGCACTCCTCGGTGGCGACGATCGCGATGACCGCCGATCTGTCGCCGGCCGAGTGCCGGGGCGCCATCGCGGAGGCGGCCGTCGCCGGTGTCCTGGACGGTGACGACCGCGGCCGGTGGCGGTTCCGGCACGTACTGGCCGCCAGCGCCGTCTACGAGGCGATCCCGTTGACCGACCGCCGGCGATTCCACCTGCTGGCCGGCCGGGCCCTGGAGCATCTGCACCCGCTGCCGGTGGCGCGTCTGGCCCATCATTTCCGCGAGGCCGGCGAGAAGGAGGCCTGGGCGCGGTACGCCGAGCAGGGCGCCGCACTGGCCATGGCCTCGGGCGACCACACCAAGGCGGTCGGCCTGCTGGTCGATCTGCTGTCCCGGGTGGTGCTGCCGCCGGTGGACCGGGCCCGGGTCGCCCGCGACGCCGGAGTCGCCGCGCTGGGCCGCCGGGAACAGGTCGACGGGGTCTACCACCGGGTGATCCGTACCCTGCGCTCGGTGCTGGAGACACCGGGTCTCTCCGCCCGCCAGCAGGCCGAGATCCGTAACCCGCTGGGCCGGCTCCTGATCACCGTGGGGGAGGCGCAGGACGCGCTCGGCCAGCTGGAGCAGGCGGTCGCCGGCCTCGACCACGACCCGGTCGAGGCGGCCCGGGCGATGACCTACCTCGGCTGGGCGTACGCCGGACCGTGGCCGGCGTCGACCCACCGGCGCTGGCTGGACCGGGCCGCCGAGTTGACCGCCCGGATCGACTCGCCCGCGCAGCGGCTGAACCTGGCCGGGAACCGGGCCGCCGCGCTGCTCATG
>DATMVU010000378.1:0-7349 GCA_035562875.1 Actinoplanes sp. | reverse complement strand
TCTGGCTGCGCCGGGCGATGTTGAGGAAGACCTCGTTGAGACCGCGGCGGACGTTCGCCTCCTCGACCGCGGACTGCACGGCGGTGCGCTGGACCGCGTTGAACGCCTTCTTCACCTGGCCGACCTCGTCGGAGCTGTACTCCAGTTGCGGGGTCTCGGCGGCCACGTCGAGGGTCTCGCCGTGCCGGAGCCGGGACACCACCGAGGGCAGGCGGTTGTTCGCCATCTCCAGCGCCTCGGCGCGGAGCCGGGCGAGCCGGCCGACGATCGAGCGGCCGATCCGGACCGAGACGACGATCGACACGATGACGGCCAGCAGTCCGACCGCGCCGGCTCCGGTGAGCTGGCTGATCACCGTGACCGCCTTCGGGCGGGCCATCTCGCCGAGCCGGGCGGCCGGGGCGGCCTGGAAGGCGAACAGGTCGGTGGCGCCGCGGTCGAAGGTGTCCCGCCACTCCGCCTCCAGGACCGGGACCGCGAGACCGGCCCGGCTGCTGCGCAGCAGGTTGTCGGTCAGCGCGTCCAGGTTCCGCATCGCCGCGCCGTTGCGGGCCGCGGCGAACTCGCCCTGGCTCTGCGCGGACAGTTCGGTGGCGGCCTGGTTGAGCAGTTGGTCGGCCGCCCCGATGGCTTCGAAGAGCTGGCTACGGTTGGTGCTGCTCAGCGCGCCGGTGGCGTAGGCCTCGACGAGCAGCGAGTCGGCCCGGTTCAGCTGCTCGTGCCCCCGGCCCACCATGATCAGTGCCCGGATCTCGTTGTCGGTCGCCTCGTCACCGAAGTTCGCGGCCCGGGTGAAGGCGTACATGACGCTGTCCGGGACGGTGTTGTAGAACGCCCGTGCCTCGGCGGGATCGATCTGCCGCTCGTCGACCCGGGTCCGGACGGCTGTCAGGCCGTCGGTGGCGGCGACCACGTCGTTCAGCCGGGGCAGGAAGCTGTCGCTGGCCAGACGCTGGGTCTCGTCCTTGTCGACGTTCGTCCTCCAGAGGGCCGCGGCCTGGTCGGTGGCGACCCGCTGGGCGGCGAGAGCCGTGCTGCCGGCGTTGCGGTCGGCGAGGAACTCCACGCTGAGCTGCCGTTCCTTCTGCGTCTGCAGCAGCAGGTTCCAGCCCGGGGCGCTGAAGCTCTCGACCAGTGTCTGCGTCGACGTCAGGCTGATCGCCGGGCCGATGGTGAGAACGGTCGCGAAGATCCACAGCGCCACCATCGCCGTCACGGGGACGGAGACCAGGGCGATGATCTTCGAACGAATCGACCAGGTGCGTCTCATCAGACTCCGTCCGAGAGAAGATTCAGGATAAGGGGGAGCAGGGCATGAAGCATTGACGGCAATAATTGGCCGTTATCAATGACCGGATGCGCTTGCAGTGGTGACCATATGCAATCGGCTCTGCTTGAGCCAACGCTCTACTGTCGGGTTCCCCGCTGCCTGACCGGGATGTCCGATGCGTCGCCCCTAAGTTAGGGGAATGCGCTGGAGGGGATTAGGGGGATGGGGGGATGATGGGGGATCGAGGCTATTCCGAAAGTGATTCGGTTTTCTCGACCGGCAATTCCGAAATGGAGGATGCGGGAATGGCGGCACGCATCCGGAGGACGCCGGTGAGAGCCAGACCGGCCCCGGCCCCGATCGCCATCAGCACCGCCAGCCGGGCGAACCAGCCCGGCCCCGCCGACGGGACGACAGCGGCGAAGAAGACGTCGGCACTGCCGAACCCGGCGAACGCGGCGAGCACAAAACCGGCGAGCGTCAGATGGAACGGGGCCGGCCGGAACACCGCCGAACAGGCGAGCAACCCGGCCACGATCGGAACCGCCGCCCAGCCCCCACCGTCCAGAGCGCCTGCCCCCACGTACCCCAGGGTGGTCAGTCCGGCGACAGCCGAAACCGGCCCGGCGGACCCCGGCCACCGCATGGCCGCCCCGGCCACGGCGAGACCCAGCAGTGCCGCACCGGCCCACCACAGCCAGGCCCGGGGCGGCGGCACGTAGTCGAGCGTGCCCTGCACGTCGAAGGTCCGCACCTGATCGCGCAGCGGCACCACCCACTCGCGCAGCCGTTGCTCCCGGTCCCCGGTCACCGCCGCCTCGTTCCACTGTGTCCGCTGATCGTGCCAGCGCACCGTGGTGTCGTCCGAGACGCGGCGCCAGGCGGGGGCCGATGTGGGATTCGCGACCGGCGGGACGGCGGTTCCCCCACCCAGGGTCTGATTGACGTACGTCGCAGGCGAGTGCACGTTCTCCCACGTGCCGTCCGGTCGCACCTCGAGATAGGGCTCGCCGGAATAGCCCAGCACCTCGATCGTACGACCGCTGGTGTTGCTCAGTTCCAGCCGCGCGCCGCCCTCGACCACCCGGACCGACAACCCGTCCAGCGGACTGCTCAGCCCGGTGACGGTGACCCGGTAGTGGCTGACCGACGTGGTGTCCCCGGCGTGCGCGAACGCGGGCGTGGCCGGCACGATCGTCGCGCCGGCCACGGCCAGGAGCCAGAGGAGCAGTCGTGTCACCCGGCCGCCTTCTCGATGGTCCGGGTGACCAGTTCGGTGGTGGGCACGGTGTTCTCCGGCCCGACCACCTGGGTGCCGTTGACAACGATCGTCGGAGTGCCGTTGAAGCCCCGGCTGGAGAACGTCTCGGTCGCCTTGGTCGCCCACGTCTTGTAGGTTCCCTCGTTCACCGCCGAGACGAAAGTGTCGGTGGTCAGGCCCACCGAAGCGGCCAGCTCGATCATCTTCGCGTCGGTGAGACCGTCGGAGTTCTCCTCCGGCTGGTTGGCGTAGAGCACGTCGTGGAACTCGGCGAACTTCCCGGCCTCGGCGGCGGCCGCGGACGCGGCTGCGGACCGGGTCGAGAACTCGGTGCCGTTGGAGGCCCCGTCCAGGATCGAGACCGGGTGGAACCGGAGGGTGATCTTGTTGGAGGCGGCCATCTCCTTCAGAGTGCCCCCGGTGGTGGTCTCGAAGTTACGGCAGATCGGGCACATGAAGTCCTCGTACACGTCGACGACCACGCTGCCGGTGCCGGTGGCGAACGCGGTGCCGTCGTCCACCGCCGAAGCGGGCGTGACGAGCGTGCCGTCGTCCTTCCCGGCGATCCGGGAGTACCCGATCATCCCGGCGATGAACAGGACCAGCACCACACCGACCGAGGTCCAGAGGGTGATGGTCCGGCGTCGTTCCTGTGCCCTCTGATCGGCGACGATCTGCCGCGCCCTCTGGTTCACCTTGCTCATCGTTCCCCCATCAGCGCGCCGTCCAGCGAGAACCGGGTCCGGGGGCGCCACACCAGAAACCCGGAAAGTGCCAGAAAACCCAGGTCGCGGGCGATGTCGAGGCCGTACGCGGTGTCCGTGCCGGCGGCCAGCACCCCACCGGAACTGAAACAGCCGCAGTCGATCCGCAGCCCACGGGCCCACGCCGAGACGATGCCGGCGATGAAGACCACCATCAGCACCGCCGAGATGATCGCGGTCAACCGGGTGGACAGGCCGATCAGCAGGAGCAGCCCGAGCGCGATCTCCAGGAACGGCTGGACCGCACCGACCACCTTCGCCGTGTCGTACGACATCAGCTGGTACGCGTTCACCGCCCGCGCAGACTCGGCCAGATCACCCACCTTGAGGCCCCCGGCGACCAGCCAGACGGCAGCGAGGCCGAGCCGGGCGGCGGTACTCACCCAGAGCCAGGTTTTCATGGTCACGCTCGTTAGTCGGGGATCCCGGCGATCCGGTTCCCGACTATTCTGACCTGTTGAGTAGCTGAATTTCAGCTGGCTCTAGCCTGTGCCACCGCGGTGATGAGATCGTCGCGGGCGCGGGCCACCCGGGACCGGATGGTGCCGACCGGCACCGACTCGACCTCGGCCGCCTCCGCGTAGGAGAGCCCCATCACCTGGGTCAGCAGGAACGCGGTCCGGCGCTCCCCGGACAGCCGGCTGAGCAGATCGGCGCTGGTCAGCCGATGCGCCGGGTCGGGGACGGGCAGCTCGGTCGCGGCCTGGGCGGCGAGCCGGGCGTCCAGCCGACGGCGGCGCACCACCGATCGCAGGTGGTCGGCGCAGGTGCGGCGGGCGATGCCGAGCAGCCAGGTGCGGACACTGGACCGGCCGGCGAACGTGTCGAGGGCCCGGAAGGCACGCAGGAACGTCTCCTGGGTCAGATCGTCGGCGACACCCGGATCGACCAGAGCGGCGGTGAATCGCCACACCTCGGCCTGGGTGGCGCGCACGAACGCGGCCTGCGCCGCCGGGTCACCGTCGCGGGCGGCCAGGGCCAGCGAGGTGGTCTCGTCGGTTTCTCCGTCACCAGCCGTCACAAGGCGTCATGGTACGCGCTCGGATGCCTCGGGTAATCATCTGGAACCATGCAGGGATGCCAGTCAAGACCAGGGACCGACGCCGGGCACTAACCGTGCTGGTGGGGCTACTGTTCGGGTTGTTCGGATCGCTACTGGCCGGCGCCCCGGCCAGTGCCCACGCCGCCCTGGTCGCCAGCGATCCGGCCGCCAACTCGGTCGTCCCGGACGCACCCAACCGGATCACCCTCTCGTTCAGCGAGTCGGTCCAGTTGATCGCCGGCAAGATCCAGGTGCTCGCCCCCGACGGCTCCCGTGCCGACCAGGGCGACCCGTCGGTCAGCGGCGGCGAGGTGACGATCCCGCTGCGCACCGGCAGCAGCCGGGGCACCTACCTGGTCAGTTACCGGGTCACCTCGGCCGACAGCCATCCGGTCGCGGGTGTCGTCACCTTCTCGGTCGGCGCACCCTCCACCCCGCCGTCGGCCGACGACATCTCCGACGTCACCGTCGACCCGGTGGTCAAGGCGATGATCCCGGTCGCCAAATACCTGGGGTACGCCGGACTCGTCCTGCTGGTCGGCCCGGTCCTGGTGCTGGCGCTGCTCTGGCCACACCGGCTGGACCGTCGCGGCCCCGGCCGGCTGGTCTGGACCGGTATCGGGCTGGTGGCCGGCAGCACCCTGCTCGGACTGTGGTTGCAGGCGCCCTACACCCTCGGCACCGGCCTCTTCGACGTCACTCCCGGTGACATCCGGGACGTGCTCGGCAGCACCTTCGGCGCGGTCATGCTGGTCCGTCTCGGGGTGATCGTGGCCGCTGCCTTCCTGCTCCGGCCACTGCTCGTCGGCACCGGTGGCGGCGACTCGAAGCTCGACCTGGCGCTGCTCGGGGTGCTCGGGGTGGCGGCGCTGGCCACCTGGCCGTTGACCGGTCACCCGACCGCCTCGCCGGTGGCCGGGGTGTCGGTGGTGATCGACGCGCTGCACCTGGCCGCGGCCGCCGTCTGGGTGGGCGGGCTGGTGATGCTCTTCGGCTTCCTGCTGCCCCGGGCGAACGCCCGCGAACTCGGCGCGATCCTCCCGATCTGGTCACGCTGGGCGATGACCGCGGTCGGCGTGCTGATCTTCGCCGGCACCGTGCAGGCGCTGATCGAGGTGTCGACACTCGACGGTCTGCTGAACAGCACGTACGGGCGGATGATCCTGGCCAAGGTCGGGCTCGCGGCGGTCGTCATCGGTGTGGCGGCCTGGTCCCGGCAACTGGTCAGCAAGCGGGCGGCCGCGGAGACCCCCGGACCGCTGCGCCGGGTGGTGCTGGCCGAACTGGCGATCACCGCGATCATCCTGGGGATCACCTCGGTGCTGGTGCAGGAGCCGCCGCCGCGTACCGCCCAGGTCGCCGAGACCGGCCCGGTGAGCACCAACGTCGAGGAGATGCTGACCGGCAAGGCGATGTCACTCCAGGTGAGCGTCTTCCCGGCGACTGTCGGCAACAACTCGATCCATCTGTACGCCTACACCCCCGACAGCAAGCCGCTGCCCGTGGTCGAGTGGAAGGCCACCGCCTCGCTGCCCGAGAAGGGCTTGGAGAACCTCGAGGTCCCGCTGCTGCGGATCACCGACTTCCACGCCATCGGGGACATCCAGTTGCCGTTCGCGGGGGAGTGGACGTTCAAGTTCACCGCTCGTACCAGCGAAATCGATCAAGAAACGCTGACCATGACCGCCAAGATCTCCTGACGCCCGGCCTGCTGCGTATCTAACGGGGACAGCGTCCCTGTTTGACCACTTTGGGGTTATTTGCCTCTGTATGGTCTGCGCAGTACGGCCCGGGAAGGGGGAGAGAAACATGCGGGTGTTCCGCACGATCCTCGGCATGCTGCTACTGACCACCGGACTGCCCGCGTTGCTCACCGGCGGCGGACTGTGGGCGGTCACACGACACGGCGACGCCTACACCGGCGAACTCCAGAAACTCACCGTGCCCGGGTACGCCGTGGTCGTCCCCGACTTCGACCGCCTCCTGCGCGACGACGCCCCCTTCGCCCGCCTGGCCGGCAGCCGCCTCCTCCTCTCCGCCGCCACCGCCGACGGCCCCGCCTTCCTCGGCCTCGCCCCCAGCGACCAGGTGGCCCGATACCTGGCCGGTGTCCCCTACAACCGGATCGACGCCATCGACCTGGGCACCGGAATCCTCCCCGTCACCACCGTGCGCCAAGGCGGCCGGGGCATCCCCGCCGGAACCCCCGCCACCCGCGACATCTGGACCGTCAAAGGACTGGGCCGGCTGGGCATCACCCCCGGCATCCTCGGCGACCGCCCGCACAGCCTCGTCCTGATGAACCCCGGCGGCGCCCCCGTCGGCCGCCTGACCACCATCGCCGAACTGACCGCCGGCTGGCTCGACACCACCGCCTGGGCCCTGCTCGGCCTCGGTAGCCTCCTCCTGATCGCCGGCCTGGTCATCCTCACCTGGCCGGCCCGCCGCCGCGACGTCGTCTACATCGTCGAATCCGGCCGGTTCCCCGAACTCATGCACGCACTCGGAGCACCCCTCCCCGACCCTGCCCACCCGCTCATCTCACCCTCCCCGTCTCTTCCCGGCGCCGTCCTCCCGTCTCCTCCCGGCGATGCTCTGCCCGGTGTTGTCGTACCCGGCACCGCTTTGCCGGGTATCGCCATCCAGTTGCCGGTCGGCCGCAACGGAGGCGCCCACCGCCCGCGAACCCTCGCCGACACCCGCCGCCCCTCAGCGGGTCTCCCGGGAAGCCGGCCCCCCGCCCTGCCCCAGTTCGACTGGCCCCCACGCCGGCCGTCCAGTGGTTCCCCCGCCCGCGTCGTCGACCACCAGACAGGCACCCTGGCGACCGATTCCGGTCACTCCACGGACACCCTGTCCCCAGCCGCCCCCCGACCCGCCACTTCCTTCCCAGACCTTCCCGCCGGTACGAGGGGAAACAGCCCCGCCGGCACCCCCACCACCCACCTCGACGTGGCACTCGCCGGTCCCGCGGCCCATCCCGCACCCGGTGCCGGCACGCCACCCGCGGCC
>DATMVU010000377.1:0-9078 GCA_035562875.1 Actinoplanes sp. | reverse complement strand
GGCATTTCTGCGAGGAGGTCGAGCACCGCAGCTCGGCGCTGGTGGTGTTCGACGCGGTGGTGCCGAACCGCTGGTACCGCAGCCGGGTGACGCAGGCGACGTTCCGGCACGTGATGACGGTCTACCGGGACATCCTGCGGGGTTTCGACAGGCACGTGCCGGAGCACGCCCGCCGGGCCGGATATCGCAACGTCTCACCCGACGGCGTACGGCGGGAGGAGGCCGTCTCCCGGTTCCCGCTGCCCGCCGGGCTGCGCAGACGGCTCGGTGTGGTGCCGCCGGCGCCGTTCGCCCCGGCCGGGAACGTGGCCCGAGCCTCGGCTGGTGGGTGTGGAATCCGGCAGCCCCGTCGAACACGCCGATGTTCGGGGACGTGCCGTTGACCAGCGCTGTCATCTTCGCGGCCGCGGCGCCGTTCGGGACCGCCCTGCTGACCCGGCTGTTGCCGGCCGGCCGGGAGCTGCGGGTGCGGCGGGTGCTGGCGGTGGCCGTACTGACGCCGCTGTTCATGTTCCTGTTCTCCCTGCCCACGCTGTTCCTGGACCGGACCGCCGTGCTGTGGGCCGAACTCGCCGTCCTGGTCGTGGCCGCCGCCGTGGGGTTCCGGCGCCGGCAGCCGCGCCGCGACCTCTACCCGCCGGTCGCGGCGCTCGTCTACCTGGCGGTGATGGCGCTGTTGTGGACCGCTTGAAGCTCCGCCCGGGGGATCACCATCGGGGCTCCGGTCTCCGGGGTGGGCACGACGACCAGGTTCGGCGACCCGGATGCCGTCCGGCGCGATCGACGACTGCGGGACGTACGCCAGGCTGCACGAGCTTGCAGTCATCGAACCGCATCGATAGCATCGGCGCGCGGACGATGTTACGAGCAGGTTAATGACAACATCGGAATGAAAGCTTTCAATCGCCCGCGTCCCCATCCCCGTCCCCAGTAGGGATCCCCCATGTCCAGAGTGCTCACCGGAGTCGTCGCGGCACTCGCCGCGGTGTCGGTGGCCGTAGTCGGCATCCCCACCGACCCGGCCCCCGCGGCAGCCGCCGACCCCACGTCCACCACCGAGAACCTCGATCGCGGCCTGATCAGCCTGCGCACCGGCGCCGGCAACTTCCTGTCCTGGCGGCTGCTCGACGCCGACCCGGCAGGCACCACGTACGCCGTCTACCGCGACGGCACCCGGGTCGGCGTCACCGGCACCACCAACTTCACCGACGCCGGTGCGGCAGCCGGGGCGTCGTACACCGTCCGCCCGGTCACCGGAGACGTGGAGAGCCTGGCCGCGGCCACCCCGACGGTGGCGCTGGCCGCCGCCTACCAGGACGTGCCGATCCAGATCCCGGCCGGGGGCACCACCCCGGACGGCGTCGCCTACACGTACGCCGCCAACGACGCCTCGGTCGGCGACCTGGACGGGGACGGCTCTTACGAGATCGTGCTCAAGTGGGATCCGTCCAACGCCAAGGACAACTCGCAGTCCGGTTACACCGGGCCGGTGTACATCGACGCGTACAAGCTCAACGGCACCCGGCTGTGGCGCATCAACCTCGGGAGGAACATCCGGGCCGGCGCGCACTACACCCAGTTCCAGGTGTTCGACTACGACGGCGACGGCAGGGCCGAGGTCGCCATGAAGACCGCCGACGGTACGACCGACGGCGGTGGTGTGGTGATCGGCAGCTCCAGCGCCGACTACCGGAACTCGTCCGGCTACATCCTGTCCGGCCCCGAGTTCCTGACCGTGTTCAACGGCCAGACCGGCCGGGCCATGGCGACCGCCGACTACGTGCCCGCGCGCGGCACCGTGTCGTCGTGGGGTGACAGCTACGGCAACCGGGTGGACCGGTTCCTGGCCGGCACCGCCTACATCAACGGCTCGTACCCGAGCATCATCATGGCCCGCGGCTACTACACCCGCTCGGTGATCGCCGCCTGGGACTTCCGCAACGGGACCCTGACCCGCAAGTGGACGTTCGACAGCAACTCGTCCACCAACGGGTCCGCCTGGGCCGGCCAGGGCAACCACCAGCTCTCCATCGCCGACGTCGACAGCGACGGGCGGGACGAGATCATGTACGGGGCGATGGTCGTCGACGACAACGGCGCCGGATTGTGGACCTCCGGCCGGGGGCACGGCGATGCGTACCACGTCAGCGACCTGATCCCCAGCCGCGCCGGCCAGGAGGTCTTCAAGGTCTCCGAGGACGGGTCGAAACCGGCCATGTGGATGGCCGACGCGCGCACCGGCTCGCTGATCTGGTCGACCCCGGCCTGTAGCTGTGACAACGGCCGGGGTGTCTCAGCGGACATCTACGCTGGCAGCGCCGGCGCCGAGTCGTGGTCGTCGGCCGTCGACGGCCTGCGCAGCAGCAGCGGTGCGAACATCGGCCGCAAACCGTCGTCGACGAACTTCGTGATCTGGTGGGACGGCGACGCGCAGCGGGAGCTTCTCGACCAGACCCGGATCGACAAGTACGGCATCGGCGCCGACACCCGGCTGCTGACCGCCAGTGGAGTGCACTCCAACAACGGCACCAAGGCCACCCCGTCGTTGCAGGCCGACATCCTCGGTGACTGGCGCGAGGAGGTCATCTGGCCGACGACGAACAACACCGCGCTGCGGATCTACTCGACCACCGACGCGACGAGCATCTCGCGCGCGTCGCTGATGCAGGACCGGCAGTACCGCGAGGCCGTGGCCTGGCAGAACACCGCCTACAACCAGCCCCCGCACCCGTCCTTCGCGATCGGCTAGCACCTCTGGTGGGGGCGGGTGACCGCCCCCACCGGAGATCAGCCGAGCCGCCAGCTCTGGGCGGTCTGGCCGTTGCAGGTGTAGAGGGACAGACGGGCGCCGTTGGCGGCGTTCCATTCGTAGTTGTCCAGGCACATGTTCCCGGCCGTGTTCTTCAGCGAGAACCAGCCGCTGCCCCGGTCCTGCACGATCCACTGCTGGGCGGTGGAGCCGTTGCAGGTGGAGAGGCCGACGTCGGCGTTCAGCGCGGTGCTGGAGTTCACGTTGGACAGGCAGGTGCCGGTGTTGCGGTTACGGATCTCGTAGTACGTGCCGTTGCGGTAGTTCAGCTCGAACTGCTGGGCGGTGCCGCCGTTGCAGTCGTAGAGCCGGACCAGTGCACCGAGGGTGGTGTCCCGGTTCCAGTTGTCGACACACCGGTTGCTGAACTGGCCCCGGATCCCGGGGTTGACGACCGTGCCGGGGATCGGCTGGCCGAAGAACGGGTCGCCGTTCTCCCGCCACAGCAGCTGCTGCATCCGGGTGTGCCGGTTCGGGTCGGTCAGCGCGTCCGGCGTCGGGGTGGCGTAGTCCCGGGCGTGGTAGACCAGCATGTCGGTGACGCCGTCCTCGGCCACGGTGAAGCTGCCGTGCCCGGGACCGTAGACGCCGTTCGCGGTCTGGAACACCGGGTTCGGGTGCTTGTACCAGGACGCCGGGTTCAGCAGGTCCGCGGTGTCCCACGAGGAGAGCAGGCCGAGTTTGTAGCGGGAGTCGGTCGCCGACGCCGAGTAGGCGATGTAGACCCGCCCGTTCTTGACCAGCGGTGACGGTCCCTCGACGACCCCGGCGACGCCCTCCTTCTCCCAGGCCACCGTCGGCCGGGCGATCTCCACCGCGCTGCCGGTGATCGCGGTCGGCCCGTTCATCCGGGCGATGTACATGTGGCTGTTGAAGTCGGTCGACGGGCTGTCCTGCGCCCAGGTGAAGTAGCGGACACCGCGGTTCACGAACGACGCCGCGTCCAGCTGGAATGATTCCCAGCCGGTGTTGAACCGGGCCGGCGCGCTCCAGGTGCCGGTCATCGGGTTGGCGCTGGTGTTGCGGATCCAGTACAGCCGCTGGTCGAACCGGGCGGTGCTGGGGGAAGCCGAGAAGTACATGTACCAGGCGCCGTCCACGTACTGGATGTCCGGAGCCCAGATCCAGCCGCTCAGCGCACCGCTGCTCGGTGCGACGAACGCGTTGCTGGTGGCGGCACTGCCCAGACCTTGCAGGGTGGTGGCGCGGCGCAGTTCGACGCGCTTGTAGTCGGGGACCGACGCGGTCATGTAGTAGTAGCCGTCGGTGTGCTTGAAGATGGCGGTGTCGGCGCGCTGCTGGACGACCGGGTTGTTCACGGTGATGAACTGGGCCGACGCCGGGGCGGCGGATCCGGCCAGCACCAGCACCGCGACGGCCAGCACGGCCGTGACGAGTCTTCGCATCGGTGACTTCCTCGGGGTGCGGGGGATGTGTGATCGCTAACATGCCCGTCGATGCGATGTCACGTCAAGAAACATCCAGGAAATCATTTCGTTGCGTGCGGATATCGACGCTTGTAATATTCCGGCCATCCATGTGAGCGCTAACGTGCCCCCGAACGGAGCCGCATGCGTGCCTTCGCCGCGTTGCTGATGATGATCGCCCTCGTCGTGGCCGCCCCCGCCACCCCGGCGGGCGCCGCCCCCGGATCGACGTTCCAGAACCCCGTCGTCGGTACGCCCAACAGCGCCGACCCGTGGCTGGGGTACCACAACGGCAGCTACTACTACGCCGCCACCACGTGGACCGGGCGCATCCTGATGCGCAAGTCGGCCACCGTCGCCGGGCTGAGGACGGCAGCGGAGACCACCGTCTTCACCATGTCGCAGCCGAACGCGGTGTCGAACATGTGGGCGCCCAGCCTGCACCTGCTCAACGGCCGGTGGTACCTCTACTACTCGGCCGGGCCCAGCGCCTGCTGCGGCGGGCAACGACAGCACGTGCTGGAGAGCGCCGGCACCGATCCGATGGGCCCGTACACGTACAAGGGCGCCCTGGTGTTGATGCCGAACAACGGGTGGTCGATCGACGGCAGCGTGCTGACCGTCGGCGGGGTGAACTACTTCGTGTTCTCGGCGTTCAACAACAACAGCGGCTTCGAGAACGGCGGCCTGCAGAGCCTGTTCATCAGCCGGCTGACCAACCCGTGGACGCCCGCCGCGCTCGGCACGATCATCTCCGAGCCGACGTACGCGTGGGAGAAGGCCGGCAACCCGGTCAACGAGGGCCCGTACCCGCTGCAACGGGACGGGCGCACCTTCCTGACCTACTCGGCGAGTTACTGCGGCACCCCCGACTACAAGATCGGCGCCCTGGAGCTGACCGGTTCCGACCCCCTGGCCCGCAGCTCCTGGACCAAGACGGCCAGCCCGCTGTTCCAGCGCAGCGACAGCAACGGGGTGTACGGCCCGGCCCACCACAGCTTCTTCAAGTCACCGGACGGCACCGAGGACTGGATCGTCTACCACGCCAACGACTCCGCCTCGCAGGGCTGCGGCACCACCCGCACCAGCCGGGCCCAGCGCATCTCCTGGAACCCCGACGGCACCCCCAACCTGGGCGTCCCGGTCTCCACCGCGACTGTCCTGGCCGGCCCGTCCGGCGAGCTGAACAACCCCGGCGCGGTCACCGTGCAACGGCTGCAGAGCTACAACCTCCCCGACCGGTACGTACGTCACAGCAACTACGCCATCCGCATCGACCCGGCCGTGACACCCGCCCTGGACGCCCGGTTCCGTGTCGTCGCCGGCCTGGCCGACACGTCAGCGGTCAGCTTCGAATCGGTCAACTTCCCCGGCCACTACCTGCGGCACAACAACTACGTGCTGCGCCTGGAACCGAACACCGGCACCACCACCTACCGCGCCGACGCGACGTTCCGCCAGGTGGCCGGCCTCGCCGACGGTTTCTGGCAGTCCTTCCAGTCGTACAACTTCCCGGACCGCTACATCCGGCACAGCAACTACGTCCTGCGCATCGACCCGGTCGCCACCACCACCGAGCGTGCCGACGCCACCTTCCGCCGCACCTCCTGATCGCCCGGCCGGGCGGTCGGTCATCATGGGACGCATGCGTTCCGCGATCTTTCTCGTCACCGCCCGGCTGGCGACCTTCCTGGTGGTCTTCCTGGTGCTGACCGTCCTGCCGCTGGAGATCGACATCATTCTCAAGATGCTGATCGCCATGGTGGTCAGCATGGTGATCTCGTTCTTCCTGCTCCGGCGGGTCCGGCAGGACGTCGGCGAGAAACTCGTCGACTCGATCGAGCGCCGCCGGGCCCGGAAGGGTTCCTGAGACTCGGCGGGCCGGTTGGCCTGCCGGGGCTGTCCGTGCACGTCACGGCGGCTTTCTGGCCGCCGAGTAGCATGCTGGGGTGCTACGGGAACTTCACACGAACCACCTGTCCTTCTGGCTTCACCTCGCCCGCTGTACCGGGGGCACCTACTGGAAGCTGCCGCGCGGCGTGATGGTCGATACCGGGATCAACGCCGCCGCCTACAACCAGGTGCACTGTGCTGCCGACGACGAGGAGTCGATCGCGGAGGCGGCCGGGTATTTCGGGAAGCGGGAGCTGCCGTGGCGGGTGGTCAGTTCCGGGCCGGCGTCGGTGACGAGTGTGCGCGGGGTCGAGCGGGCGCCGCTGTACCCGATCCTGCGCCGGGACGCGGTCGCGAGTGAGGACGCGGGTGTGCCGGTCGAAGGGCTGACCGTCGAGGTGGCCCGGACTGTCGACGATGTGCGGGAGTTCACCGGCTGCGCGGCGGCGGCCTTCGGCTACGAAGCGGACCTGCTGGAACCGATGATCGGGCCGGAGGCGGTGGCCGACGAGCGGTTCCAGATACACCTGGGCCGGGCCGAGGGGCGCGTCGTGGCGGTGGCGGTGGGTGTGACGGTTCCGAAAGATCGTACGATAGGCGTCTATTTTGTCGGAGTGCGCCCGGAATCCCGCAACCGCGGCTTCGGGCGTGCCGTGACGGCGCGGGTGATCGGGGACGCCGCCGCCGGGGGAGCGGGCACCGCGGTGCTGCAGGCCACCCCGGCCGGGCTTCCGGTCTACACCGGGATGGGGTTCACCGAGGTGGGCGCCTACCTGCTGTGGGATTTTCCGCGCTGAGAGTGCGAGACGCGCGTGCCGGACGAGAACGCCTGGGTACTGCCCGCGAAGTGGCGGGAGATCATGCCCAGGCGGGGCGGCCTCGCCGTGCCGCCGCCGCTGGGAAGTTGTATTCCCTGACCACAAGGGGCTGGACCTTCGACGCCGACCATCGGGGCCTGCGCCGCGACTGGCCGGACGGGACCGACGATCCACGGGTCGTCGCCGCGGAACACCACGTCGAAGACACGGACCACGTTGGGATGGTCCAGCCGGGCGATCGCGCGGGCTTCACGGATGGCGCGTTCCCGCAGCTCGGCCAGCTCCGAGTCGGGGATCCGGGGTGGCGGCACCAGTTCCTTGATCGCGACGTCCCGGTCGAGCAGCTCGTCACGGGCCGCCCAGACACGGCCCATGCCGCCCTGCCCGAGTTGCTCTACCAGCCGGTAACGTTCCGCGATCACTTTCGACACTGCGGCAAGGTACCGGTATCGATCCCTCCGGACCGGCCGTCACGCCGTCCGGTCAGGTGACGTGCGTCACACCTGTATCCGATGTGGTCGGTGTCTCCCGGATTCGTGCCAACGGGTGTCTGCCTCACAGGAACTTCATAGATGTCCGAATTGGATGGTCCGTCAGCGGCCGGGGTCACCGCCCGGCCGCCCGACCGAAAGGACAGCATGTCCGATCCGACGAATGATCGTCGCCGACGTTCCCGCCTGCTGACCCTGGGCGCCGTCACCGGCACTCTCGCCCTGACCGCGGCCGGAGTGGGGGTGGCCCAGGCCGCCGCAGCCCCGCCGTCGCTCGCCCTCCGGGCCGCCACCAGCGAGGTGACCGCCGAGCGCCACGAGTACGACGGCCAGCACTACCTCTCGTTCAACCTGGGCCTGCACATGGTCGCCGGCCAGGACGCGTTCGAGGTCTGGGCCAAGCGCACCGGCTACGACAAGCCGATCACCGCCGAGCGGGTGGTCACCAAGAACGGCAAGAAGACCAAGGTGGCGTTGCCGGCCGGCTCCGTCGCCGACTTCTGGGGTCTCAAGGACTTCACGAGGATCACCATCGTGGACGAGGCCGGGAAGCCGGTCACCGAGTACACCACGCCGTTCTGCGGGAACGCGTACTTCTCCGCGCGCACCCGGCCGGACGCCCCGGCGGCCAACCCCTATCCGAAGGACTGCGGCGGCTACAACCCGTTCACGCTCGGCCAGGTCTGGGGTGTGCAGGCCGGCTGGAGTGCCGACGTGCCGGACCAGCCGGTGTACGACCCGGCGGTCCCCGAGTTCGACCTGCCGGTCGGCAAGTACACCGCCACCGCCACCGTGAACCCGGCCTACCAGCAGATCTTCGGTGTTCCGGCCGCCTCGTCGACCGCCACCGTCGCGGTCACCGTGGTCGAGGGCGAGGACCGCGGCAAGGAGGGCCTGCTCGCGGCCCGCGAGGCCGACAGCCTCCAGGAGCCGTCGGCGGTGGCGCCGCCGGCGGACGAGCACGCCCTGCACGCCGGTCAGGGTGACGCCACCCGCCAGGTGTCGTCGTACCTGCCGGAGTTCCGTGCCCCGGCGAAACGCCCCACCAGCACCCTGAAGGCGGCGCCTGCCAGCGGACCGAAACCGGACCTGCGGTCGCTGCCGGCCTGGGGCATCTCGCTCTCCGAGGAGGAGGGCAAGACCTTCATCAACTTCGGCGCCACCGTCTGGAACGCCGGCACCTCGCCGCTGCTCGTCGACGGGTTCCGCCGGACCGGCACCGACGCCGGGCTGATGGACGCCTACCAGTACTTCTTCGACGCCAAGGGCAACCAGGTCGGCTCGAAGGAGGCGGGCACCATGGAGTGGGACCCGCGGGAGGGCCACAAGCACTGGCACTTCACCGACTTCGCCCAGTACAACCTGCTCGCCGCCGACAAGGTCCTCGCCGTGCGCAGCGGCAAGGAGGCGTTCTGCCTGGCCAACACCGACGCGGTGGACTACACGATCACCGGGGCGAAGTGGCGGCCGGAGAACACCTCCCTGGAGACGTCGTGCGGCGCGGACACCGTGGTCGCGGTCCGGGAGGTGCTCGACATCGGCAACGGTGACACGTACACCCAGGATCGTCCCGGCCAGTCGTTCGAGATCACCGACCTGCCGAACGGCACCTACTACATCGAGGTGCTGGCGAACCCGGA
>DATMVU010000376.1:0-4639 GCA_035562875.1 Actinoplanes sp. | reverse complement strand
CTCCGGCGCCCAGTCCGCCGACGCGTTCCTGGGCGCGCTGCGCAAGGTTCAGGCGGAAGGCTAGAAAAGACACCCCGAAGACCCGATTGCTGGTACGCGTACCAGCAATCGGGTCTTCGAATGCCCTTAGATCGTGAAGTTGGCGCAGGAACTGCGGTACTGGTCCACGGTCAGGCCCGACGACGGCCCCGGGCAGACGAACTGCTGGTAGCGGGTGTCGTTGTCGACGAACAGTTTCAGCCAGGCGATGCTGTACTTGGCAATCGTCGTGTTCGCACTGTTCGGTGCGAAGTGGGTCGCGTTGTTCAGCTCCAGATACGCTTTTCCGGGGCTGTTCGGCAGGCTGTTGTAGAACGGCAGCGCGTGAGTGGCGACCGGCGCGACGGTGTCGCCGTCAGCACCGATGACCAGGGTCGGGACGGTGTTCCCGCTCCACGACTTGGTCACGTTCCACGGGGTCAGCGGGATCGCCGCCTGCAGCGACGGACGGCTGCGGGCCGCCTCCAGGGTGCCGCCGCCGCCCATCGAGTGGCCGACGACCGCGACGCGGGTGGCGTCGATCCGGGTCCGGACACTGCTGTTCCTGGTCAGATAGTCGGCGGCGGCGAGCAGTTGCCGGCCGCGCGAGTCCGGCTGGTCCGAGGTGGTGTTCGTGTCGATGTTGAACACCACGAAGCCCTGCGACGCGATCCGCGGCGCCAGCCAGGCCATGCTGGACTTGTAGGCGGTGAATCCGGGGGCGATCACCACGGCACCGAACGTGCCGGCCGAGGTGTCGGTCGGGTAGTAGATGTCGCCGCCGCCGAAACCGCTCGCCGCCAGCCGGGACACGCTGGTCTGCGCGGTGGCGAACGAACCACGGGTCGCCTCGATGCTGCTGTTCGTCGGCGCCGGGCCCTTCGGGAAGGCGGTGGTGGCCGCATTTGCGGACGGAACGAGAACGATTCCGCCAACGGTCAACGCGGCTGCCACGACGGTACCGAAGATGGCCCGGCGTCTGGTGGTCGAGGACACGTCTCTCCCTTTGCAGAACGAATGTCGAACAAGAGAGATCCTGTGCGTTCGCCCTGCAACTACTCAACAGCTCGGGAGTGTTATGAGACGGGGGTCCGGACATCCTTTCCGATAAACCGTTTAACGCTCCATTCCGGCAACACCGCGGGCTGGAGCGCTCCCATTCTTACACACGCGAATCAGTAAGGACGATTCAACGATCAGCGGCGGGCGAGGCGGCGCGAGGACCCCGTTTCGTACGGCAATCCATAGTGGGCGAAGACCGCGGGTTCATCGGCGGCCGCGAGTTCGCCGTCCATGTCGATGGCCGGGGCGCCCGTGGTGAGCTTCTTGTCGTAACGCACCCGCACCGCCTTGGGCGAGACGGTGGCGCCGAGCAGCGGCACGAAGATCAGCCGGTGCCGGCCGATGATGCCGATCCGGACGGTCACGAACGCGGGCTCGTCGGTCACCGTGTCGACGTAGACCGCCTCCAGGTCGCCGATCTTCGCGCCGTCCGGGTCGATGACGTGCTCGCCGCGCCAGTCGCGCAGATTCTCTGCCGGAAACATGACCGGAGAATGCCCTGGTGGGCGCGGGGCGAAACCGGGTCTCACACGACAGTCGGGCGGCCCAAATCGCCCGATTTTTCGCCCATATATCATCAAACCATGACAAACTTGACACGCCGGTCGCTGCTGACCGCGGCCACCGCGGGCGCGCTCGCCTCCGGCGCGCTGGCGTTCCCGGCCGCCGCCCGGCCGGCCGCCCCGATGCAGCACTACTGGCGCTACTGCGGCACCTGCCAGGAGTTGTTCTACGACGGCAACGCCGACAAGGGCACCTGCCCGGGCGGTGGCGGGCACATCGCCAACGGGCTCTACTTCGCCCTGCCGCACAGCACCTTCGAGACCCGCCAGGCCCAGGGCCAGTGGCGATACTGCAGCAAATGCCATGCACTGTTCTACAACGGCTACTCGTCGAAGGGGATCTGCACCTCCGACGGCGGCCACACCGCCGAAGGCCTCACCTTCGTGCTGCTGCACGACATGCTGGCCACCGGCAACCTGCAGTCGGACTGGCGGTTCTGCCGCCGCTGCTACGTGATGTTCTACGACGGATACGAGACCAAGGGCACCTGCCCCGGCGGTGGCGGGCACTCCGCCCAGGGCTTCATGTTCCTGCTCCAGCACGTCTGACAGCGACCGGGCCCCGTTCTCGGGGCGGGGCCCGTCGGTGCTCCACAATCGAGGTCATGAGCGTGCAGCGGGTGGACCTCGGCGAGATCGAATACACGACGGCGATCGAGCGGATGAGCGGCTGGGCCGCCGAACGCCGGGCCGGGACCGCGCCGGACCGCCTGTTCCTGCTCAGCCATCCACCGGTGATCACCTTCGGGCGCCGGACCCCACCCACCGACCTGCCCCGGGACCTGTCGGCGATCCCCGCCGTGGAAGCCGACCGGGGCGGCAACGCCACCTACCACGGGCCCGGCCAGCTCATCGGCTACCTGGTCATGGACCTGCGCGAACGCGGCCCGGTGGACGTGGTCCGCCGGCTGGAGAACGGCCTGATCGCCGCCCTGGACCAGCTCGGCTTCCCGGCGATCCGGCGGGACACCCCACCCGGCTCGCCCAGCCTGGTCGGCGTCTGGACCCCGGACCACCGCAAGATCGTGTCGATCGGCATGCGGATCCGCGGCGGGATCACCACCCACGGGTTCGCCCTCAACGTCGACCCGGACCTGTCGGTCTTCGACCGGTTCATCGCGTGCAGCCTGGACGACGTGGTGATGACCTCACTACGGCAGCTCGCCGGCGAGCAGGGTGTGCCGGCACCGTCCGACACCGAGGTCCGCGACGCGGTCGGGTCCCACCTGCGTTGAACCATCCCGTTCAGTGTTGTGGCCGGCCCGGCCCTGATGGCAGTGCCGGCACGGTCACACCGGCTCACCCGGGCCGCCATGGTGGTCGCGCAAACGCCAGTCGTCACGACTCGCTGATGACGCTCCCCGCCGGCTTCGACGGGCCCGGCAAGGCCGCGCCGGCGGTCTGCCACCCAGGACCTAACCGGCTGCCGGTAGCGCGGACACGGGGGCGAGGATGGCGTAGGCCGACGGTACGCCGGATTGATCCCCGTGGAGGTACACCAGAATCGGCTCCGCCGGCAAGGTCCCGACACCGTTGACGGTCACCGTGCCATCACAGGGAATCGTCCCGGTAGCCAGGGCCACATCGGCGGCACCGGGTTTGCCGCTCCGTACCTCGACGGACAGCGCTGTGCCCGAGGTCGTCGACGTGCAGGCCGCTTGGATCCCGTACTCGTGTCCTTTCCGGGCACTACGGTGCAGGGTGGACTTGCTGTCGAGATGACCGTCCTTGCGGCTGACCACTCTTCGGGACAGCTCGCCGGGAACGACCGCGGGTGGCTGGAGAGCAGTAGCCGGTGTGCTGGTGGCGGCGGTCGGCGGGGTGAAGGATGGTTCGCCCGCGCCGCCGGTGGTCACGGCAGGGCTGGGTGTCACGGCAGGGCTGGGTGTCACGGCGGGCTGGTTCGTGCATCCAGTGACGGCTATGGCAAGCAGGACGGTGAGGAGAACGGCGGACCGCCGCGATCGTGACATGAGTACATGATCACAGCACGTGACAAGCCGTCCACACATCGCGTGTGGATTCCTGGTGCCCGGCTTTCGGGCATCCGGCGACTACGCCGAACTCACACGGCCGGGGTGCCGGTGATCGAAGGGGCGATGCATGTCAGTGGGCGGCGAGACGGACCGGCAGGTAGGCGTACGACGGGATGAGGACGTTGCGGCGACAGCCGCGCCTGCCGACCCGCCACGCACGCCCAGTCCCGAGCAGGGTCTGCAGCAGACCGGTGATCTCGGCCCGGGCGACCGGCGCACCCAGACAGAGGTGCCGTCCCGCCCCGAACCAGAGTTGCCGCTGGTCGGGAAGGTAGCCACGGTCCAGATCGAAGGGGCCGGCGGCGTTGTTGGCGGTCCAGGTCAGCATCAGCACCCGCTCCCCCGCCCGCAGATACCGACCCTCCACGGTGACGTCCGCTGCCACCGCCCGCCCGATCACCGGCGCCGGCGACGTCACCCGTAATCCCTCCCGGACCGCGGCGGGCAACAGCGACGGGTCGGCGCGGAGACGGTGCTGAGCGCCGGAATCGTGCAGGATCGCGACGATCCGGGCCATCGCACTCGCCGCCGTCTCGGTGCCCGCCACCATCAGCAGCGTCGCCAGCCCTTCGGCCTGCCGCTGCTCCAGTCCGAGGTCACGGCACCGGCCGAGCACCGTCTCGGCGGGCGCCGTCCGCCATGCCTCGGCGACGTTGGCAGTCAGGCGTGCCACGATCGCCTTGGCGCGCGCGATGGTCTCCGGCGCGAGGTGGGTGGAGGTCGTGGTCCCCAGGGCGAGTGCGGCGAGTTCCTCCCCGGTGCCGAAGATCTGCCGGTACGCGTCATCATGATCGTTCACCCGCAGGTGCAGCAGGTCGGCGACGA
Source organism: Actinoplanes sp. (assembly GCA_035562875.1). Classification (GTDB taxonomy): domain Bacteria; phylum Actinomycetota; class Actinomycetes; order Mycobacteriales; family Micromonosporaceae; genus Actinoplanes. Next base: position 135 of record DATMVU010000376.1, on the reverse strand, counting down.
TCCGGCCGACCAGCACCCGGGCCAGGTCCGCGACGTCGACGGCCCGTCCGGCGCGCAGTTCGGCGCCGGCCTGGGCGAGGCGCGGGCCGACGACCCGGTTGTTGAGTTCCCGGGCACTGTCGTCGGTGAACAGGT
>DATMVU010000375.1:0-3071 GCA_035562875.1 Actinoplanes sp. | reverse complement strand
GGGATTGCGCCCGCTGTGGCAGCGGTCAAGAGAAGGGCTCGGAGCACGGATGTGACGGCACGGTCGGCGGACCGTGGGAAGTGGCCGGGCTTGGGACACCGCCGGGACCTGGTGATCGGTGGTGGTCGGCCGGTACGCGTGGTGGACGGTGGGGAGATGGGTCGACGGTGGTCATAGGGAGGCCGCGGGGGTGTGGTTGTAGGGAGGCCGCGGTGGTGGTCATTGGGAGACCGCCGTGGTGGTTGTAGGGAGGTTGCGGTGGTGGTTATCGGGAGACCGCCGTGGTGGTTGTAGGGAGGTTGCGGTGGTGGTTATAGGGAGATCGGGAGTGGGGTTTCGGGGTGTAGGTGGAGGGTGGTGTGGCCTCGGGGGTGGGTCAGTTCGACGGTTCGGGAGGTCGGTGATGTGAGGACCGCCTCGACTGACGTGGGGGACCAGGTCAGGTCGACGGTTACCGGGCCTCGCGCGATCAAGCCCCGGATACTGCCGGTGGGCCAGGCGGATGGCAGGGCGGGTAGCAGTGTCAACCGGGACACCCCGTCGGCGGTGACGTCTCGGCTGGTCAGGAGCATGGCCGCGACCAGGGCTGGGTAGCCGCCGGCCAGGTCGACGTTGAACATGTGGTCGCGGTTGTGGGTGGGGACCATGTTGGGCCGCCAGTATGCTTCGCCGATTCGGGTCAGTGCCGCGTACGCCTCTTCGGCCAGTCCGAGGTGGGCTGCCGCGACGCCGAGGAGGCCCAGCCCGTACCCCATCTCGTCGGAGGCCTCGCTCAGCCACCACCGTAACCGGGCCCGCACGGCCCGTACCGCGGCGGCTCGGAGGTTCGGGTCGTCGTCGAAGGCCGGGTCGCCGCCGTAGTAGAACGGGTAGAGGTGGCTGCTGTGCCGGTGTTCGTGGTTGTCGGGGAAGCGCGGGTCGATCCATTCGGCGAGTTCCCCGGCGTCGTTGACGCGGTGTGGGGGCAGAGCGGCCAGCAGGGCGCGCCAGTGGACTGTGTCGGGGTCGTCGATGCCGAGGATCTCGACGGTGGTGAGCAGGCCGCGGAGTAGGGCGGCGACGGTTTGCACGTCCAGGGTGGCGTCGACGGTGGCCTGGTCGCCGGTCTGGCCGGGGTTGTTCTCGGGGGAGTAGGAGGGGCTGAACCGGGCCCGTCCGTCGCGGATCTCGGCGAAGGCGAGGTGGAATGCGGCGGCTTCGCGCAGGAACGGCAGCGCCCGGTTGGCCAGGAAGTCCCGGTCGCCGGTGTGCTGCCAGTGTTCCAGGTAGAGGCGGGCCAGCCAGGCGGCTCCGGCGGTCCACAGGGTGAGGCACCAGACCGGTCCGAAGTGGTTCTGCCGGCCGTGGGTGCCGAGGTGGGCGGGCAGGTAGAGGCCGGGGAGGCCGTACAGCCGCCGGGCGTTCTCCCGGTAGTCGCCGAGTTGGGTGTCGAGCAGGTCGAACAGGGGTGGCATCAGTTCGGGGGTGCCGGTGGTGTGTACGGCGTGCAGGGCGGCTTGCAGGTTGCCGTCGATGGTCCAGCCGCTGCGCCACGGTGGGCGGTAGGTGCCGCTCCAGACGCCTTGCAGGGTGGGCGGGGTGCGGCCGGTGCTGCTGATGATCGTGTAGCGGCCGGCGTCGTACAGCGTCTGTGCGGGGTGTCCGTCCAGGTCGAGCGTGGACCGTTCGTACAGGTCGCGGTGGATGGCGGTGTGCTCTTTCAACAGTGAGCCGAAGTCGCTGCCGGGCAGGTCGGCGAGGGCTTCGGTGGGTGTCCGGGTTCCGGTCGTGGTCCGGGCCACGATCAACACCGATTCGCCGGTACGCCGGACCCGCACCGCCACGTTCCAGCCGTCGAGTGCTCCGGTCCACAGTTCGCCACCGAATCGGCCGGTGAGCACCAGGTCGTCACCGCACCGGTCGATCGTGTAGGCGATGGGTTTCTCCGGTTCCCCGTCGATCGGCCCGATGCCGACTTCCCCGCCGGTGCCGGTGACCTGGATGACGAGCACGTCGGCGGCCCGGGACACGAACGCGTCGACGGTCACCCCGTCCCAGGTCTGCCGGACCACGCCGGTGCTGAAGTCGGTGCCGCGCTGATAGCCGGTGCCGGGTGTGGCCGGGGTGAAAGTCAGTGTTCCGGCGCCGATCAGCGGATCGATCCAGCGTGTTTCCCGATATCCCGGATGCTCGTGTACGGCGGTGTCGCACACCGCCCGGGCCGCGTCCCGGAACCGGTCGGCGTCCAGGAGTTCCCGTAGCCGGGGCAGGTCGGGGGCGGTGTGCGGGGCCGGTAGGGGTTGGGTGACGGGCTGGAACAGGTTTTCGTGGGCGAGGGTGAATCGCAGCACGCCGGGGGATCCGTGGCAGAGCGCACCCTGCCGGCCGTTGCCGCTGATCAGGGCGTGTTCCCAGTCCTCGGCGATTGTCGAGTCACGGAACGATGGATTGACGGCGCTCTGCACAGTCAATACTTTGTTTAGAGACCAAACTAAATGTCAAGGGTGGGTGCAGATGATCTTCTTCGGCGGGGACTACAACCCGGAGCAGTGGCCGGAGGAGGTCCTGGACGAGGATGTCACGCTGATGCGGCAGGCGGGCGTGACGATCGCCACGGTCGGCGTCTTCTCCTGGTCCGATCTGGAGCCGGAGGAGGGCCGTTTCGAGTTCGGCCGGCTGGACCGGGTGCTCGACCGGCTGCACGACGGCGGCATCCAGGTCGCGCTGGCCACGCCGACCGCCTCGCCGCCGCCCTGGTTCACCCTCGCCCATCCGGAGGCGATGCCGGTCACCGCCGACGGGGTGCGCCTCACCCACGGCAGCCGGGACACCTACTGCGTCTCGGCCCCCGCCTACCGGGCCGCCGCCCGGACCATCGCCGGGAAGCTCGCCGACCGCTACGCCCACCATCCGGCGCTGGCGATGTGGCATGTGCACAACGAGTACGGCACCGACTGCCGCTGCGACTTCACCGCCGCCGCCTTCCGCACCTGGCTGCAGAAGAAACACGGTGACTTGGACACGCTGAACGAGTCCTGGACCACGTCGTTCTGGAGTCAGCGCTACTCGGACTGGGCGCAGATCCTGCCGCC
>DATMVU010000374.1:0-11233 GCA_035562875.1 Actinoplanes sp. | reverse complement strand
CTCGGTGGGTGGTTGACCAAGATCTGGACAAGGAGTGGCCAGAAGGAGTGGTCAGCCAGCCGGGGGATTGCGCCCGCTGTGGCAGCGGTCAAGAGAAGGGCTCCCTGCGCCCGGCGTGGTACTCCGCCGGGCAGGCCACCCCCGCCGATCATGGCACCCATCCCGGCGGGGGTGCCGCGCCCGGCGGTTCGTGCTGTCGTGTCGGTGCTGTCGTGTCGGCGTGATGGCCCCAACTGGCGCACCCAAAGCTTCATCGTGTGCGTCCACAGGGGCTCGTCGGCCAAGAGCGTCAGCGTGTGGGCTCGCTGGCCGTCACCTCATCGCGAGATGGCACGACGTGTCGGCCGCCGTCCCGGGACGGGCGCTTCAGAGATTTTGCCTGGTTGCTGATGGTGCAGAAGTCAATACCTCATCCGGAGGGCGAGATGGCTAGCCTCCTAGGATGGCTTGAGGCGGTGAGTGGAGTCACCATGTGCCGGACACGGGCTCCAGGTGTCGCGCGCCGGACGTGAGCAAGCAAGCCGTGACGATGTGCTCGGCGGCCGGCAGCCCGAGGAGCGGGCCGCGGACCTGACCGCCGTTGCCGAGGAGGCGGGCGCCGAGCCGGCCTGGTGGTGGTGGCCGGGATTCCGCCGTTCGAGCATCTGTCGTGCATGCCCCGGGCGCCGGGCTGTCGCCTGGCCCGGCGGGCTGTCGCCCTGGACGAGGCAGCCCATCGGATCTGGGACGAGCGCCCGGCCGTGACCGGGGTTCCCGGGAAACTGCTGCTGCCGTTCGTGCCCGCGTACTTCGCGCGGGACGGCTTCCATCCGCCGGCTCTCGGGTAGCGCCGGTGGTCCGCGTCGGTGGCCGGTGAGATCCCGGTCTGAGCGCGGGGGTGGAGGGCGGTGTGCGGCGCCTGGAGTGACCGGGACCGGCGCCGCACACCGCGTATCGGGGCCGCCGTCAGTGTTCGCCGGGGCCGTAGGCGGTGAGGAACTTGTCGCGGAACTGGCTCATCTGCCAGACCGGGCTGGTGGCCTGCGGTTTGAGGCCTTCCGCCCAGCCCCACGAGTCGATCTTCTCGAGGACCTTGGGGTCCTTGGCGATCAGGGTGATCGGGACGTCGTGGCTGGCGTTGTCGCCGGAGACGACGCTGGACGGCTGGTGGTCGCCGAGGTAGACGAGGACCAGGTCGTCGTTGCCGTACTTCTGCACCCAGTCGATCAAGGTGGTCAACGTGTACTGGATGGACCGTCCGTATTCGGTGCGGACGCTCTCGGTGCTGGCCCAGACGTCGGCCTTCTGTTCGCCCATGTCGGCGATCTCGCTGTAGATGGAGCCGTCGCCGACCTGGTTCCAGTCCGGGAAGAAGGACGGGATCGGGGCCCACGGGGTGTGGCTGGAGATCAGCGGGATCTCGACGAACAGGTTGTCACGGTTCGGCTTGGCGTACTCCAGTTCGGTGAACTTCTTCAGCGTGTACTGGTCGGGCATCTGCGCCCAGCTGAACTTCGGGCCCTGGTAGCCGAGGTTGCGGGAGTCCCAGACCCGGTTGTAGCCGTAGAACTTGCCCTCCGGCCAGGCGCGCGTGGCACCGGGCATGACGCTCACCGTGTCCCATTCGGCCTTCTTGAACGCACTGGTGACGGTGAGACGGTCGCTGGCGGTCAGGTTGCGGTAGCGGGACTGGTTGTTGATCCACAGGCCGGACAGCAGGGTGGAGTGGGCCAGCCAGCTGTTGCCACCGAAGGTGGGGGAGGTGAGCCAGCCGCTGCGGGCGGCGAACCCGGCCTGTGTCAGCTTGGCGTCGCCCTCGGCCAGCACCGCGCCGGTGCCCTCGACGAACTCGGGGGACTCGACGGCGTTGCGGCCGTAGCTCTCCACGAAGGCGAAGATGACGTCCTTGCCCTTGAGGGCGCTGAGCAACTGGTCCGGCGGGGTGTTCTTGAACGGGTCCTGCGCGACCTCGCCGGCGAAGGCGGCCTCGTTGGCGATGCCGGCGCGGGCCGACACGACACGGTCCCAGGCGTACGTGGCGGTGGTGCGGGCGGCGATCGGCACGCCGGGCACCAACTGGACGCCGAGGGCGAGGGCGACCATCCACACCGCGGCGATGCCGGTGGCGGTCAGTGCGGCGGGGCGGCGGTGGCGGGCCATCACGTCGGCGGCGCGCAGCACGGCCCAGATCATCGCGGCGATGGCGGCGAGACCGCCGAGGACCACGCCGGCGGCTGCGGCGTACGCGCCGATCTGGCCGTACGAGTCGCGGATGAAGCTGTACGTGTCGTCGAACAGTTCCCAGTCGAGGACCACGTCGAACGGGCGGGCCAGGGTCTTGAACCAGCCCATGTCGAGGCTCTTCTGGATCAGCAGCCAGCCGAGGATCGCGCCGGTGATCGAGCCGACGGCGATGCGGGGGCGACGGGGCAGGACCACGAGCAGCAGGATCAGGACGGCGGCTTCGATCGGGATGCGGGCGAAGCTGCCGAAGGTGATCCGGCGCAGCACGTTCGGGTAGAGCAGCGCGCCGAAGAGCATCACGAAGGCGAGGACGTTCAGGCTCCGGGCGGTCCACGGGGAGCTGAGGAACCGTCGTACCCGGCCGGGGGTCTTGGTGTCGCCGGCCGGTGCGGCGGCGACGGCCTCGGTGACCTCGGGCTCCGCGGGTTTCGCCTCTTCGGCCTCGGAAACGGCCTCGGGTGCAGCCTTCTCAACTTCCGGCGAGGCGTCCGGCGAGGCGTCCGGCGAGGTGTCCGACGAGGCTTCCGGTGAGGCTTCCGACGACGGCTCGGCCTCAGCGGGCTCCGGCTTCGTCTCCGCAGCGTCGGCGTCCGCCGAATCGGCCGGCGGGGTCGATTCCTCGGTCGTGGGGGACGGCGTCGAGGAGTCGGCGGACGGCGCGGGCGCCGGTGTCTCGGAGGCGGGCGGTTTGCCGGAATCCGGGTTCTGCTGCGGATCGGCGAGGTCTGTCGGCTGCACGTCATGGGGAACGCAGAGCACGCCGGGATGGTTCAGATGCTGATCGAGAACTTGGCGTGTCCGGGATCTCAGCCTCTTGCCAATTTCCTATCGGAACTATAGGAATGGTGGAGAGGAGGAACCACTCATGCGCCGTATCCGGCCGGCAGTCGTCATCACCACTCTCGCTCTCGTCCTCACCTCGGCCTGTTCTCCCGGTTCGTCAACCGGGAGCGGGGCCGCCGATGCCGGTCAGCCGGTCAGCGGCGGCTCGCTGACCTGGGCGGTCGAGACCGAGCCGCTCACCTTCAACCCGCACCAGTACGCCCAGGCCAAGGCCCGTCTGCTGGTCGGGAACACCTTCGAGTCGCTGCTCACCCACGACGAGAAGGGCGGTTATGTGCCGTGGCTGGCCACCGGTTACGAGGTCTCCGCGGACGGGAGGACCTACACGTTCACACTGCGAACCGACGTGACGTTCAGTGACGGCGAGAAGTTCGACGCGGCTGCGGTGAAGGCCAACATCGACCAGTTCTCGGTCGAGGGCTACAACCCGGCAGTGCTCGCGGTGCAGCTCCGTTACCTGGACAGGGTCGAGGTGGTGGACGCGGCCACCGTCGCCTTCCACCTGAAGCAGCCGGACGTGCTGCTGCTCGACTTCCTCTCCACCCCGCAGGGCGCCCAGGTGTCGCCGAAGTCGCTGAAGGAGGCGAAGAACCTCAAGTTCGGCGGCCCCGACCTGGCCGGCACCGGACCGTTCATCCTGGACCGCTACACCGCCGGGCAGGACGTGCACTTCGTCAAGAACCCGGACTACAACTGGGCGCCGTCGACCGCCGGGCACAGCGGCCCGGCCTACCTGGACGAGGTCACCTACCGGTTCCTGAAGGAGTCGTCGGTGCGGGTCGGCGCGCTCACCTCCGGCCAGGTCCAGGTGGTCGAGGGGGTGCCGGCCACCGACGAGGCGCTGATCACCGCGAATCCGCAGCTCACGCTGTCGCGGGGGCTGAACTCCGGGTCGGCGTACTCGTACTACTTCAACACCGCCAACGCGCCGTTCGACGACATCAGGGTGCGGCAGGCGTTCCGTGAGGCGGTCGACGTGGACGCCGTCCTCAAGGGCGTCTACCGGGGCAGCGCGACCCGGGCGTGGAGTGTGATCGGGCCGACCAGCCCGTTCTACGACAAGTCCCTGGAGAAGACCTACAGCGGCGACGCCGCGAAGGCGAACACGCTGCTGGACGAGGCCGGCTGGACCACTCGCGACGCCGAGGGCTTCCGGACCAAGGCCGGGAAGCGATTGACGGTACGACTGGTGCAGTCGGCGCCGTTCGTCCGGGACCGCCGGGACGTGCTGGCCCAGGCCGTGCAGGCCGCGGTCAAGCAGAGTGCCGGCATCGACCTGGACGTGGCCCTGGTCGATCAGGGCACCGCCACCCAGGCCATCGCCGACGGCGCGTTCGAGGTGTTCGACAACTCCCGGGCCGACACCGACGCCGGTGCGGCACTCGGCCTGCTGCTGCACTCCGGTGGGGCGATCAACCGGATCGGGCTGAAGGACCCGGCGCTGGACGAGGCGATCGAACAGGGCCAGGCCAGTGGCGATCAGGCGACACGTACGGAGGCGTACCGGAAGGTCCAGAAGCTGGTCATCACCGACCAGGCACTGGTGCTGCCGCTGTACGCCCCGGCCGACCAGATCGCCGCGAGCAACAAGGTCGGCGGCCTCGGTTTCGAACCGACGGCGGGTGTGCCGGTCAGCGCATACAACGTCTGGCTCGGCAAGTGATCAAGGCAGTCGCCCGCAGGGTCGCCGCCGGGGCCGTAGTCCTCTGGGCGGCTGCCACGGCGGCGTACCTCGCGCTGCTCGCCGCCCCCGGCGACATCGTCGACGCCATCATCGGGGACGGCGCCGACACCCCGCAGATCCGGGCCCAGATCATCACCGAGTGGAACCTGGACCGGCCCGCGATCGTGCAGTACCTCGACTACCTGCTCCGGGCCGTCCAGGGTGACCTGGGCCGCTCCTACCTGCTGCAACGGCCGGTCGCCGAGGTGATCGGCGAGCAGATCCTGCCGACCGTGCAACTCGCCCTGGCGGCCGCCGTGGCCGGGGTGGTCCTCGCCCTGGTGCTGGCGGTCACCACCCGGGGCCGATGGGCGCGGCGGGCCAGCTCGACCGCCGAACTGGTCCTGGTCTCCACCCCGCCGTTCCTGATCGGGATCGTGCTGCTCAGCGTCTTCTCGTTCCAGCTCGGCTGGTTCCCGGTCTCCGGCGATCAGGGCTGGGCCGCCCTGGCGCTGCCGGCCGTCACGCTGGGCCTGCCGATCGCCGGGGTGTTGTCCCAGGTGCTGCGCGACGGCCTGGACCGGGCCCTGGACGAGCCGTTCGCGGTCACCGCCCGGGCCCGTGGCCTGGCGGAACGGGCGGTCCTGATCCGGCACGCGCTGCGGCACGCCCTGATCCCGGCGGTCACCCTGCTCGGCTGGCTGACCGGGGTGCTGATCGGCGGCGCGGTCATCATCGAGCAGGTCTTCGGCCGTCCCGGGCTGGGGCAGGTCACCCTGCAGGCGGTCGGCAACGGCGACATGCCGGTCGTGCTCGCCGTGGTGGTGCTGGCCGCCGCCGCGTTCGTCGTCATCAACACCCTGGCCGACCTGGCCTACCTGCTCATCGACCCGCGCCTGCGAAGGAGCTGAGCACCGATGACCATCGCCCTGCCAAGGCCCGAGGTACGCCGGCTGACCCTGCGGCAGCCGCGCCCCGGCATCGCCGCCGCCCTGATCGTGCTCGCCCTGGTCGCGACCGCCGTGGTGTGGCCGGCCCTGTTCGCCGGCGATCCGCTGGCCGCCGACCCGCTGCACGTCCTGGAGACGCCGTCGGCCGCCCACTGGTTCGGTACCGACCAGCTCGGCCGGGACGTGTTCGACCGGGTGGTGCACGGAGCCCGGCACTCGCTGAGCATCGGGGTCGCCGCCACCGTCATCGCCGTCGGTGCGGGCATCCTGTTCGGTCTGCTGGCCGGGCTCACCCACCGGTACGCCGACGAGGCCCTCAGCCGCAGCTTCGACGCGCTCGCCGCGTTCCCCCTGGTCCTGCTGGCGCTGCTGTTCATCGCGATCGCCGGGACCGGCACCACCAGCCTGATCGTGGCGATCGGCATCGCCACCCTGCCGCACTACGCACGGGTGGTCAGGGCCCAGACCCTGGTGGTAAGGCAGGCCGCCTACGTCACCCACGCGGTCGCGTTCGGAGCGTCCCGGTTCCGCCTGGTGCTGCGGCACGTGCTGCCGAACGTGCTCGGTCCGATCCCGGTCCTGGCGATGATCGGGCTCGGTGAGGCGGTGCTGATCGCGGCCGGTCTCAGCTTCCTCGGCCTCGGCCCGCAGCCGCCGTCCCCGGAATGGGGCGCGATGCTGTCCGAGGGCCGCGGCTACCTGCACATCGCCTGGTGGGCGTCGGTGCTCCCCGGAGCCGCAGTGACGGCCACCGTCATCTCTCTCACCGTGATCGGCAGGCATCTGCAGAGCCGGTTCGAAGGGCGGCACCAGTGATCGAGGTCGAGAACCTGCGGGTGTCGTTCCGCCTGGGTCAGCGAACCGTGGAGGCGGTCCGCGGGGTCAGTTTCGGCATCGAGGCGGGCGAGTGCGTCGCGCTCGTCGGGGAGAGCGGCTCCGGCAAGAGTGTCACCGCCCGCAGCCTGGTCGGACTGGCCGGTCCGCAAGCACACGTGGACGCCGGCACGTTCACCGTCGACGGGCGGGACGTGCGCCGGTTCGCGGCCCGGGACTGGCGGCGGCTGCGCGGCCGGTACGCGGGGTTGATCCTGCAGGACGCCCTGGTCTCGCTCGACCCGATGCGGACCGTCGGCGCGGAGATCGCCGAAGTGCTGCGGGTGCACGACATCGGCGACCGCCGGGACCGGCCGAACCGGGTCCGGGACCTGCTGGCCGCGGTGCACGTGCCGGAACCGGAACGGCGGGCGAAGCAGTACCCGCATCAGCTGTCCGGTGGGCTGCGGCAGCGGGCGCTGATCGCGTCGGCCCTGGCCGGTGGGCCGAGACTGCTGATCGCCGACGAGCCGACCACCGCCCTGGACGCCACCGTGCAGGCCCAGATCCTGGCCCTGCTCGCCGAACGCCGGGCCGCCGGGGAGACGCTGCTGCTGATCAGCCACGACCTGGCGGTGGTGTCGAAACTTGCCGACCGGGTGCTGGTGATGAAGGACGGGCGGATCGTCGAGTCGGGAAGCACGCGCGTGATCCTGTCCGGTGCTGATCACCCGTACACCAGGCAGTTGATCGCCGCCGCCACCGGCCGCCGCCGGGCGAGAGCCGCCGAACCCGGTGCGGTGGTGGCCGAGACCACCGCGTTGCGCAAGGTGTACGGCGACCGCACCGTGGTGAAGGACTTCGGTCTCACCATCCGGCGGGGCGAGATCGTCGGCCTGGTCGGCGAGTCCGGTTCCGGTAAGTCCACAGTGGCGCAGCTGCTGTTCGGGCTGGTCGATCCGACGTCGGGGCACGTGCGGTTCGAGGGGCAGGAGTTCAGTGGGGTGCCGGAGCGGGCCCGCCGCCCGATCCGGCGGCGACTGCAACTGATCGCCCAGGATCCGCTGTCGGCGTTCGACCCGCGCTGGACCGTGCGCCGCATCGTCGGCGAGGCCCTGCCCGAGGGGGAGCACCCGGAACCGGTCCTGGAGCGGGTCGGTCTCGGAGCGGAGTTCCTGGACCGGTACCCGCGGCAGCTCTCCGGCGGGCAGCGGCAGCGGGTGGCCATCGCCCGGGCCATCGCGCCCCGTCCGAGTCTGATCATCTGCGACGAGCCGGTGTCGGCGCTCGACGTGTCGGTGCAGGCCCAGGTTCTGGACCTGCTCGCGGACATCCGGGCGACCGACGGCACCGCGCTGCTGTTCATCTCCCACGACCTCGGCGTGATCCGGGACATCGCCGACCGGGTCCTGGTCATGCACGACGGCCGTGTCGTCGAGCAGGGCCCGGTCCGGGCGGTCTTCGAACACGCCGGCCACGAATACACCAGGGCATTGCTGGACGCGGTGCCCACGTTGGAGGTTTCTGCATGACACTGCATCTGGCTGTCGCCCTCAGTGGCGACTCGTTCGACGCCGGCTACTGGATCGATCAGGTGCGGCAGGCCGACGAACTGGGCCTGGACCTGGTCACGTTCGACGACGCGTTCGGCAGGCACGGGCCGGACGCCGTCCAGGTCGCGTCACTGGTGGCCCCGCTCACCCGGCACATCGGCCTGGTCCCGGTGGCCACCACCACCCACACCGAGCCGTTCCACCTGTCCACAGCCCTGGCCACCCTCGACTTCATCAGCAGGGGGCGGGCCGGCTGGCAGGTCCGGGTCTCCGCCGACCCGGCCGAGGCGGAGTTGCTCGGGCGGCGGGCACCACTGGCCACCGAGGCCCTGATCGGGGAGGCCGGCGAAACGATCGAGGTGGTGCGGCGGCTCTGGGACAGCTGGGAGGACGACGCGATCATCAAGGACGTCGCCACCGGCCGGTTCATCGACCGGGACAAACTGCACTACATCGAGTACGCGGGGGAACACTTCTCGGTCAAGGGGCCGTCGATCGTGCCCCGTTCCCCGCAAGGTCAGCCGGTGGTCGCGGCCCTCGCGTACGGGCCCGAGGTGTGGGAGCACCTGGACGCCGATCTGTTCTTCATCACCCCGTCGGACGCCGACGACGCCGCCCGCAAGAAGGCGAGAACCGTACCGGGAAAGAAGGTCTTCGCTGATCTCGCACTCGGCGGGGTGGCCGACGCGGCTTCCTTCATCGGGACCCAGGACCAGCTGGCCGACCTGATCCAGAACTGGTCGGCGGTCTCCGGTGTGGACGGCTTCCGGCTGCGCGTGAACGACCTCTCCGACATCTCGGACCTGGTGCCCGAGTTGCGGAGGCGTGGACTCTTCCAGCCGTCTGACAAGAAGACCCTCCGTGAACGGCTCGGCCTGCCGGTCGCCGTCAACCGCTACGCCCGGGAGGCGTCAGTTGCCTAAGCAGATCATCCTCGCCGCGCACTTCCCCGGCGTGAACAACACCACCGTGTGGAGCGACCCGCGGGCCGGCAGCCAGATCGACTTCGACTCCTTCGAATATCTGGCGAAGACCGCCGAGCGGGGCCTGTTCGACTTCTTCTTCCTCGCCGAGGGCCTGCGGCTGCGGGAACAGCGCGGGCTGATCCACGACCTGGACGTGGTCGGCCGTCCGGACACCCTGACCGTGCTGACCGCGCTGGCCGCTGTCACCGAGCACCTGGGGCTGGCCGGGACGCTCAACGCGACCTGGCACGAGCCGTACGAGCTGGCCCGGCAGTTGGCCACCCTCGACCACCTGTCGAACGGGCGGGCCGCGTGGAACGTGGTCACCTCGCCGGGTGCGTTCTTCGGCGAGAACTTCCGGCGCGGCGGATTCCTCGACCACGCCGACCGGTACGTGCGGGCCGCCGAGTTCATCCAGACCGCGCGCGTCCTGTGGGACACCGACGGCGGCGACTTCGCGATCACGAACTCGCAGTTCGACATCAAGGGCCGGTTCGGGGTGCCGCGCAGCCCGCAGGGACACCCGGTGATCCTGCAGGCCGGTGACTCGGACGCCGGCCGGGAACTGGCCGCCCGGCACTCGGACGCGATCTTCTCCCGGCATCACCAGATCGACGACGCCCGGGCCTTCTACCGCGACGTCAAGGACCGCCTCGCGAGGTACGGGCGGGCGGAGGACGACCTGAAGATCATTCCCGGGGTGTCGTACGTGCTGGGTGACAGTGACGCCGACGCCCAGGAGAAGGCGCATCACATCCGGCGCCAGCAGGTCAGCCCGCAGACCGCGATCCTGCTGCTGGAGCAGCTCTGGAACACCGACCTGTCGCAGGTCGACCCGGAGGGGCCGCTGCCGTCGTTCGATCCGGTGCTGGACGAGGACGACACCATCATCAAGGGCCGGGCCGGCATGTACCCGGACCGGATCGCCACGGCGAACGAATGGCGGGCACGGGCCGAGGCGAAGAACCTGTCGATCCGGGACCTGATCATCGAGGTGACCGGCCGGCAGAACTTCATCGGCACCGCGGACCGGGTCGCCGGGCAACTCGACGAGTACGTGCAGACCGGCGCCTGCGACGGGTTCATCCTGGTCTCGCACCTGACCCCGGCCGGGCTGGACGACTTCGTGGACCAGGTGGTCCCGTTGCTGCAGGAACGCGGCGTGTTCCGGACCGGGTATTCCGGCGGTACGTTGCGCGCGAACCTGGGCCTGTCGTGAAGTTCCTGCTGCTCAGCCTGATCACGTACATCGACCGGTCGAAGACCGCCGAACAGCGGCTGCGCGAGGTCGTCGACGCCGCGGTTCTGGGCGAGGACCTCGGCTTCCACGGGTTCGCGGTGGGGGAACGGCACGAGCGGCCGTTCCTGTCCTCGTCGCCGCCGGTGGTGCTCAGCCACATCGCCGCCCGGACCTCCCGGATCCGGCTGTTCACCGGGGTGACCACGCTCAGCCTGCTCGACCCGGTCCGGGCGTTCGAGGACTATTCGACGCTGGACAACCTGTCCGGCGGCCGTCTGGAACTGATGATCGGCAAGGGCAACGGGGCGGCCCAGGCGCAGCTCTTCCACGTGACCGTGGACGACCAGTGGGACCGCCTGCGGGAGAGCTACGACCTGTTCCGGCGGTTGTGGCGGGAGGAGAAGGTCACCTGGGAGGGGCGGTACCGGCCGTCGCTGACCGAGGCCGAGACCTGGCCCCGGCCGCTGCAGAACCCGATCACCGTATGGCACGGCAGCGCCACCAGCAGGTCGTCGGTCGACCTGGCCGCACAGTACGGCGACCCACTGTTCTCCGCCAACGTCACCAATCCGATCGAACCGTACGCCGAGCTGATCGACTACTACCGGGAACGGTGGGCCTTCCACGGGCATGATCCGGCGGCGATCCGGATCGGGGCGGGCAGTGCCGGGTTCTACGCCGCCCGTACGTCGCAGGAAGCCCTTGACCTTTATCGCCCCGTGTATCAGGCGCGACTGGACGCGTTCCGGGCCGTCGGGGTCCAGCCGGTGTTCCCGACCCTGGAGGACGCCGTCGAACGCAGTTCCATCCTGGTCGGCAGCCCGCAGCAGATCATCGACAAGGTGCACCGGTACCACGAACGGTTCGGCCACGAGATCACCCACCTGAGCGCCGACACCGAAGGACTCACCGAGAAACAGAACCGGGCCGGTCTCGAACTGTTCGCCAGCGACATCGCCCCCGTACTCAGCCACCTGAAAGGG
>DATMVU010000373.1:0-2582 GCA_035562875.1 Actinoplanes sp. | reverse complement strand
CCGCGCTGTCGGCCCTGGGCTGCGACACAGCCCAGGGTTACCACTTCGCGCGCCCGATGCCCGCCGGGGACCTGGCCACCTGGCGACTCTCCCACCCCACCGCGACGCCGATCGGCCCGCACTCCTGAGGGTGGTGCGAGGTTCTTCGGATGAGCTATGTGTTGGGTCCATTCGGAGGGTGTTTCCGCGAGCTCACAGTAGATAGCGATCAATCGATGGCGTGAGGATGGATCTCGGTCACGAAAGCTCGCGGGGGCCACCCCACTGGGATCCGATACCGGATGCCATCCGCCGACATCTACGGCCGGTCCGGAAACATGGCGGACGCCACGAGCTACGGCCCGGCACACGGGCCGCCGACCGGGATCTCGAGCGGTACACGAGCATCACCACCGGGCAACGCCTCTGGCAGATCAGCATGTGGCCCACCACCCGGCTGCACAACATCACCGACCGTGGTCTGAGCCGCCTCATCCTGGCATCCGGGGTCAGCTTGGCGATCATGCCGGCCGCGATGACCGCAGTGATGGCCGGCAGCCGCAACCGGGCACTCGACCAGGTCGACCGGGCCACCGCCGAACTACGCTGCGACATCTCCCGGCGGGAACCGGTCGAGACCCAGCTCCGCAACCGTGAGGACCAGCTGCGCTATCTGGCCTTCCACGATCAGCTCACCGGTCTGGCGAACCGGCTGCTCTTTCACGACCGGCTCAACCACGCGCTGACCACCCATGCCCGGGGTGGTCGCCACTTCGCCGTCATGTTCATCGACCTGGACGGTTTCAAACAGGTCAACGACCAGCACGGACACGACGCCGGCGACACGGTGCCACGCACCATCGCAGGCCGGCTACGCACCGGCCTGCGAGCCTCGGACACCGTCGCCCGCTTCGGCGGCGACGAGTTCGCCATCATCCTGGAAGGCCTGACCAACGCCACCGACGCCCGACCCACAGCAAAACGCATCATCGCCGACGCCCAGGAACCCATCATGATCGGCGACATCCCCGCCCGGGTATCCGCCAGCGTCGGCATCGCGATCAACAACCCCGGCTACGGCACCGACGACATCATCCGCGAAGCCGACACCGCCATGTACACCGCGAAGACCACCGGTAAAAGCAGATACGCCGAAGCCGCAGCTCCGTAGAAGAACCAACCGTGATGAGCTCCTACTCGATCGAGGCGGAGCTGACAACGACGCGGTCGCGGCGTGGCTCCTTGGCCTGATAACGGTCTCGGTCGGCGTCTGTCAGCAGGGCGGGCAGGTGCGAGTCGCCGTGGTGCACACCGAGGCTGATCGACACCTGCAGGCCGTTGGCAACGTCGGTCCAGGGGTAATTGCGGACGGCGTTCACTATTGTTGCCGCCCGGTCGGTGGCGACGTCCGCGCTGACCTTCGCCAAGATGACGACGAACTCATCGTCGCCGAGCCGGGCCGCCAGATCATTGGAGCGCACATGGCGGGACAGGATCTCTCCCACCTTGGCCAACACGACATCGCCCACGTCGTGCCCGAAGGTGTCGTTGACCTGTTTAAAGTGGTCGACGTTGACCATCATGACCGCGTAGCCACCCGCTGCCGGCTCGACCGAGTCGATGTACTGGTGGTATCCACGCCGGTTCCGCAGACCGGTCAGATCGTCGACAAGCGCCTGTCGGCGCTGGCGGTCGTTTTCATACCGGCGGCATTCGACGGCGATAACGTCGCGCATGTCGTCGAGGCGGTCGAGGCGGTCATGCCACCGCCGGGCCACCAGTTCGTCGCTGTAGCGGATGGAGGCCGGTAACGTGCCCGGCTGCCGTGCGGTCATGCTCAGACACCACAGGCGGGTGTTCTCTGGAATCTGCTCACCCAACTGGTCGACGCTTATCCCCGCCAGCGCGCTGGCTGTCGCGTCATCACCCGCCCGGCTAGCGCGGATCGCTAGCCCCAGGGCGTCCACAGCGGGAACGTCTGATCGGATCTCCGGCAAGCCCGCAACGGCGGTAAGCAGGATGCGAATTGCGGCATAGTCGGCCGCCCAGACGTCCGGCCAGTCGGTGACGACACGGTCCGTCTGGGTCAACAAGGCGTTCGCGGCGACCCGCTGGGCCGCGGCCCAGTCCCCGAGCAGGGCGTACGCACTGGCCCAGTCGAGAGCCGTGTGGAACCGCTTGTAGTCGTTGACCCGTCGCTGGACCCGGGCCGTCGTGGCCCAGGCCTTCGTTTGCTCCGGACTCAACAGGTCACTGATCGTCAAGCGGTGCTCATCGGCCAACTCCCACAGCGCGAGTTCTTCCAGGGCGACGGCCACGAGTCCGTGCGCCGATACCCGGTAGGCGGGCACACCACCATCGCTGTCGAGTAGGGCAATGGCCTCAACCAGAGGCGTCATCGCGGACGGCCCGCCACTCACCGATTTACGCTGAGTAGTGCGGCGGTACGCGATGCGGGCCAGTACCAGCGCCCGTACGATCGGATCGCCGAGTTCGGTGGCTAACTGAAGCATGACCTGCAGATGCGGGGAGTCGTCCGAGCCAGCCTCAAGGGCGGCCAGCGACCGTGCCAGAACGAGCAGCACCTGCACGTCGCCCCAGCC
>DATMVU010000372.1:0-5666 GCA_035562875.1 Actinoplanes sp. | reverse complement strand
GGCACCGATGTCGAGCAGTGGAGCGCCCGCGGCCGGAAGTTCGTCGACCGGGTCGCCGGACCGGTCCGCGGCGTCGGCCGCGATCCGGTCACATTCAGGAGCGAGCCGCGCCAGCAGCGCGTGCACCGCATAGGGGTCCAGCCCCAACAACCGGACGGCCGCACTGGCCACCCCGGTGACGGTCCCATGAGCGGCGGCGACGGCCGCCTCCACCGGACTCAGCCCGGCAGCGGCAGCGAGCGCCCCGAGCGCCACCGGCTGATGCGGCTCCCGCCCGACGTCGGGCAGCCGCCACATCGCCCGCCCGGCCCGCAGCAGCGCGCGACCTTGAGCCCGCGACGCCTTGCGCAGCGCGACCGACGGGGTCCGGGCATCAAGCCCACCATCAAGATCAAACCATTCGCCGGTACGCCGGCAGGCAGCCGCCGCGAACGACGCCGAAACCAGCCCACTCGTGGCGAGTTTCCCCAGCAGAAAACCATGAAGTCCGCTGACGTCGCGAACCCTCCCATTAGCGATCTGCGGTTCCAACCCCCCGGAGTGGGCATGCCCTCCGGAAGGCAACCGCCCATCCGCCAGCAACAACAGCGTCGCCAAACTCAAACCGCAACCTCCTCTGCTGCCTAGGTTTTGGGTCCGGCCTGGCCCACGGAGGGATCAAGCCTGACCGCCCGGAGTGGGCCAGGCCGGACCCAAAACCGACCCACCGCATCAGAAGAGGAAATACCGCTGAGCCATCGGAAGCTCGGAGACCGGGTCGGGCTCGATGACCTGGCCGTCGATGCGGACCTCGAAGGTGTCGGCCTTGACCTCGATCCGGGGCATCGCGTCGTTCCGGACCATGTCAGCCTTGCCGACCGAGCGGGTGTCGGCGACCGGGACGAGGGACCGCTTCACGCCGATCCGGTCGTTGAGCAGGGCGTCGATGGCGGCCGGAGCGACGAAGGCGACCGACGTCTGGGCCGGGACCACCCCGTAGGCGCCGAACATCGGCCGGGGCAGCATCGGCTGCGGTGTCGGGATCGAGGCGTTCGCGTCGCCCATCTGCGCGTACGCGATCATGCCGCCCTTGATCACCAGTGCCGGCCGGACCCCGAAGAACGCCGGATCCCACAGCACCAGGTCGGCGAGTTTGCCGGGTTCGACCGAACCGACCTGCTCGGCCATGCCGTGCGCGCGGGCCGGGCAGATCGTGTACTTCGCGACGTACCGCTTGGCCCGGTTGTTGTCCGCCGGCCCGTCGCCCGGAAGTGAGCCGACCCGGGCCTTCATCACGTGCGCGGTCTGCCAGGTCCGGGTGATCACCTCGCCGACCCGGCCCATCGCCTGCGAGTCGGATCCGATCATCGAGATCGCGCCGAGGTCGTGCAGGTAGTCCTCGGCGGCCATGGTGGACGGCCGGATCCGGCTCTCGGCGAACGCCAGGTCCTCCGGCACCGCCGAGTTCAGGTGGTGGCAGACCATCAGCATGTCGAGGTGCTCGCTGAGGGTGTTGCGGGTGTACGGCCGGGTCGGGTTGGTCGACGACGGCAGGATGTTCGGGTGCGACGCGACGGTGATGATGTCCGGCGCGTGCCCGCCGCCCGCCCCCTCGGTGTGATAAGCGTGGATCGACCGCCCGCCGATGGCCCGCAGCGTCTCCTCGACGAAACCGGCCTCGTTCAGGGTGTCGGTGTGGATCGCGACCTGCACCCCCGACGCGTCGGCCACCTTCAGGCAGGCGTCGATCGCGGCCGGCGTGGTGCCCCAGTCCTCGTGCAGTTTGAACCCGCCGGCACCGCCGCGCAGCTGCTCCCACATCGACTCGGCGGACATCGTGTTGCCCTTGCCGAGCAGCAGCACGTTGATCGGCCACGAGTCCAGGGACTCCAGCATCCGGGCCAGGTGCCAGGCGTTCGGGGTGACGGTGGTGGCCTTGGTGCCCTCGTCCGGGCCGGTACCTCCACCGATGATCGTGGTGATGCCGGAGGCGAGCGCGGTGTCCAGGATCGTCGGGCTGATCAGGTGCACATGGCTGTCGATCGCACCGGCGGTGAGGATCTTGCCGTTGCCGGCCAGGATCTGGGTGCCCGCGCCGATCACCAGGTCCGGGTGGACGCCGTCCATGGTGTCCGGGTTGCCGGCCTTGCCGATGGCGACGATCCGGCCGTCGCGGATGCCGACGTCGGCCTTGACGATGCCCCAGTGGTCGAGCACGACGACACCGGTGATGACGGTGTCCGGGGTGCCTTCGGCGCGGGTGGCGGCGGCCTGGCCCATCGACTCGCGGATCACCTTGCCACCGCCGAAGACCACCTCGTCACCGGGCACCGGCCCGGCGCTGTGGTCCTCTTCGATCTCGATCAGCAGGTTGGTGTCGGCGAGCCGGATCCGGTCACCCTTGGTCGGCCCGAGCAGCGCCGCGTACCGAGCCCTGTCCAGAGATGTCAACGCGGGCTCCCGTTGTGCTCGCCTTCGCCGGTGTCCTCGTCGAGGGAACCGGCCGGCTCGATGTCGGCAGGGTCGGATTCGGGTGCCGGGGGAGTCTTGTCGAGTGGCCCGCCGGACAGACCACGCAGCCCGGGTACGATCCGGCGGCCACCGAGCGCGACCAGGGTGATGTCGCGGGGGATACCCGGCTCGAAGCGGACCGACGTACCGGCCGGGATGGCCAGCCGGTGCCCCCAGGCGAGTTCCCTGTCGAATTCCAGCGCGGCGTTCGACTCCGCGAAGTGGAAGTGCGAACCGACCTGGACCGGACGGTCACCGGTGTTGTGAACGGTCAGATCCACCGTCGTACGACCGGAATTGATCTGGATGTCACCGTCCCCGAAGAGGATCTCGCCGGGGATCACGAGATCGGCCCGTGCACGGTGACCAGTTTCGTCCCGTCCGGGAAGGTGGCCTCCACCTGTACCTCGGCGAGCATCTCGGGCACTCCGTCGAGCACGTCGTCGCGGGTGAGCACCCGGCGGCCGGAATCCATCAGCTCGGCGACGGTCCGCCCGTCCCGGGCACCCTCCAGCAGGAAGGCGGTGATGATCGCGGTGGCCTCCGGATAGTTGAGCCGCAGGCCGCGTTCACGGCGGCGCCGGGCCACGTCGGCCGCGACGTGGATGAGCAGTCGTTCCTGCTCGTGCTGGCTGAGGAACAAAGGAGACCTCCTGATCGCGCCCCGGAATGCTCGCAGGCGGACGTTTCCGGCGTGTGACGGCAGACCGATCAAAACACGGAACGGCCCCGTCTTCGTGTGCTTCCACACGGTGGCGGGGCCGTTTCCTCAGTGTTCACCGCGTCATCCGGTGTTCACTCGCGGTTCGCTGTTCACTTCGGCAGTTCTGCTCCCAGCAGCGGGACCAGCATCGTCGCGTACTTGGTGGTGATGTGGTCGTCGTCCCGCCAGACCAGCAGGTTGCCGACCACCGACGGGCAGGAGCCGCCGACACAGAACCACGGAGCCGGGTCGATCACCGAGACCCCGTTGGCCTTCGCCGTCGCCGCGACCAGGGCCTGCCGCTCCGGCAGCGCGATCGACGCGCCGGTCCCCGCGACACAGCGGGAGATCTTGCGGGAGTGCTCGGCCAGGCACTCCGGGGCGTCGTGCCCCGGCCACGGGGTGTCCTGGATCATCGCGATCCGGGTGCCCCGCGCCTTGATCGCCCGGAACGTGCCGGTCCAGCCCTCCGCCCACAGCGGGTCGACCTCGGCGGCCGAACCCTTGAGCCGGCCACCCGTCTCGTTCAGCAGCGGGTTGCCGTCGTTGGCGCTGGAGGAGATCACCACCAGGTACGGCTTGGCCTGCTTGATCTCGGTGAGGACCTGATCCCGCCAGACCGGGCACTCGGTGTAGGCGCGCTTGAGAGCCGTGCTGTAGACGTCGACCGAGGCCGCGTGGCAGGCACTCTTGGTGCGGACCAGCAGCTTCCAGCCCCGCTCCCGGGCGATCGCGTCCACGGCCGGGAACCAGTGCGCGGCGTGCGAGTCCCCGTACAGGAAGACGGTCTTCGTGCCGGCTGGGTCACCGAAGGCGCATTCACCGGGCGCGACGGTGTCCACGTACTCCAGGTGGCAGTTGACGTTGTAGTAGGTGGGTTTGTCACGGCGCGCGTTCTGCACCCGGGGGGTGGTGTTCTCCGGCAGCTCACCGGTGCCCACCGAGGCGGTGATGATCCGCTGCAGTTCGGCGAGCGGGTCGGCGGCAGTGGCCACCACCTGCGTGGTGTCGACCGCGGGGTCACCCTTGGCGAGCTGCGGCGGCTTCATCGCGCCGACCTGGGCGACGAGTGCGGCGAGCGACGACAGGGCCAGGCCGACGGCGATCCCGCGGCGGGCCTTCGCCTTCGACCACTTGTGGTTGCGGGCCGGGTTCTCGATCAGGTGGTACGAGGCGATCGCCAGCAGCAGCGCGCCGGCCGCGAGACCGAGGTTGAGCGGGATGTTCGGCTCGACGTCCAGCATGTGTGGCACGATCATGAGGACCGGCCAGTGCCACAGGTACCAGCTGTACGAGTACTTGCCGATCTGCTGGAACGGCCACGTCTTCAGGATCGAGACCACGCCGTACGGCGACCCCGCGGTGCCACCGGCGATGATCGCTGCCGCACCGAACACGGGAAGCGCGGCGGCGTATCCGGGAAAGGGTGTCTCCTCGGTGAAGAGGAACGCCGCGACCACGATGGCGGCGAGACCCGCCCAGGTCAGCACCGCGGCCAGAGCCTTGGGGAGACCGGCGAGCCGGGCCGCGCCGACCGCGAGGAACGCGCCGATCGCCAACTCCCAGGCACGGGTGTGCGCCCCGAAGTAGGCCCACGGCGCCGACGACGCGGTCTGCATGATGCTCACCGTCAGTGACGCGATCACGACCAGGACCAGCGAGATGATCACCGGGGCGCGGCGCTTGCCGAAGAGCAGCGCGAAGATCAGCAGGAGTAGCGGCCAGACCAGATAGAACTGCTCCTCGACCGCGAGCGACCAGAAGTGCTGCAGCGGGGAGGGCTCGGCGTCGGCGTTCAGGTACTGCACGCCCTCGTTCGCCAGCCGCCAGTTG
The DNA here is from genome assembly GCA_035562875.1 of Actinoplanes sp. Taxonomy (GTDB): domain Bacteria; phylum Actinomycetota; class Actinomycetes; order Mycobacteriales; family Micromonosporaceae; genus Actinoplanes. The sequence goes on along the minus strand of DATMVU010000372.1, from coordinate 640 downwards.
ATCCCGTAGAAGGTCGCGTAGATCGCGTCCAGGGAGATCGACTTGAACCGGGTGGCGGGCATCCACAGCCAGCTCGCTGTGACGGTGACCAGTAGAACCACAGTCGACGCGGGCAGCAGCCGGGTGGCCCGGCGGGCGTAGAACGTGGCGAGCGAGATCCTTCCGGTCCGGTCCAGCTCCTTGAACAGGAGCGTGGTGATCAGGAAACCGGAGATGACGAAGAAGACGTCGACGCCTACATAGCCACCTTCGAGGCTGGTGATGCCGGCGTGCGAGAGCACGACCAGCACAACCGCGATGGCCCGCATACCCTCGATGTCCGGTCGGAATCGTAGATGTGCGGGAGCGGTCTGGGGCCCAGCCTCCCGGCGGGCACTGTGGAGTTGATTGTCGTAAGTGACCGACATGTCCTACCTAGCGATGAGTGACCGGCCGGGATCGGGGGCCGAGCTTACCCGCGATGACACAGGTCTTCCACAGCCGGTTCATCACCACTTCATCGCGAAGTGGTTTCCGGAATTGGCGGTGTGCGGGCGTATGCGGTCCATGCAGGGGTGTTGCTAGATCCAGGTGTCCCTGCCCGTTGTCGGCGATCACTGAGGGTGAGTTTGTTCGCCCCTTTGGTGACCACCGTCCCCAG
>DATMVU010000371.1:0-13836 GCA_035562875.1 Actinoplanes sp. | reverse complement strand
CGTGAGCAGTGAGTAGGCGGGCCAGGTGGTGCGGTAGGTGTCCCAGAACCCGTTGTTGACGTACACCTTCCCGTCCTTGACCTGCGCTCCGGTCTGGGTCGGGGTGCTCGGCGGTGTGGTCGTCGACGACTGGACCGCGTGCCGCCACACCGGTGCCGCCTTGGTGCCGGTGTTCTCGTGTGCCGAGTTCGGGTAGAGGAACAGCCGGTACAGGTTGGAGTAGAGGGTGACCAGCTGATCCCGGCTCGCACCCTCCACCTCGACGGTACGCAGCTTGGTGTTCCAGGCCTTCTCGGCGCGGCTGCGGACCGTCTCCAGGGTGTCCGCGGCGGCGATCTCCAGTTCCAGGTTGTGCCGCGCCTGGTCGACACCGAGCAGTGAGGTCGCCACCCGCAGGTTCGCCGTCTTCGCACCGACGGTGACGTACCCGGTGGAGGGCCGGTTGCCGGCCGGCAGCATCCCGCCGCCGAGCACCGGGGCGTCGACGGTGGCGTAGAGGAACATCCGGGTCGCGCCGTTGGACAGGCCGCTGCGCACGTCGGTCCATCCGCTGATCGTGCCGGTGGCCGTGTCGACGGTCAGGCCGGCACTGTCGTTGACGTTGTCGAAGATGATGGTGCCGCCGTCGCCGGTGAAGGTGAACCGCAGCAGGGCGGCGTGGTCGGCCGGTGCCACCTCGGCTTTCAGCCCGCTGTCGAACGTGACACCGTAGTAGTGCGGCCGGGCGGTCTCGTTCTCGTGACGGAAGGTCAGCGCGCGGGCGGTCCGGTCGGCGTCCGGGACACCGGTGCCGTCCTGCGGCATGAACTGGAAGGTCTGCCGGTCCGCCATCCACGGGCTCGGCTCGTGACTGACCGACAGTGCCTGCAACTGCGGCAGGTTCTGCGGGTTGTTGCCCTTGTTGTACTCGTACAGCCAGCTCAGGGTGGACGCGTTGGTCACCGGGGTCCAGAAGTTGAAGCCGTGCGGCACGGCGGCGGCGGGGATGTTGTTGCCACGGGAGAAACCGCCGCTGGACTGGGTGCCACGGCGGGTTTCCACGTACTCCGCAAGGCTCTTGATCGGCTTCTGCTTCTTGACCGCGGTGACGGTGATGTCGTCGAACCAGGCCCGCCAGGCACTCTGCGGACCGGACGGCTTGTCGTAGCCGACGAGGATCCGGTCGACGGTCTTGCCGCGGGCGACCTCGCCGATCCGCGACACGATCTTGTTCCACTGGTTCGCGGACAGCTTCTTCGCCGCACCCTGCGCCTGCGGGCTGACCACTGTCCCGTGCTGGTCCCTGGCTTTCAGCCCGCTCAGGAAGGTGCCGTCGGTGAACGCCAGATCCACCGCGGTGAACGTGGCCGGATAGCTCAGGTCACCGCGGGTGAACTCGGGGAACACCAGATAGGAGAGCTCCGTGTCCGGCCCGATCTTCAGATCGACATCATAGATTCTGTTGTACGTGTAACCTCGCCCGTCCGTGGCATGACGTCCGGCGAACTCCAGCGACGCCAGGCCGGAGTACCCGACCCGGGCCTTGGCGGCCGGCGCGTTGGACGGCCCGGTCCCGATCGCGCTGCGGGCCGGCTCAGCCGGTGGCGGAGTCTCGTCACCATTCGACAACTGCAGGTCAGCCAGCTGTACGATCGTCGCCCCGCCGTTCGCGGTCACGGTCAGCCGATAGAACCCGTAGTCACCGGGCGTCGCGACGTCGTAGGTGGTGGTGGCGCCGCGCTCACCGAGGCTCTGCCCGGTCCGGGTGTCGACGGTGGTCCAGGCGCTGCCGTCAGCCGAACCCTCCAGACGCCAGTCGCGCGGGTCGCGGGCGGGCACGTCGTTCGCCGCGGTCAGCGCGTAACGGGCCACCCGTACCGGCGAGTCCAGCCGGTAGGAGACCCAGCCGGTGCCGGCGAAGACCAGCCACTTGGTGTCCGGGTCGGCGTCGAGCAGATTCTCCTTGACCTCACCGCCGCCGCTGTTCTCCCCGGACGCGGCGACCTCGGCGACCCGATCGTTGACCGAGCCCGGAATCCCGGCCCGCAGCCGCCCATCCACTCCGGACGTCCGTTCCGCGGTGTTCTGCCAGGTGAGCGGCGAATCCCCGGTCTCGAACGAGGTGCCGAACCGCGGTGCCGGGGCGGCCACAGCCGGCCGGCCCACCACCACCGACCCTCCGACCAGGATGAGCGACAGCAGGGCGGCGAGCGGGGCAGAACGCATGGGGCCTCCATCAACATCGATGACCACCGCCATCTTCGATCGCCTGACATCGATCTGTAAAGGTCTCTTAACAGAAAGCGTGGCGTCGGCCCCGCCCCGATGATCCCGCCCGCCGGTCCTCAGCCGGGCCATGCGGTCCGGTGCGCCGGGGCGCCGCCGGGCAGGCCCGCGTCGCGGGGCCCTTCAGTGGGGCCGAGTGGGGTGGGAGCCTTCCCATGCGGATTTCCTCATGGTGTCAGTGGATTTCCTGAAAATGCGAGCCCGGCAATCTGCAGCTAGCCCGCGTAACACTTTCGCGAGCGCGAATTCTGGCGCTATGTGAATGCCATCAGAAAGTCGTACTTGAATGTCTGGAAACATGCTGGCAATCTGCGGTCACCGGTTGTTAGCGCTCTCATCCCCAATCTGGAGCGCTGAGGAACCGCCCTTTCCCAGGAGGCTTCGCCCATGCCCAGTCGACGACGGCGGCTCTTGCCGGCCGTACTCACCGCTGCTCTCGCCCTTGCCGGTGTCCTCTTTCAACCCATCGCGGCGGCGGCCGCGGAATCCAACGGCGGCACGCGGGTGATGCCGCTCGGCGACTCCATCACCGAAGGCACACAGATTCCCGGCGGCTATCGGATCGGGCTCTGGCAACGCCTGGCGTCCGCCGGATATCGCGTCGACTTCGTCGGCACCCAGTTCAACGGGCCGGCCAATCTCGGCGACCACGACCACCAGGGCCATCCCGGCTGGCGCATCGACCAGATCGACGCCAACATCGCCGGCTGGCTGCGCACCACCACGCCCCGCACCGTGCTGTTGCACCTCGGCACCAACGACATCCTGCAGAACTACAACGTGCCCGGCGCGCCGGACCGGCTCTCCAACCTGATCGACCGGATCACCGCCACCGTCCCGTCGGCGGACGTCTTCGTGGCCACGATCATCCCGCTGGCCGGCTCCGGGCAGGAGACCGCCGCCCGCACCTACAACGCGGCCCTGTCCGCTGTCGTACGGAGCAAGGGTTCGCGGGTGCACCTGGTCGACATGCACGCAGCCCTCACCACCGCCGACCTGATCGACGGCATCCACCCGACCGCCGCCGGCTACGACAAGATGGCCGCCACCTGGTACGCCGCACTCCGATCGGTCCCCGGAACCATCGGCGACCCGAACAGTGGCGGCGGCAACGCTCTGGCCGGCGCCTCCGGCCGCTGCCTGGACGTCCCCGGCAGCAACACCACCAACGGCACCCAGCCGATCATCTGGGACTGCAGCGGCGCGACCAACCAGCAGTGGGCCTACGACGGGCAGACCCTGCGCTCGCTGGGCAAGTGCCTCGACTCGCCGACCGGCGCCACCACCGGGGCCAAGGCGCAGCTCTGGGACTGCAGCGGCGCCGCCAACCAGCAGTGGAGCCACACCTCCGGCGGCCCGGTCCGCAACGCCCGGTCCGGACTGTGCCTGGAGGCCGGCGGCACCGCGAACGGCTCCACGATCACCCTGCGGACCTGCACCGGATCCGCCGCACAGAACTGGACACGACGATGAGGCGAACACTGGCGGTCCTACTGGCCGTGACCCTGACACTGATCGGCGCCCCGGCCGCGCACGCGCTGGACAACGGCGTCGCCCGCACCCCGCCGATGGGCTGGAACAGCTGGAACACGTTCGGCTGCAACATCAGCGAGTCACTGATCCGGGGCATGGCCGACGCGATGGTCAGCAGCGGCATGCGCGACCGCGGCTACCAGTACGTCGTGGTGGACGACTGCTGGATGAACCCGAACCGCGACTCGTCGGGCAACCTGCAGGGCGACCCGGCCCGGTTCCCCAGCGGGATGAAGGCGCTCGGCGACTACCTGCACGCCCGGGGTCTGAAGTTCGGCATCTACCAGGCGCCGCTGGACAAGACCTGCGCCCAGTACTTCAACAGCTACCCGGGCGCCACCGGCAGCCAGGGCCACGAGGTCCAGGACGCCCGGCAGTTCGCGGCCTGGGGCGTCGACTACCTCAAGTACGACTGGTGCTCCCCGTCCGGCTCCATCAACGACCAGGTCACGACGTTCGCGAAGATGCGGGACGCGCTGGCCGCCACCGGCCGCCCCATCGTTTACAGCATCAACTCCAACAGCATCCACGCCAAGACCGGGCCGCAGCGCGACTGGGGCGACGTCGCGAACATGTGGCGCACCACCGAGGACATCAGCGCCGCCTGGGACACCGGTCAGACCAACGGCTACCCGATGGGCGTCAAGAACATCGTCGATGTCACCGTGCCGCTCGCCGGATACGCCCGGCCCGGCGCCTTCAACGACCCGGACATGATGGAGATCGGCCGGGCCGGGCTGACCGAGACCGAACAGCGCAGCCACTTCGCGCTCTGGGCGATCATGGCGTCGCCGCTGATCGCCGGCAACGACCTGCGCTCGATGAGCACCACCACCCGTGACATCCTCACCAACCCGCGGCTCGTCGCGATCAACCAGGACACCCTCGGACTGCAGGCAACCCAGGTGTCGTACGACGGAACCCGTCGCGTGCTGGCCAAGCGGCTTGCCGGCGGTGACGTGGCGGTGGCCTTGTTCAACCAGGGCGCATCCACCACGACCATCACGACCACGGCCGCGGCGATCGGCAAGTCCGGCAGTGCCTTCACCCTGCTGGACGCCTGGACCGGAACCACCGTCAGCAGCACCGGAACCATCAGCGCCGGTGTGCCCGCCCACGGCACGGCCGTGTTCCGGGTCAGCGGCGGCGGCACCACCCCGCCACCGGCCGGGTCCACTCTGGTCAGCGCCGCCTCCGGACGCTGCCTCGACGTACCGAACAGCAGCACCGCCAACGGCACCCAGCCGGTGGTCTGGGACTGCAACGGCCAGACCAACCAGCGCTGGACCGTCGACGGCCAGAGCATCCAGGCGCTCGGCAAGTGCCTCGACGCCCCGACCGGAGCCACCGCCGGCAACAAGGTCCAGCTCTGGGACTGCAACGGCCAGACCAACCAGCAGTGGACCCTCAACGGCGACGGCACCGTCCGCGGGGTCGCCTCCGGTCTCTGCCTGGACGTCGACCGCAACCTGACCGCCAACGGCACGCCGGTCCTGCTGTGGACCTGCACCGCCGCCGCCAATCAGCGATGGAGCCGAGCATGACGCCGAGGAAGACGCTCACCGGGCTGCTGTGCCTGGCCATGACCCTGCTCGCCGCGGTGGCTCCGGCGCCCGCCCGGGCAGACAACCCGATCGTGCAGACGATCCACACCGCCGACCCGGCGCCGCTGGTCCACAACGGGCGGGTCTACCTCTACACCGGCCATGACGAGGACGGCTCGACCTGGTTCACCATGAAGGAATGGCGGCTGTACTCGTCGGCCGACATGGTCAACTGGACCGACCACGGCTCGCCGATGAGCCTCGCCACCTTCAGCTGGGCCAGCAAGGACGCCTGGGCCGGTCAGGTCGTACACCGCAATGGAAGGTTCTTCTGGTACGTGCCGGTCGTGAACCGTGCCACCGGGCGGATGGCCATCGGCGTAGGTGTGGCGAACAGTCCGACCGGCCCGTTCTCCGACGCGCTCGGCCGCCCGCTGGTGGAGAACGGCGAGATCGACCCGTCGGTCTTCATCGATGACGACGGCCAGGCCTACCTCTACTGGGGCAACCCGAACCTGTGGTACGTGCGGCTGAACACCGACATGATCAGCTACAGCGGCAGCGCCACGAAGATCCCGCTGACCACCGCCGGGTTCGGCACCCGTACCGGCGACGCCAACCGGCCCACGCTGTACGAGGAGGGCCCCTGGGTCTACAAACGCAACGGCCTCTACTACAACGTCTTCGCCGCCAGATGCTGCTCGGAGTTCATCGGCTACTCCACCGCGCCGGGGCCACTCGGTCCGTGGACCTACCGCGGGACCGTCATGCCGGCCCAGGGCGGCAGCTTCACCAACCACGCCGGCATCGTCGACTTCAACGGCGGGTCGTACTTCTTCTACCACAACGGCGCGCTGCCCGGCGGTGGCGGTTTCACCCGCTCGGTGGCCGTGGAGAGGTTCAGCTACCACGCCGACGGCAGCATCCCGCAGATCAGCATGACCGCCGGTGGGGCGGCGCAGAACGGGACGCTCAACCCGTACGTCCGGCAGGAGGCCGAGACGATCGCCTGGAGCTCCGGCGTCGAGACCGAGCGCGCGAGCGACGGCGGCATGAACGTCGGCTTCCTCGAGAACGGCGACTACATCAAGGTCAAGGGTGTGGCCTTCGGAGCGGGCGCGAGCTCGTTCTCCGCGCGGGTCGCCTCCGCCGCGGCCGGTGGTCGCATCGAGCTACGGCTCGGCAGCCCCACCGGCACGCTCGCCGGGACCTGCACCGTGCCGGGCACCGGCGGCTGGCAGACCTGGGCCACGGTCAGCTGCCCGGTCAGCGGTGCCACCGGCGACCAGGATCTGTACCTGCGGTTCACCGGCGGCAGTGGCTACCTCTTCAACGTCGACTGGTGGCAGTTCGCGGGGCGTCCGGGCCTGCTCACCGGGCAACGCTGACCACCCTCGACTCCCGCATCGTCGATGGGCGGCCCCTGACCGGGTGTGACGGTGGTGGCCGCCCACGCGGGACGTAGAAACTACGTTTATACAACGTGTGTATAGTGGCTCGTATGTCAGTCAGCTTCGCTCTGCTGGGCTTGTTGGAGAACGGCCCGCGCCACGGCTACGACCTCAAACGCTCATACGACGAAGCGTTCGGTCGTGACCGTTCACTGCACTACGGTCAGGTCTACTCGACCATGGCCCGGCTGTTGAAGAACGGGCTCGTCGAAGTCGAGACCGAACCCGGTGACGGCCCGGACCGCAAACGCTATGCGATCACCGACGCGGGCATCACCGACATCGCGACATGGATCAGCCAGCCGGAGAAACCTGAGCCCTACCTGCAGAGCACCCTTTACACCAAGGTCGTGCTCGCCCTGATGACCGGCCGCAACGCCGCCGAGGTGCTCGACACCCAGCGCGCCGAACACCTGCGGCTGATGCGGGAGATGACCCGGCGCAAAGCCCAGGGCGACCTGGCTGACGAGCTGATCTGTGACCACGCCCTGTTCCACCTGGAAGCCGACCTGCGCTGGCTGGAGCTCACCACCGACCGCCTGGACCGCTTGGCCGCCCAGATCCGCCGCTGACACCATCCTGAAGGATTCCGATGACCGAGCAAACCCTACTGACCGCCGAGGACCTGCACCTGGCCTTCGGTGACACCAAGGCTCTGGACGGGGCTTCCCTGCACGTTCGCGCCGGTGAAGTGGTGGCCCTGATGGGCCCGTCCGGTTCCGGCAAGTCGACACTGTTGCACTGTCTCGCCGGCATCATGGCGCCCGGATCCGGACGCGTCGTCTACGACGGCCGCGATCTCACGGCGATGAGCGACACCGAGCGCAGCGCGCTCCGCCGTGGCGAGTTCGGCTTCGTGTTCCAGTTCGGTCAGTTGGTGCCCGAACTCACCTGCCGGGAGAACGTCGCCCTGCCGCTGCGGCTCAGCGGCGTCGGCCGGCGAGAGGCGCACCGCACCGCGACGTCGTGGCTGGAGCGCCTGGACGTGGCCGATGTGGCCGACAAACGGCCCGGCCAGGCTTCGGGTGGTCAGGGGCAGCGGGTCGCGGTGGCCCGTGCCCTGGTCACCAAGCCCCGGGTGGTGTTCGCCGACGAGCCGACCGGCGCACTCGACTCCTTCAACGGGGAACTGGTGATGAAGATGTTCATCGCCGCGGCACGCGAGACCGGGGCGGCGGTCGTCCTGGTCACCCACGAACCGAGAGTCGCCGCCTACTCGAACCGCGAGGCCGTGGTCCGTGACGGCCGGGTCCGCGAGCAGGAGTACGCCCGGTGACCGCGCTGAGACGAGGGGTCTTCGAACTCGCCCTCGGTGCACGAATGAGCCTCGCCGGAGGCCGGGCGGGATGGACCCGTCTCGCCCTGATCGCCGCGGGCGTGGGCATCGGCGTCGCCGTTCTCCTCTCGGTGGCCACCCTGCCCACCGCGCTGGCCGCGAGCAGTGCCCGCACCGAAGCCCGCACCGAGCGGATCAGCGGCGACGACGTCCCGAAGTCCGACGGGACGATTCTGGTCGGCATCGCCAGCTCACAGTTCGGCGACGACACCATCCACGGCCGCACGCTGCAGCCCGACGGTTCCCGCCCGCCGCTGCCGCCCGGAGTCACCACCCTGCCGGGGCCGGGCGAGATGCTGGTGTCTCCCGCGCTCGGCGACCTGATGCGGGAGAACCCTCTGCTGGCACAGCGCTGGGATGCCCGTGTCGTCGGCACCATCGGCGAGCAGGGCCTGTACGGCCCTGCCGAGCTCGCCTTCTATCTGGGCTCCGGCACGCTCACCGAGGAGTCCGCCTTCCGGGTCGAGGAGTTCGGGGGCGCCGTCCAGGCCGACGCGGGCACCGACCCGATGTCGCTGCTGTTCCCCGCGGTCGGCATGGTCGTGCTGCTGCTTCCGGTCATGGTGTTCATGGCCAGCGCGGTGCGATTCGGCGGGGAGGCCCGCGACCGGCGCCTGGCCGCCCTGCGACTGGTCGGCACCGACGCCGCGATGACCCGCCGCATCGCCGCCGGTGAGACCCTGGCCGGCGCCGTACTGGGCCTGATCGTCGGCGCCGCGCTCGCGGTCGGCATCGGCCTTCTCACCCATCGGTACGCGACGGGCAGACTGAGTTTCTACCTGGCCGACCTGCGACCGGTGCCCGCCCTGGCCGGCCTGGTGATCGTCGCGGTCCCCGCCACGGCGGTGCTGGTGACCCTCTCCGCCATGCGGAAGGTCGTCGTCGAGCCGCTCGGGGTCGTACGTCTCTCCGGCACCGTCCGTCGCCGCCTGTGGTGGCGCCTGATCCTGCCCGTCCTCGGCGTCGGCCTGCTCTGGCCCCTCGCCGGTGGCATCGACGACAACGCCGGGGGCGAGACCGAGATCCAGGTCGCCGCGGGGGTGGCCGCGCTGCTCATCGGCCTGGCCCTGCTGCTGCCCTGGCTCGTCGACGCGGTCGTCAACCGGCTCGGCGGCGGCAGTGTCTCCTGGGAACTCGCGGTCCGCCGCCTGCAACTCGACAGCGGCACCGCCGTTCGCGCCGTTTCCGGCATCGCCGTCTCGGTGGCCGGGGTGATCGCCATCCACGGTCTGGTCGCCGGCATCGAGAACCAGGTCGAGGCTGCCGGATCCGGGGAATCGGGCTGGTCCGGGTTCCAGATCGCGCCGCAGAACGACCTTCCCGAGCAGACCTGGACGGCCGCCCTGCGTGCCACCGCCGGTGTCCAGGCGGTACAGACCGTCAGGTCGCACAGCGCCGAGGTCGACGGCACCTCTCTGTCCATCGTGGTCGCCGACTGCACTTCGCTGGCCCGGTACGCCGACATGACCGGCTGCACCGACGGCGAGGTGTACGGCGTCGACGCTCCGGCGGGCGGGCGCACCTACACCCTGTACAACGGCCCCACCTGGACGGCGCCCGCCGTCACCCGGCAGGTCCAGCCCCTCGCGAACTCCCTCGGCTTCACCCGGTCGATGCTGCTGATCACCCCGGCCGCGCTGAACGGCGTCCCGGTCCCGGGTGCGACCGACCAGTACGCGGTCACCCTCACCGGCGGCGCCGACGCCGTCGAGCAGGTCCGTAACACCGCCGCGCGGCTCGACCCGCAGGCGTACCTTCTCGAACCCGGCAACAGCGCCTTCGCCGCGGCCATGCGTGACATCCGCGAAGGTCTTCTTGCCGGTACGGTCGCTCTGCTGCTGCTCATCGGCGCCAGCATGCTCGTCAACGTCGCCGAACAGCTGCGCGAGCGCCGTAAGGTCCTCGCCGTCCTGGTGGCGTTCGGTATCCGGCGGCGTACCCTGACCGGCTCGGTGCTCTGGCAGGCGGCTCTGCCCGTACTGCTGGGCATGGCCCTCGCCGTCGGCTTCGGCAGTGGTCTGGCCGCGGTGCTGATGTCCGCGGTGAACGCCCCCGTCAGCATCGACTGGGTCGGCATCGGCACGACTTCCGGCGCCGCTGTGCTGGTCGTGCTCGGCACCACCGTCGCCGCCCTGCCGACCCTGATGCGCCTCACCCGCCCGGGCAATCTGCGTAACGAGTGACTCGCGGGTTCTGAAGGCCTCCGTCGGTGCAGTGGAACTGCTGAGGCGCCACTGCACCGGCTCGGAGGCCTTTGAAACAGCCTAATATGCACTCGGTGTATACATCGGAGGTGTAGTGAATGACGCTCCTCAGTCCGTCACCCACCCGGCCGGCCCCACACCGCGCGGCGAGCGCCACTGCCCGAGCGGGAAACCCGCTGCTCGTGGGCGCCATCGCCACCGGCGTGCTCGCAGTGGTCACCGCCGGCCTGCCCATTCCACCGGCGATGACGGTCGCCGCCGGCCTGCTGGCGATGGCGGCGCTGGTCGGGCAATGGCTCCAACTGCGGCGCAACCTCCTCGCCGCAACCCTGCCCCAGCTGTACGCGATCATGGCGGCCTGGGGTCTGCCACTGCTTCTGGCCCGGCCGCTGTTCAGCGGCGATGTCTGGAGCTACCTGGCACAGGGAATGACCGCCGCGGCCGGGCTCGACCCCTACCACGACGGGCCGGCCCAGTCACTCGGTGCGGATTCCCCCGTCACCCAGCACGTCAGCCCGTACTGGCGGGACACTCCGGCACCGTACGGACCGGCATGGATCCAGCTGTCGCGACTGGTGGCCGTGCTCACCGGGGAGAACCTCACCGCGGGAGTCATCCTGTACCGCCTGATCTCGGTGGCAGGCATCGTCCTACTCGCCTGGGCCTTACCGCGTCTCGCCCGGCGGACCGGGGTGGCGCCCACCGTCGCCGTCTGGCTGGGCCTGCTCAACCCGTTGACCCTCTGGCATCTGCTGGCCGGGGCGCACAACGACGCCGTCATGCTCGGGCTCATGCTCGCCGGATTCGAACTGGCCCTGACCGGTCTGCGGCGATCCGGATCCGCCGGTGTCACGGCACTCCTGGGCGGCAGTGCCCTGATGACCCTGGCCGCCAACGTCAAGATCGTGGCAGCGGCCGCCGGAGTGTGCCTGATCGCCGTGGCCGTGTCCCGGCACAAGCGATCGGCGGTGCTGGTCGCGTCGGTCGGTGTGCTCGGCACGATCGCCCTCTCGGCGTACACCGGTTTCGGATGGATCCCGGCGCTGCGCACCGGCACGGCCGTCTACAGCTGGATGGCGCCCACCACCGCATCGGGTCTGCTCGTCGGTGGCCTCGGCGCCCCGGGGTCACCGGAGGTCACCGCGGTCGTGGTCAGCGTGCTGAACCTCGCCGGCGCCCTCGTTGCGGGCTGCGTCGTGGTGCGGCTGCTCGTCGCCGTCATCCGTGGGCGGCGGGAACCCGTCGAGGCGCTGGGAATGATGTTCGTTGCCGCGCTGGTGTTCGGCTCGGTCGTGCAGCCGTGGTACCTGCTGTGGGCTGTTCTCCCCCTCGCCACCGCCGTGCACGACGAACGACACCGCACCAGGATCGCCGGGATCAGCGCGGTCTTCGCCGTGGCCCTGCCACCCCTTGCCGCCGAACCGGCCGACCTGCTGGCCGGCTACCTGACCGCCGCGCTGCTGACAGTGATCACAGCCCTGCTGTACACGCGGTCCGGTCGGCGGCAGCCGCGCATTCCGCGCATTCCGCCGAGCGGCCGGACCCGTCGGGTCAGGCCCCCGCGGTTCCCCTGATCGACGGAGTCGCGCCTGCTGGTCAGCGAGCGGTGCAGATGGCGCCGGTCGCTGATGGTGCGCCGGGTGGTCTCGCCGTCACCAGAAGGCATCGATGCAAAACAAGGATATCTAGATATTTCTGAGTATTGATACTTGATATCGCCCCGTGGGGTCATTAGGAGATCGGCTGGTCTGCGGTGACTTGCCTGCGGGCGGTCCATCGCAGGTCTCCGTGCCCCCCACGTGCTGTGACCATCGCGTAGCCTCCCCTTGATCGGGGGAGGGTGGATTTTGTTTGCGCTCGTTGTCGACGCAGTGCGGGCGCGAACCGCGCAGGCACTGGCGATCCTCGTGCTGGCCGCGCTGGCCGCCGCCGTCGCCGCCGCCGGTCCCTGGTATGCCTACGCCTCCGCCACCCGCGCCGCCGAGGCCCAGCTCAGCGCCGCCTCAGCGGCCCAGCGCAACATCTCGATCCAGACCGAGACCAGCACCCTGAACGACGCGGCCGGCACGCTCGACCGGTTCGCCGGACTCGCCGCCGGAGAGCTCTCCCGCTCGGCGGACCAGCCGGTGCGCGGGATCCGGCTGCCGCTGACCGTCACCCGGGCCGGCGGAGACGCGACCATGGCGGTTGCCTACCGGGACGACCTCTGCCGGCACGTCCGCCTCGACGGGCCCTGTCCGTCCGCCCCCCTCCAGATCGCGGTCAGCAACGCCACCGCCCAGAACCTGGGGCTGGAGATCGGCGGCGAACTGACCCTGCTCGACCACCTGAGCACCCCGTTCCGGTTCACGATCGTCGCCCGGTACTCGATGCGCGACCCCGCAGACCCGTACTGGAGCAATCCGCTGTTCCGGGCCGAGACCCCCGGACTGGACCCGGTCTTCACCCCGATCGAGACGTTCGGAACCGGCCGGCTCCCGGAACCGACGCTCACCTACGACGTCCAGGTCCCGCCGGACCTGATCCGCGGCGACGGCGCCCAGCGCCTCGGCGCCGCGCTGTCCGAAGCCGAGGCCCGGCTGAGCCAGGACCAGCTACGGCTGAACACCGGCATCGACACGGTGCTGGAGCGCATCGCCACCGACCGGGACACGGTGCGCCGCGGCGTCCTGACCGCGGGCCTGCAGACCCTGATCCTCACCTGGTTCGCGATCGGGATCGCCGGGCGCTGCACCGGCCAGGACCGGCGCACCGACGTGGCGCTGCTCAAACTGCGCGGCCTGAGCCGGCGCGACATCCTGCGGCTGGCCTGGGGACAACACCTGGTTCCGCTGCTGTTCGGTGCGCTGACCGGTGCACCCGCCGGGCTCCTGCTCGCCGTCGGCCTCACCGGGCCGATGCCCCCGAGCGAGCGGGGCACCGCTCTGCTGCTCGCCGGAGCCGCCGTCGCCGCCGTCCTGTTCGGCAGCCTGCTCGTGCTGATCATCGGTGAGGCGCTGATGCTGCGGCAGCCGGTCGCGGTGCTGCTGCAACGCTCGGCGACGGGCCGCGCAGACTGGCGCTCCACCCTGGTCGACCAGGTGCTCGCCGCGGTAGCCGCCGCCGCGGTCTACCAGTCCCGGTCCGGCGGATCGGAGAACGGCCTCAAAGCCGCCGCGCCCGCCCTCGCCGCGCTGGCCATGGCCCTGCTGGCCGCGCGGCTGCTGATCCGCGTCGCCGACCGGACCGCCGGCGCGGCGCTGAGCAGCGGGCGGCTCCGGATCGCCCTCACCGCCGTCCAGCTCTCCCGGCAACGCGGCGCCGACCGGGTGTTCGCCCTGATCGTGGTGGCGGTCGCCAGCTTCGCCACGGCGGCCGGCGGGCTGGCCGCCGACCGTACCGTCCGGGCCGAACGCAGCGCCGCGGAACTCGGCGCCGACCGGGTGCTCACGGTGGAGGCGCCGAACCGGACGGCGCTGCTCGCGGCGGTCCGGCACGCCGATCCGGGCGGCCGGGAGGCGATG
>DATMVU010000370.1:0-2228 GCA_035562875.1 Actinoplanes sp. | reverse complement strand
TCCGGGGACGGCAAGGCACTGAAGTTCTACGAGATCGTTCCGTTCGATCTCACCCTGACACCACGGGTCATCCGCGGTGCTGCCGGCACGCTGACCGGCCTCGACATGGACGCTGAGAAGGGAACACCGAGTCATGACTAGCAGCAGCGACTGGACCGAGGTCGTCGGTGCTGTCGGCGTCTTCGCTCTGCTGATCACCGTGATCGTCGTGGTGGCGGCGTTGGTGGGCGGGCGGCTGAGGGCCCGGTCGCAGGCGAGCCGGGACGCCGAGCACCGGCGGCTGGCCGAGCAGGTGGTGACCGGCCAGGAGTCGATCGCCGGGCAGCTCGCCGAGACCAATCAGCACCTGAGCGACCTGCGGAAGCGGATGGCGAAGGTCGAGGAGGTGCTCAAACAGGTCGAGTGACGCACCCGGCACCGATCGCAGACCGGGTCGTCGAGCTGCAACTCGACGACCCGGGGACAGGAAACATCACCTCGCCTCGCGGCGAGCTTCTCGCAATGCTCCTGCATCTGAGGAAGGACAGTACTGCATGCTGCCCGAAAGATCTGACCAGCCGTCAGCGGCCCTGGTGGAGCGGATCGTCGGCTGGTCCGCACGCCGGCCGGTGCGGGCCATCGCCGGCTGGTGTCTGCTGGTCGTGCTGGCACTCGCCTCGAGTTCGCTGGTGTCCGGCGAGGGCGCCCGGAACGTCGACCCGGGCGAGGCCGGGGCGGCGACCCGGGCCCTGATCGCCCAGGACGGCTACCACCCCGTGCGGGAGAGCGTCCTCATCCAGGCCGAGGACGGCAGCGGCCCGGATCTCCGGGCGGATCCCGAGCTGCGCAGCGCCGCCGCCGACCTGGTCCGGGCGCTGGAGGGCGCCTCGGGGGCGGTCACCGACATCGGCTCCCCGATCGACGCCGACCGGCCCGACCTGATCTCCGCCGACGGCCGGTCGGCGCTGGTGACCTTCCAGATCGCCGGCGCACCGGAGCAGGTCAAGGAGAATTTCCAGGCGGCGGTACGAGCCGTCACCGCCACCGCCGGCGCGCATCCCGGCGTCCGGGTCGTGCAGGCCGGTGACCGGAGCCTGTCGGCGGCGGTGGACGACGCCATCAAGGACGATTTCCAGGCCTCGCATCTGCTGGCGCTGCCGATCACCCTGATCATCCTGCTGGTCGTCTTCGGTTCGCTGGTCGCGGCGTCGATCCCGCTGGTCCTGTCGGCGACCGCGGTGCTCGCCACCTTCGGGTTCCTGCAGCTCATCGACCACTGGTTGCCGATCAACAGCGCGGTCAACGCCATGGTCCTGCTCATCGGCATGGCCGTCGGTGTCGACTACTGCCTGTTCTACCTGCGCCGCGAACGGGAGGAACGGCTCGCCGGCCGGGACGTGCCCAGCGCGTTGCGGATCACCGCCCGTACCTCCGGCCGGGTGGTGCTCGCCTCCGGGCTCACTGTCATGCTCTGCCTGAGCGGGCTGCTGTTCACCGGCATCGGCGTGTTCCGTGGTCTCACCGTCGGCACGGTCCTGGTCGTCGGCCTGACCGTCGCCGGGTCGGTGAGTGTGCTCCCCGCCCTGCTCAGTGTGCTGGGCCACCGGGTGGACAGCCTGCGGGTGCCGTTCCTGGGGCGCCGGCGTACCGAGGCCGGTGAGTCCCGGGTGTGGACCGCCACGGCCCGGGCCGTTGTACGGCGCCCGCTCCTCTGGGGTGTCGTCGCCGTGCTCGGGCTGCTGGTGCTGGCGGTGCCGGCGCTCGACATGCGCCCGCAGGACCCGGCGGTGGTCGACAGCCTGCCCCGGACGGTGCCCACCGTGGACGCCGCGGTACGCATGCAGGAGGCCTTCCCCGGGGCGGCCACGCCGTCCCAGGTGGTGATCTGGAAGCCGGACGGCTCCGATGCCGGCACCGCTGCGGTCCGGGACGCGATCGCTGATCTGCGGGTCCGCGCGGCGCAGCCCGGCGGGTCGATCGGGGTGCCGGTCGCCGTCGTCGAGGTCGGCCGGGCGCTGGTGGTGCGGGTGCCGCTGGCCGGTTCCGGCACCGACGAGACCTCGGTACGGGCGCTGACCGAGTTGCGGGAACACCTCCTGCCGGAGACGGTCGGCCGGGTTCCCGGGGTCGACTATGCCGTCGGCGGGCGGACCGCCACCGCCCACGACTTCGCCGAACAGATGACCGGCCGGGCACCCCTGGTCTTCGTCTTCGTCCTGATGCTGGCCTTCCTGCTGCTCGCCGTCACG
>DATMVU010000369.1:0-3737 GCA_035562875.1 Actinoplanes sp. | reverse complement strand
TCCTGCTCCTGCTCCCGGCTGGCGAGCATCTCGTTCGTGGTGAACGCGCAGATCGCCGCGCCCAGACCCCGGCCCCGCGCGGACGGCCGGGTCGCCACCCCCGACATGAACCCGATCTCCGGCGTCGACCAGGCCTCCGCGGCCACCGCCAGCAGCTCACCGTCATGGCCGCGGATACCTGACCAGCGTTGTACGTCCGGGTCACCGGGTTGTGCGTACGACCCCGGGTAGGCCTCTTTGATCAAATCGGCTACCGCGGGCCAGTCCGCCTCCCCCAGCCATTCCGGGGCCGGCTGCCCGGCTGCTGTCGGCGCTTTCTGGCCGGCTGCCATCTGCGCCTTCTGTCCGGTCTTCACCGGCGTGGTCGTCTCCATCCAGGCGAACCGGGCGCTCACCTCCAGTTCCGGGAGCCGGGCGACCACCGCTTCGACCAGTTCCTCGGTGCCGAACGGCCGGAACGTCACAGCCGTCTCCGCCAGCGCCACCCGCAACAGGTCCGCCACCGCGTCCGGTTCGCCGCTCATCACCAGCCGGTCCCAGTGCGACAGCCCCGGGCAGGCGAGCACCACCGCGTCCGGCCGCTCCCACCGGCGCATGTCCCGGGCCCGGGACGCCCAGCGAATCAACGGGTCAGCGCTCTCGATCATGGCCGTCATGCTGCCACCCTCTTACCTGCCGCCTCGGCTTTCCCCTGCCGCCTCGCCTTCCGCTGCCGCCCCGTCTTCGCCCGCCGCCTCGCTTTCTCCTGCCGGTCTCGTTGACGGTGTCTGGCATCCTCGGGCCGGTGCCGAAACGACCTGTCCTGCCCAGCCGGATCACCGCCCACCTCACCGTCCGGAACCTCCGTCGCCTGATCACGATGGGTGCGGCAGGGGCGGTCGCCGCGGTCGTCGTCGCGCTCGGCTGCTCCCAGTGGATCCGGTCGTCGGCCGACGGGCACATCTACGACACCGCCTCCGTACCCTCCGCCCCGGTGGCCATCGTCCTCGGCGCGCAGGTGGACCCGAACGGCCAGCCGTCGGCCTTCCTGGCCGCCCGCCTGGAGATCGCCCGCCAGCTCCTGGAAGCCGGAAAGGTCAAGGCGATCCTGGTCTCCGGCGACCACGGCCGCTGGGCCTACGACGAACCCGGCGCCATGCAGAACTGGCTGGTCACCAATGGTGTCCCCGCCGACCGGGTGGCCCTGGACCACGCCGGCTTCGACACCTACGACTCCTGCACCCGAGCCAGCCGGATCTTCGGCGTACGCCAGGCCATCGTCGTCACCCAGGACTTCCACCTGCCCCGCGCCGTAGCCCTCTGCCGCGAACAGGGCATCGACGCCACCGGTGTCGGCGACTCCTCGGTCCGGGTCTTCGAAGACCTGTGGCTCCGCGGCGAGGTCCGCGAATACGGCGCCGCAGTCAAGGCGGCGGCCGACGTCCTGTCCTCCCGGGACCCGGTCTTCCTGGGCCCCTACGAGACAAGCGTCGACAAGGCCGTAAGCCGAAGCTGACCGACCCGACCTTGGCCCTGACCGACCTTGACCCCGGCCTTTCCATACAAGCCTGACTGCGGGGCCGACCCTGGGCCTGGCCGCGGGGCCCGGGTCGGCCCCGCAGTCACCCGAGGTCGGCGGTCACGGCCCGGGGTCAAGGGTGCGCGAGATGACCGGCCCGGCCGTGCATGATCAGGACTTCGACGCTTCCGGAGACCTCTCCGAAATACCAGAAATGCTGATGCGGGCCGGTCATCGTGAACCCGAGCCGCCGATAGAGCCGGATCGCCCCGGCATTATCGACCTCGACCTCCAAGGTGATCTCCGCATACCCGCGGCCCACCACGAGCCCGGCGACATGCCTGATCAACCCGGTGCCGACACCCCGGCCCCGCAGTTCCGGCCGAACCTCCAGCGCATAGAGCAGCGGCCGCGAGGCATCCGAACACCCACCACCCCACCGAACACTGACAATCCCGGCAACCGCACCGCCAGCCTCCTCCAGCCCGCCGTCCCCGGAACCGCCCTCTCGCCGAACACCGTCATCCCGAGTCTCGCCTTTCGAAGCCCCGCACCCCGGCCCCCGAAACGTTTCCCCCCGATGCCCCTCCACCCGAGAGTCTTCCGCTCGAACCGCCTCGTTCCAGGGCCGGTCCGTATCGCCCTGCGGTCGGGCCACATCGCCCTGCGGTCGGGCCGCTTCGCCCTGTGGTCGGGCCACATCGATCTGCGGTCGGGACGCATCGTCGAGAACGGCCACGAGGAGCGACTCGTCGCCGATGGCCGAGGACGCCAGACGCCTGTCGAAGCGGTCCGGATGCGGCCAGAAGGACAGAGCCGCCTCCCGATCACCCGGCACCGCGTCACGAATCACCAATCCGGCAGCCATGGTCCCTCCATCACAGGAGATCCGCTGCGAGACTCACCCGCAGATAGGCATCGACCCAGGCCTCGGCCGTCTCGATCCCCGGATCCGGGCTGAGCCGGGCAGCCAGTCCGTCGATCGCCGAAGCCATCCGGTGCAGACCGGCCCGGGCCAGCGAACCACGAGTGGCAGCCAACCGCTCCGGATAGGCGGGCGGCAGATGAGCAAGCCCACCGTGCACGGCCTCCGCCAGTAGCTCCCGAGCGGCAGCCACCACAGCCACCAGCACATCAGTCGCCCCGTCATCAACCGGCACACCCCGGTCCTCCACCCCACCAGGCTGTTCTCCCGGCGAGCCACTACCCGCCCCCGCTCCTTCACCGTCCGCCACAACCGGCGAAGCACCACCACCCGCCGCAACCGGCAGGTCTCCGCCGCTGTCGCCGCTGACCGGCGAGGGCTCCTCACCGATCTCCCCCGCATCGCCCCCAGGTGGATCGGGCTGTGGATCCGGAGACGGACCGGCCGGGACCGATGGGGTCGGATGCCCGAACGCCCGGCTGGGGAAGGTCTCCGGGGAGGCCAGGTCGGGGACGACGGGTGGGCCGTCGGCGACGATCGCGTACGGGTCGACGACCAGGGCACCGCCGCTCCGGTGCACACTGCCGGCCACGTAGCGGGGACGGCCGTGATCACCGGACAGGGCCGCGGCGACCGCGTCCAGCCGGGCCGGCGCGACAGCCGTGTGGGTCGCCACCACCGTGGCCGTGTTGCCCAGGCTGTCGCGGATCACCACGGTCAGGCGCTGGGCCCCCGGCGAGTAGTGGCTCGCACCGACCTCGGCGATCTCCAGCACCCGGACCAGGTCGGCCCGGACCCGGGCGCGGACCGGCCGGGGTGGCATCGCGTCCAGTTCGGCGGCGAGTTTCGCGTAGTCGTCCACCCGCAGACCGGCCGGCAGATGTTCCCAGGCACCGGTCGAGGCGGTCACCGTGGATTTGGCGACCCGGCTCGCGGTGAGGCGCACCGAACGGCTGGCGCTGCGGACCGCGGACTCGGTCACCAGCGTTCCGGCGGCCAGGGCACCGACCGTGGCACCGGCCAGGCGCCGTTTCGACAGGGCCGGGCCGTCCTCGGTGCCGGGCCACTGCCGATGGGACACCAGGATCACCCCGCTGGCCGCCTGACCGTGGAAGATCTCGACACGACGTTCATCGTCGACAGCGGTGACCCGGGCACCGAGCCCGTCCAGTCGTACCCTCCGCAATGGTGTTTCGGCTGCCTCCTCCGAACCGAGAACCCGGGAACGCACTGCCGCACCGGCCCCGGCGGTGACGGCGCGATGCCTGGCGAACACTTCGGCGACCAGGTCGGCAAGGGTTTCCGGGGAGTAGC
>DATMVU010000368.1:0-9277 GCA_035562875.1 Actinoplanes sp. | reverse complement strand
AGGACGCGGTCAACCTCGGCTGGAAACTGGCCGGGACCGTGCGCGGGTGGGCGCCGGACGGGCTGCTCGACACGTACCACGACGAGCGGCACCCGGTTGGCGCCGCGGTGACCGCCAACACCGAGGTGCAGACACTGCTGCTGGAGTTGACGCTCGTCGAGCAGTACCGGCGGCCCGCGTCCGCCCTGCGCGCGCTCTTCGACGACCTGCTCGGCATCGACGCCGTCAACCGGCGGCTCGCCGGCGCGGTGTCGGCGCTCGACACCCGGTACGGCACGTCGGCGGAACCGCTGATCGGTGCCCGCATGCCGGACCTCGCGCCGGCCTCGCACACCAGCGTCTACGAACTGCTGCGCGGAGGCTCGTTCGTGCTGCTCACCCTGGCCGGCACCGGCCCGGCAGCGGATGCGGTGGCCGGATGGGCCGGCCGTGTCGTCCACGGGGAGGCCTCAGCCGGATCACATCCGGCCCTGGCCGGTGTCACCGAGATCCTCGTCCGCCCCGACGGGCACGTCGCCTGGCTCAGCCGTGACGAACAACCGGCGAGCGATCGTACGAACGCGCTGACCGCCTGGGCGGGCAAGCCCACGGCCGGTGGCTCGGCGAGCTGACGAGGCGGAGCAGCGCACGCCGGCCGGTGTCGTCTACTCCAGGCGTTCGGCGATTCGTTCCAGTGCGGCGAGGTCGTCCGGGGTCAGCCGGTCGATGAGGTGATGCCGGACCGATGCGACGTGGACCGGTGCGGCGTTCTCCAGGGCGAGTAGCCCCGGTCCGCTGAGAGTGAGCAGGCAGCCGCGGCCGTCGGCCGGGTCGGGTGCCCGCGACAGCAGGCCACGGGCTTCCATGCGGGTGGCGTGCCGGGACAGTCTGCTGCGGGACCAGCCCATCTTGTCGGCCTGCTCGCCGAGGGTGCTGGTGTGGCCGGGCCGCTCGGACAGGGTGCTGAGCACCTCGTAGTCGGGCTCGGACAGTCCGGCGGTCGCCAGGTCGCGGGCGGTGCCGGCCTGGACGGCGACCATCACCCGCCGGAACGCCCGCCACGCCCGGTCCTCGTCGGCGCTCAGCCATTTCGTTGACATGGAATCAAACTAGCATCTAGCCTTCGTTTCCATGTCAACGAAAAAGGTCCGTGTGCTGGTCCTGACGTGCTCCACCCGTCCCGGCGCCCTCGGCCCGTCGGTGGCTCAATGGTTCACCGAGGCCGTCGGCCCGGACGCCGCGGACCTCGTGCCGGTCGGCCTCGGTGACCTGGACCTGCCGTTCCTGGACGAGGAGGAACACCCCTCGTCGGGCGTCTACCGGCACGAACACACCCGCCGGTGGAGCGCCATGGTCGCCGCGGCGGACGGGTTCGTGGCGGTCACGCCGGAATACAACTACGGTATGCCGGCGGCGCTGAAGAACGCCCTCGACTACCTGAGCCGTGAATGGGCGTGGAAGCCGATCGGTTTCGTCAGCTACGGCCACACCTCGGCCGGCACCCGGGCGGTCCAGCACGCCAAACAGGTGGTGACGACGCTGCGAATGGTCCCGCTGGGCGCCACTGTCGCGATCCGCATCGGCTCGCCTCCCGACCCGGCCCGCGCCGCCGCAGCCGTCGGCCTGCTCGACGAACTGGTCCAGGTCGCCCAGGCCCTGCGCCCGCTACGGAGCGAGACGTCGGCCGGCCCGCTTCCGGGCTCCCGCGTGAGACGGCTCACCGCCGGTGACGCGGCCGAGGTCACCGTGCTTCAGCGATGCTGCTGGGTGGACGAGGCGATACAGAACGGCACGCTGGATGTTCCCGCCCTGCACGAGCCGGTGGACGAGGTCCGCGAGTGGCTGGCGGACTGGACCACGACAGGACTCTGGCTCGGTGGCCGTCTCCTCGGCATGGTCCGTACCCGCCGCACCGGAACCGACTGGCACATCGGCCGTCTCGCGGTGGCCCCCGACCTGCGCGGCCGGGGCGTGGGCCGCTGGCTACTGCACACCGCCGAGTCCGCCGCCGACCCGGACTGCACCCGCATCCTGCTGTCCACCGGCGCGAAGAGCCACCGCAACATCGCGCTCTACCAGCGCGAGGGCTACGTCGCCTCGGCGGCGCCCGATGCCGGCGCCGTGCTGCATCTGGCCAAGTCGAGGTGACAGCCGCCCGGTGACCGCGGTGTTCCGGTGGACGGTGGACTATGTGCTGGACCGCGCTGACCTACCGGCCGAGCCGTGAGTGTCACCGGGCCGGGGCGAGACGGTAGACGAGGCCGGCCTGGTCGTCGGTGACGTAGAGGGCGCCGTCCGGGCCGGGGATGGCGTCGACGCTGCGGCCCCATCGGGTGCCGTCCGGGTTCTGCCAGCCGGTGACCAGTGGCTGCGGCGGGGTGAGGGTGCGCTTGCGGGCGTCCCACGGGCTGTAGACGACCGACGGCTCGCGCGGCGGTGTGCGGTTCCAGGAGCCGTGTGAGGTGATCAGCGCGCCGTTCGCCAGTGATCTCGGCAGCCGGGAGTCGTGGGTGAAGGCGAATCCGAGTGGGGCGCCGTGTGCGGGCAGGCCGAGTGCGGTGCGGTCGGCGGTGGCGCAGTCGAGGACCGTACCGTCGGGGTTGTTGAGGGGCTGGCTGACGTAGCCGAGGTCGGTGCGGTCCGGGTGGCCGGTGGTGTCCGGCAGGCAGTACGGCCAGCCCAGTTCGGTGCCGGGGCGGATCCGGGCGACCTGATCGACCGGGTTCTCGTTGATGTAGGCGGGGACCTGTCGCCCGTACCAGCCGGTCTCGTCCTTGAAGGGGTAAGGCTGGTTGTCGGACTGGTTGATCGCGGCGAACAGGGTGCCGTCGGGGGCGAAGGACAGACCGGAACCATTGCGTACGCCGGTCGCGATCGTGGTGTTGCCGGTGCCGTCCAGGCCGACCCGCGCGATGGTGGCCCGTTCGGGGGTGCCGGTGCGGTCGATCGGGTCGTCGTTGGTGCGCGAGCCGAGGTTGTAGAAGACCTGGTCGCCGTGGATCACCGGGGTGATCCGGTCGTGGCCGCCGCTGGGCAGCCCGTCGACGATCACCCGCTGATTCGTCACGGTGCCTGCGGCGTAGTCCCAGGCGACGATCCTGGTCCGGTCACCGGCCAGCAGCACGGTCCGGCCGTGGTGCCGGCCGACGGCGAGGCCCTGGGTGTGCTGGAGCCCGGCTGCGAGGGTGGTCACCGTCGGGCCCTGACCGGCGGCGGCCGGGGTGAGCAGGGCGATGGTGCCGCCGGGACCGGTCGACACCAGCAGGCGCCCGTCGGGTGTCCAGGCCAGCCGCCGGGCGCCGGGCACGTTGGCCCACACCTGGGCGGTCCAGCCCCGGCGCAGGTTCAGCGACTGCCCGGCGGCGGTGCCGGGGTCGACACCTGCGGCAACTGTCAGTGCCACCGGCGCGAGGGTGCCGGGCCGGTCCGTGGTGAACGCGCCGAGGGTCAGGGTCAGGCCGAGTGACAGCGCCACCGCGGCACCGGCCCGGTAGGGGGAACGTGGCATGGCGGTGTCTCCCGTCTGCTGACTGTCGTCCAACACATCGATGCATATCACATCGTGCTGAGTGCGGTGGTGAGAACGGCGAACGCACCGATGATCACCGCGACTCGGACGTAGTGCAGGCGGTCCCAGCGTTTGCCCTGCTCTTTCCAGTCGGCGGGACGGTTCTCCGGGGTCCAGTTCTTGCTGCGGTTGTTGATCGGGACGAGCAGCAGGATCGACATGAGCACGCTGATCAGGAGCAGGACTCCGGCGGTGATCACGAGAGTGGTGCCGGGTTGCTGCCAGGTGGCGACGGCCCAGATCGTGACCAGGATGAGGGAGGTGACGTACCAGACCGGCATCGCGGCGCCGAGCATCCGGCCGCCGTGGGCGCGGCCGAGCTGGCCGCTGTCCTCGGGCAGGGCGTCGAGGATCGGGTTGAGGACGACGGCGACGGCGAACTCCACGCCGACCAGCATGCCGACGACGACGATGGTGATCACTGCGAGCATGGCGGGATCTCCTTGATCTAGCGGTGCTAGCTGTTATAGCGACGCTAACACTACTGTCGCTCGAAAATCTAGCGGTGCTAGGATCGGGGCATGCCGGTACAGGGACGTAAAGAACGCGAGCGGGCCGACCGTGAGCGGCTGATCTTGGCGACCGCCCGTGAGATCGCCGAGCAGCAGGGCTGGGACGCGGTCACCACGCGCCGGCTGGCCGAGCGGATCGAGTACAGCCAGCCGGTTCTCTACAGCCACTTCCGCGGCAAGCGCGAGATCATCGGCGCGGTCGCCCTGCAAGGAGCCGCCGAGATGGCCGCCGAGCTACGGGCCGCCGACGGTCCGCACGCTCTGGCCCGTGCCTATCTGGACTTCGCAGCCCGCAGCCCGGCGGTCTACGACGCGATGTTCCAGCTCGACGGTGGCCTGGCCTTCGCCAGCCCGGACAGTCCGGAGCCGTTGCGGGACGCGTTCACCGCCCTGGTGGAGAACCTGGAAGCAAGCGCTGGTGAGGGTGTTCCCCCGGGACTGTTCACCGAGGTGTTCTGGGCCGCTCTGCACGGGCTGGCCACCCTGACCCGGGCCGGCCGACTGCCGCCCGAGGAGTCCGGGCGGCGCGTCGACCTGCTGGTGGAACGACTGGTTCAGCCGACGTTGGCGAGGAAGTCGGTGTAGAAGAGGCCGAGGCCGGTGGCGATGCAGAGGCCGGCGATGACCCAGAAGCGGACCACGATGTTCACCTCGCTCCAGCCGGCCAGTTCGAAGTGGTGGTGCAGCGGGACCATCCGGAAGACACGTTTGCCGGTGGTCTTGAACGAGACGATCTGGATCACCCAGGTCACCGTGATGATGACGAAGAGGCCGCCGATCAGGATCGAGAGCAGCGTGGTGCGGGTGGCCACGGCGAGGCCGCCGATCAGGGCGCCCAGGCCGAGTGCGCCGACGTCACCCATGAAGATCTTGGCGGGTGAGGTGTTCCACCACAGGAAGCCGATGCAGGCGGCGGAGGCCGCGGCGGCGATCATCGCGATCTCCAGCGGGTCGCGGACGTCGTAGCAGTACTGGTTCGCGCGGGCGTACGTGTCGTCGGCGCACCAGTGCCGGTACTGCCAGAAACCGATCAGCGCGTACGCACCGAGGACCAGTGCGGAAGCCCCGGTGGCCAGGCCGTCGAGGCCGTCGGTGAGGTTCACACCGTTGGACATCGCGGTGATCACGAAGACGAACATGATCACCGCGCCGACCTTGCCGACGTTCAGCCATTCGATGTCGCGGATGAACGAGATGTTCTCGCTGACGACCGTCTCGCCGTTGGTGCTGGCCCAGTAGAGGGCGGCGATGCCGAAGCCGGTGCCGATGACGGCCTGGCCGAGCAGTTTGCCCTTGGCGGACAGGCCGTCGGAGTTGCGTTGTTTCACCTTGAGGAAGTCGTCGATGAAGCCGATCACACCGCAGAAGACGAACAGGCCGAGCAGGACGAAGCCGGTCATCGTCGGCTTCTCCTGGGCGATCTGCCGTTCGGGCAGGGTGGTCAGCGCCAGGTGACCGGCCACGTAGGCGAGCAGGGTGGCCACGATGAAGACGACACCACCCATCGCGGGGGTGCCGGTCTTGCCCTGGTTCGAGGCGAGACCGAGGGAGCGGATCGGCTGTCCGGCCTTCAGTGCGGTGAAGACCCGGATCGCCAGCGGTGTGCCGAACAGGGATACGAGGAACGCGACCGCTGCCGCGACGATGACCGCCCTCATCGGAGAGCCTTGATGTTGATCACGGGACGGGATCTTGCCATGACCTGTCCAACGAGGTTCTTCCGGATGATGAACGACCATCTTTTGCAGACTTAGTCAAAAGTTGAGACTGATCCATATGAAGCTATGGACACCTCCATCGATGGCTTCTACTGTGTGTCGCACGTAACAAGCCTGTGACACTCCGTCGAGGAGGTTGTGCGTGCGTATCTCGGTTGATCCGCCCTACCTGCGTCTTCTGCAGATGCTGCGGGACGAGGGACCCATCTCCCGGGCCGAACTCGCGGACCGGCTCGAGCTGACCCGGCCCCGGCTGCTCGCCGAGGTGGAGAAGCTCGTCGCCGCCGAATACGTCGCCGAGGCCGGGATGGCGGCCTCCCGCGGCGGCCGCCGGTCCACCCTGGTCCAACTGCACCCGCGCCTGCACTTCGCCGCCGTCGACCTGGGCGCCAGCTCCATCGACGTCGAGGTCACCAACGGCCGCCTGGAGCCGGTCGCCGCCTACACCGAGGCCGCCGACATCCGGTCCGGGCCGAAGAACATCCTGCACCGGGTCAACGAACTGCTCGCCAAGGCCCGGGTCGACGGCGCCTACGACCGCCTCGACGGCATCGGCATCGGCGTGCCCGGCCCGGTCAGCTTCCGCGACGGCGTCCCGGTCTCCCCGCCGATCATGCCGGGCTGGGACCGCTTCCCGGTACGCGAGCTGATGACCCGGGAACACGGCTGCCCCACCGTCGTCGACAACGACGTGAACATCATGGCGATCGGCGAACGGCACGGGGGAGTGGCGCACAGCGTCGACGACTTCCTGTTCGTCAAGATCGGAACCGGGATCGGCTGCGGCATCCACCTCAACGGTGACGTCTACCGCGGCACCGACGGATGCGCCGGGGACATCGGCCACATCCAGGTCGACCCGAACGGCCCGGTCTGCCCCTGCGGCAACACCGGCTGCCTGGAAGCCCTGTTCAGCGGGGTCGGCCTGGCCCGGGACGCGACAGCCGCCGCCCGGTCCGGCACCTCACCCGCCCTCGCCGAGCGCCTCACCGCCAACGGATCACTCTCCGCCCGCGACGTCGCCGACGGTGCCGCCGAAGGGGACGTGGTCTGCATCCAGCTGATCCGCGAAGGCGGTCATCGGATCGGTTCGGTGCTCGCGTCGCTGGTCAGCTTCTCCAACCCGTCGATGATCGTGATCGGGGGAGGGCTCGCCCAACTGGGGCACCTGCTGCTGGCCGAGATCCGCAGCGCCGTCTACCGCCGCTCCCTCCCGCTGGCCACCGGAAACCTCCCGGTCGTCCTCTCCGAGCTGGGCTCCCGGGCCGGGGTCACCGGCGCCGCGGTCCTGGCCAGCCATGTGGCCTTCGAGCAGGCATCATGAGCGACAACGAAAAATCTGACATTGCGGGTACGCCGAACGAGGGTCCCGCGGCCCCGGCCGGCGTGGATGGCGACGTGGTCCTGCGGCTCACCGATGTGGTGAAGACGTTCCCGGGGGTCAAGGCGCTCGACGGGGTGCAGCTGGAGGTCCGGGCGGGGGAGGTGCACTGCCTGCTCGGGCAGAACGGGGCCGGCAAGTCGACCCTGATCAAAGTGCTGGCCGGGGTGCACCGGCCCGACGAAGGCGCCGTCGAGTGGCTCGGGGAGCAGGTCACGTTCGCGAATCCGCAGGCCGCGATGAAGGCCGGGATCGCCACGATCTACCAGGAACTGGATCTGGTCGAGGACCTGACGGTGGCCGAGAACGTGTTCCTGGGCCACGAGCCACGGCGCGCGGGGTTCGTACGCCGCAAGAAGGCGGTGACCCGGACCCGGGAGATCCTGAGCCGGCTCGGTCACGGTGAGGTTCCGCCGGGCCGGCCGGTCCACAAGCTGCAGTCCGCCGCGAAACAGATCGTCAGCATGGCCCGTGCCCTGTCGCACGACGCCCGGCTGCTGATCATGGACGAGCCGAGTGCGGTGCTGGCCCACGACGAGGTGGAGAATCTGTTCCGGATCATCCGGGACCTGACCGCCCAGGGCATCGCGGTCATCTACATCTCGCACCGGCTCGAGGAGATCCGCACCGTCGGCGACCGGGTGACGGTGCTGAAGGACGGCCGGACCACAGCGGCGAACCTACCGGCGAAGACCACCCCGACGCCGGAACTGGTGAGCCGGATGACCGGCCGGACCATCGAATACGTCTTCCCGCC
Organism: Actinoplanes sp.; assembly: GCA_035562875.1. Taxonomy (GTDB): domain Bacteria; phylum Actinomycetota; class Actinomycetes; order Mycobacteriales; family Micromonosporaceae; genus Actinoplanes. The sequence continues at coordinate 1,362 of DATMVU010000368.1, read as the reverse complement.
GCGACCGAGCGCCGCGACCGGAAGCGCCGCGACCGGGAACGCCGCGACCGGAGACGCCGCGACCGGAAGCGCCGCGACCGGAAGAGCCGCGACCGGGAACGCAGCGCCCGGAGACGCCGCGACTGGAGGCGATCTCCTCAGAGTGGAGCGGCTCAGCAGGAGGGGCGAGTTCACCGACGTCTCACTGACCGTCCGCGCGGGTGAGATCGTCGGCATCGCCGGACTGGTCGGTTCCGGGCGTTCCGAACTGCTGGAGACCATCTACGGCGCGCGCCGCCCGGACGGGGGCACCGTCGAACTGGACGGGCGGACGCTGCGACGAGGGGACGTGGGGTCCGCCGTACGCGCCGGAATGGGAATGGCTCCGGAGGAGCGGAAGAGTCAGGCGCTGCTGCTGGGCGAACCGATCTACCGCAACATGACCCTGGCGACCTTCACCCGGACGGCCCGGCTCGGGTTCACCAGCGCCCGCCGGGAACGTGCCGAGGCCGAGCGGATCGCCGAGTCACTGGAACTGCGGCCGCGGGACGTGACCCGGGCGGTGCGCACCCTGTCCGGCGGCAACCAGCAGAAGGTGGTGGTCGGCCGGTGGCTGCTCGGCGGTACCCGGCTGCTGCTGCTCGACGAACCGACCCGGGGCGTGGACGTCGGCGCTCGCGCCGAGCTGTACCGGGTGATCCGTGACCTGGCCGCCGAGGGTGTCGGCGTGCTGCTGGTCTCCAGCGAGGTACCGGAGGTGCTCGGCCTGTCCGACCGGGTGCTGGTGATGCGCGAGGGCCGGGTGGTCCGCACCGCACCCGCGACCGAACTCGATGAGGACACCGTCCTCGATCTCGTCATGGCGGGATCGCTCATGGAAGGGGCGCCGGCGTGACCGCTACCGCGGTGAAGAGTGACAGCAGACGCCAGTGGGGTGGCGAGAGCAGTGAGAACGTCACCCGCAACCTGGTCCTGCTCGGAGTCCTGGTGGCGTTGATCGTGATCGGTGCGATCACCCAGCCGCAGCTCTACAGCGACTCCACCTGGGTCTGGAACAACATCCTGTCCATCCTGCAACTGGCCTCGGTGATCGGTGTGGTCACCGTCGGCATGACCTTCGTGATCATCGGGGGCGGCATCGATCTGTCGGTCGGTGCGATCGTCGCCCTGGCCGGCGTGTGGTGCACCACCGTCGCCACCCAGTCGTTCGGTCCCGGCGGCATGATCTTCACCGCGATCACCGTCGGTCTCGGGGTCGGACTCGTCAACGGGCTGCTCATCTCGTACGGCCGGTTGGTGCCCTTCATCGCCACCCTCGCGATGCTGGTGGCGGCCCGCGGCCTGGCCGCGGAGATCTCCGGGAAGCAGACGCAGATCTCGGAG
>DATMVU010000367.1:0-5422 GCA_035562875.1 Actinoplanes sp. | reverse complement strand
CTTGGGGCGGGCGGCGAGCCAGGTCTTGAAGGCTTGTTTGGAGCGGCCCTCGACCATGTCCAACAGGCGGGCCGGGCCGGTGTCGTCCCTGATCGGGGTGAGGTCGATGACCACGGTGACGAACTTGTCGCCCTTGCGGGTGTGCCGCCAACAATGCTCATCCACCCCGATCACCTCGACCCCGTCGAGACGTCCGGGGTGCTCGATCAGCACCTCGGTGCCGACCTCGGCCACGGCAGAGTGGGCGGTGTGGGCGGTGTCCCAGCTGACGTCGAGGACCGCAGCGACACCGCTGATCGGAGTGTGGTCCAGGACCACCTGCGACAGGGCCCACCAGTCCGCGGCCCGGGTCCGTTTCGACCGCAGCCGCGCGACGGTCGTCAGCGGGTGGCGCCACAGCCGCCGACAGCCACCGCAGCGATAGCGAGGCACCTCGACGTGCAGCCACGTCGCTCTGCGCCCCACGGGGAGGTGGGTGAAGCGGCGGAGGACTCGATCATGCACGCCGCCCGGCTGACCACAGCCAGGGCAGCCAGCATCAGGGGTGGTCAACGTGCAGAAGAGGATCGCCTTGTCGGGCCACACCTGCTGACCGGTCACCTGCAACCCCAGAACATCGAGACGGGCGAAGACAGTCAGATCGGGCAGGGTCACCGGCGGGCACGCCGACATGGTTGAGGTAGCGTCAGACATGAGCCTTGTTTGTTGCTGGATCGGATTCGACACCCACATCCTCGTAACGACAAGGCTCCTCACAGCTCAGCGCACGCCCCGTAGGTCTGGTCGACCGGTTCCCCCGCCTCATCCAAGCGCGACGACGGACGATGCCACCAAGCAGCTTCTCCACGATCACTTCCCCTGCGAGTCGTAGGCGGCGGTCGCGGTGTCCGCTGGCTGATCCGGCACCAGCACCCGCGCACAGTCCACCCCCTCGTCGTCCACAAACGATAGTGGAGGCCAACACCCCTCGTCGGGAGACGGTACCGGCTGCCACGACAAGGGGGGCAACCCAGTGAACTCGAGGCCACGCATTGCTGACCGCACACCGGTGGCCGGCGTGAACTGGCGCGAGTCGGCATCAGACCCACGCTATGTCTGGGGCCCATCCGCCAGGGCTGGCGGGCGCACCAGGGCTGGTTGGGCACCGAGTGGGTGGCACTGCCCGGCAGCGTCGGCTGCCGTACGCGGCCCCTGCTTGACCGATCCGGGGCCCGGCCCGACGGCACTCTCGAGCTGTCAGGCTCGCGCCGCAGCTGTTGAGTGGCGCCGAGCGCTTGCCACTAGTACTTACACTCGTCTAGATTTGTGGCATGGATCGGATGTCCGTATCTGAGGCTGCCGAGGTCTTGGGACTGAGCCGCCAGCGGGTGGTTCAGTTGATCGGCTCTGGCCGCTTGAGCGCGACACGGCTGGGGCGCAGCTGGGCGATTCCGCAGGCGGAGCTGGACGCCTATCAGGCTGCGCGTCGACCCCGCATACGGCCGATGGCCGCGAGGGTGGCGCGAGGCATGGTTGATCTGATCGGCCAGGGTTTCGGTGAACAGGTGGGGCCGTCGTGGTTGGAACTGCCCGATCGGGAGCAGTCACGGCTGCGACGCAAGTATGAGCAGTTGCAGGCCAGCGGCGATCCGGCGCCGCTGCTGCGGGCGTGGTTGCCGCAGCGCTGCCTCGCCGGGCGGTTCTCCTTCCAGGGGGATCCCCGTGAGTTGTTCGCCGACTCCCGTCTGCGCCCTGGCGGTGTGGCGCATCCAGGGCTGGGTTTGTCGGGTGGAGCGTTGATGGAGCCTCACGTGTCGGACGCGGATCGTGACGATGTGATCTGGGACCTGTTGCTCGTGCCGGCCGACGACGGAAACGTGCTGCTGCGTTCGGAGCCGGCCGTGCGCGTCGATCTCGCTGCCTGCCTGGCCGACGTGGCCGACGCCGGCGGCGGCCGCAACGACCAGGCTGTCGCCGAGGCACTCGAGGGTGCGGTCCGGTGAACCTGCTCCTCCCGGTGGTGGTGATGCCGCCGACCGTTCCGCCGGCGCAGCGGGCGGCGTGGCTGCTGGCCGGCCGCCTCTACGGGCGGGTGCCCGAAGGTTGGACGATTATCGGCGGTCAGATGGTGCAGTTCCACGGCTGGCGTGCCGGGACTGTCCCGACCCGTGCGACGACCGATCTGGATGCTGGGATCGCCGCGCGAGCCGACCCGAACGCGTTCCGGATCCTGTCGGCCGCCGTTCAGGAGTTGGGCTTGCAGCCCGTTCTTCACCCCACCGGGATCGAGCACCGTTGGCACCGACAGCTCGAGAACGGCGGGCGGGTGCAGGTGGACCTGCTGCTGCCGTCAGGGCTCGGGGAACGGAGCCAAACGTCCGCCCATGGGCGTCCCGGGATTCAATCGCACGGGGTGGAGTGGGCCACCGACCTGAGCCGCCTGTGGCATGTGGACGTGGAAGGCCACCAGATGGTGGTGCCGGTTCCGTCGCTGCTGGGTGCCGTCGTGGCGAAAGCGTCCGCGTTGCTGAACACCTCTGACAGCGATCCGGACCGTCACCTGTCCGACATCGTCTTCCTCGCCCAAGTAGCCACCCTGGCTGACCTGTCGGAACCACTCACCGCGCAGCAGGCCACCCGCGTGCTGGAAGCACTCGACCGGATTGGCAGGCCCGGGACTGAGGTTGCCCGGCTCAGGATGGCGATGGCGCGCATCCTGCGCGGCCAGCCGAAGACGAAGTGACGCCATGAGCCCTGCGCTAGCCTGAAGCTGCATCCCGTCACGCCTTCGCGCGTCAGCGGGGCAGGTTCCGATTCCCCACGCATTCCCCACGACAAGGTGACGAAGTGGCAATCAGGCTTCATTTGACCTTGTCAGGTGGCTATTGTCGCTGGATAGCAGAGAGCTTCAACTCCTCTCTCGCGCACAAAAAGTGCCTCTGACTAGGGCAAATACAGGACATCGGCGGGAGGTGAATCCTCTCGCCGATTCTCTGTTTCTTGGGGATGGTTCCGCTTGTGGCAAGGGGTGCCACGGCGGCTTCGTGGTCGGAAACGCCTTCATCCAAGCGCGGTTCGTTGACCGCTCCCAGACGCCCATCGCGCCGAGGCAGGCGTCTCCCGCAGGCTCAGCTGTCTGGACGGGCGGGGACGGGTCGGATGGGCCCGCTGGCACGGGTGTCGAACTTGGTACTGGCCAGGCGTCGCTCGGTGACGGTGACGAGGTCGAGCACGTCGCGTGCCTGGTAGTAGCGGACCCCGCGCCGCTCGTGGGGGTGGAGGATGTTCGCGGCAGCCAGTTCGGCGAGGGCCCGGTCGGCGGCGACGTGGGACACGCCGTGGATGCGTTGCACGGTGGCGCTGGTGAGGACGGGCGTGGCGGGCAGGTCGCGCACGATGAGGGCGGTGGCCGAGTCGCTGCGGACCCCGCGGACCTTGCCCTGGTCGGATCTGGCGCGGTTGAGCCTGTCTTCCCAGTCGGTACGAAGGTCGGCCAGGTCTGCGGCGAGGCGTCCGGCTTGTTCGGTGGCGGTGAGGACGGCAGAGGCGAACACGCGGAGCCAGGCGGCTTGGGCGGTGTGGAAGCCGTCCGAGCCGACCGGGTCAGAGTGCCGGTAGGCAGTGAGCCCTTCAACGTACTCGTTGCGGAGGGTCGACAGGACCAGGCTGACCGGCAGCACCGCCTCGGTGGTGAGCCCGCGCCGAGTGAGCACGGTGTGGATGAGGGCGCGGCCGACGCGTCCGTTGCCGTCAGTGAACGGATGGATCGTTTCGAACTGGGCGTGCGCGAGCCCGGCCTGGACAATGGGCGAGTGCCCACCTCCGTTGAGGTAGCCGACCAGGTCATCGAGCAGCGCCGGAACGTGTTCGGGGGCGGGGGGGACGAAGTCGGCGTCCAAGGGGTGGTGGTCGGAGCCGCCGATCCAGTTCTGCACGGTGCGGACGCCGTGGTGCTGCGGCTCGTCGGGCAGCAGCGCGGCGTGCAGCGCAAGCAGGTGCTCGACCGTGACCTCAGGTGCTGCAACAAGGACGGTCCGGGCTTCGTGCAAGACCGTCATGTTGTTCGCGACCAGCTGGGCTTGCGCGGACACGTCGGGGACGGACTCCTGGGTGCCGAGTTCGGCCAGAGCCACCTGCTGGACCGACGGTGCGATGCCCTCGATCCGTGATGAGGCGATGGCTTCGGAACGCAGCAGGAAGCCGGCGATGCCGGCCAGGTCGCGGGCATCTCCGGACAGGCCCCGGACCGCCTGCTCGGCTCGGCCCACCAACTGGTCGACATCGGGCGGCAGCAGCAGCGGACTCCCCAGCAGCGTGTCCGGAACGTAGCGACGATACGTGCCCGAGCGTCGATCTCGCCGGGGGAGGCCTGATTCGATCGAGGACGCCCACTCGTCTTGATCCCATGTCGCCATGTTGTCTGCTTTCGTTTCGCACGTCCCGGCTTCTCGTAATGATAGAGACCTAAAGTTGCATGCCGGGGGCTTGTGGGTAACAGAATCGACGAACTGGGTCGCCGGCGCGGGAGTCGGCCCGGTGAGGAAGGGAGGGCGCTCGGCCAGTACGCCGCAGCCGCCGCGGGCATCGCCGCCCGCATGGACGAGGCGGGCTCACGCCGGATGCAGGTCATCGACACCCAGCAACTCGGCTTCATCAACGACCGCACCGGCGGATTGCCATCCGGACTCGACAGGCATCCAGCACAGCGAGGCAGCGCGTCGGCTATCGGCGTTCGTAGATGTCGCGGCGGTGGCCGACGGCAACCACAAGGACCAGCAGCACGTTGTCGTGGATCTGGTACACAATCCGGTAGTCACCGGTCCGGACACGCCATTCGCCCTCGCCGCCAACCAGCTTCTTGGCACCATTGGGGCGAGGTTCGCCGGCAAGCAGTTCGATCGCCGCCTGGACCCGCCGCTGGGCGCCCCGGTCCAGCTTGCGCAGCTGTCGAACAGCAGCGGGCGCGACCTCGATGCGGTAGCTCATGCCAGGCCGAGGTCGGCCTTGACCTGCTCCCAAGGGATCACCGGCTCACCATCGGCGATCTCGGCACGTGCCGCACGGACAGCCTCGAGATCGGCCAGGTCTTCCGCGGCCGCGATCAGCCGATCCAGATCGTCGGCGTCGATGACCGCAGCCACCCGCTGCCCACGACGAGTCAAGTACACCGGGTCGTGTCCAACCCGAGCCGCGTCCACCACATCGGCCAGCCGGGCCCGGGCGTCGCTCACCGTCATCTCAGTCATGCCACCCATCGTAACCGCTGAAACAGCCGAAACGTACAACTCAGCGGTGGCACGAGCCGAACGCGACTTCGGCATATGGGTGGGGTCATGCACGTCGGCATGTGGGTGGGGTCATGCACGTCGGCCTGTGGGTTGGGTTACGCCGATCGGTGCGCCGGGTCGTTCAGGGCCCGAGCAGTGCGAGGGGGACGACGGCG
>DATMVU010000366.1:0-4721 GCA_035562875.1 Actinoplanes sp. | reverse complement strand
GGGGAGACCGCCCAGCGGGTGCTCCGGCTACTCGGCGTCACCGCCGGGGAGACCGTCCTGGTACACGCGGCGGCCGGCGGGGTCGGTGGGATCGCCGTCCAGCTCGCCGTGTCCCGCGGCGCGACCGTCGTCGGCACCGCGTCGCCGGGCAACCACGACTATCTGCGCTCCCTGGGCGCGGTGCCGGTCACGTACGGCGACGGTCTCGCCGAACGGGTCCGCGCACTGGCACCGCAGGGGGTCGACGCGGTCTTCGACGCCGCCGGCCGGGACGCGCTGCCCGCCTCGATCGAACTGCGCGCCGGGACCGGCCGGATCATCACGATCGCCGACAACTCGGCCGCGGAGTTCGGGGTGCCGTTCTCGTCCAGCGGGCCGCGGACCCGGGACGGACTCGACGAACTGGCCGCCCTGGTGACCGGCGGCCGGCTGCGGATCGAGGTGGCGCAGACGTTCGCGCTGGCCGACGCGGGCAAGGCCCAGGAACATAGCGCCTCCGGCCACACCCGCGGCAAGCTGCTGATCCATCCGTGACGGTGGTGCCGGCACCACCATCAGCCGCGTGCCGGCACCACTGTGGCCGGCCTCCGGAACCGGAATGCTGATCTCAGCGAACCGGCGGGGAGGAAACCGATGGGTATCAACAGGCGAGCCGTTCTCGCCGGGAGCACTGCTCCCGGCGCCCCGGTCGAGGCGAGCCGTCCGCACTGCGGCACGTTCCGGCCCGACGAGCGGGCGATCGGTCCCGGTGCCCGCGTCATGACCGGGTGGCTGTCCGCCCGCGCCGTCCTTGCCCGCCGGGGGTCCTGACGATACGTTTCCGGGGGAAAGCGCTTACCCGCAGGCTGGAAGGCCATGCTGAGAAAGGGTCGAGGATGACCGAACTGCTTGTCGACGGGACCCCGGTCGCCACCTACGTGACCACCCCCGATGTCGACATCCGCCTGGCGCCGCGGCCCTACCTGCACCCGATCCGGACCCTCGGCGGCACTGTCGTCACCGACGAGTACCCACGGGACCACCCCTGGCACCTCGGCGTCTCGGTGACGATGCAGGACGTCGACGGCGTCAACGTCTGGGGCGGGCGCACCTACGTGCGCGACGAGGGCTACATCTGGCGTGACGACCACGGCCGGGTGCTCTCCGACATCCTGGAGCCGGCCGACGGCGGGTTCACCGAGGCCCTCCGCTGGGTCGACGGTTCCGACACGACGATCCTGACGGAACGGCGTTCGGTCACCGCCCGGCCCGCCACCCACGGCTGGGAGCTGCTCTTCCGGTACGAGCTGGCGGCACCCGGCGAGTCCGAGGTCACCGTGGGCAGCCCCGCAACGAACGGCCGCACCGGCGGCGCGGGTTACGGCGGCTTCTTCTGGCGGGCCACAGCCGGTGAAGCGGAGGCGTTCGTCCCGTCCGGCGGCGACCCGCACGGCTCCACCGACCCGTGGCTGGCCCTGACCGTCGGCGACGCCTACACCCTGGTCTTCCGGGGCATCGCCGGAGCCGACCGCTGGTTCGCCCGCACCGGCGACTACAACGGCGTCTGCGCCGCCCACGCCTGGGAGGACCTCCTGACCATCAAGCCCGGCACCCCGCTGACCCGGGACATCAGCGTCCTGATCGCCGACGGCCACCTGACCCGGGAGGAGATCGCCGCCCTCTGACGTTCCTCCGCGGTCTCCATGACCTTCGCGGGCTTCCCGCCCTCGGCGGTTTCCCGGCGTTCGGGGTCTTCCTGACGCTCGCGGTCTTCCTGCCCTCCGGCGCATTTCCGGCCTCCGCCGGCTTCCTGACTGTCTGGCTGGCGGAGGCGGTGAGTGCAATCCCGGAGATCTGACCGCCCCTTTCGCCCTTCCGCTCGCGACCATTCCCCTTCTGTGATCGTGGCTGGTCTCGCGGCCTCTGCGGCGTGTCCAGGGTGTGGTGAGTTCCGGCGCGAACTCACCACCCGAAGGGTGACTGGCGACATCGTGGTGAGTTCCGGCGCGAATCGGGCCTGAACTCACCACATCGTGGATGACTGGTGGGTCCGGATCAGGACGGGAGTCTGTCGCCGATCAGAGCCAGGCACTGGATCGCGGCCAGGGCGTACTGGGCGCTGGCGTTCGTGGAGAACGATGTCTCGTCGACCGGCTTCAGGACGGCCGGGGGCGTGATCCGGGTGCTTGACCAGTTCTGATGGCGGGGGTAACCGGCGTGACCGGTCCAGAACTCCGTCCACGCCCGGGCCGCCAGGGTGTCGTCGTTCAACGCCGCCGCAGCATAGGCAGTCAGCCGGGCGTGGGCCTGGCGCAGGTTCTGGGAGCCGAAGGACACGCCGGTCTCCGCCTGCTGTTCGGCGGCCGTGCCGTTGTAGAGACGGCAGTACTGGAGCCAGGCCGTCCTGAAACGCTCGTCGCCGGTCAGGGTGATCAGTTCGCTGCACAGTTCGACCAGGCCGAAGACGGCGCCCAGGGAACCGACGCTGACCGCCGGCTCGGCCGGTCCGAACCGGCCGGTGTCCAGGTTGAACAGGCCGCTGCCCTGAATGAAACCGTTCGGCATGTCGGCGATGCTCGCCGCGCTGTCCAGGAGCCGCTGCCGGGCCGACGGGTCGCCGCCGCGTTCCCATTCGGTGAGCCAGGCCAGGGCGAGGGCACCCCAGTCGGTGCCGGTACTGATGCCGAGGGCTTGCGGATCGGGCGTGTACGGGCCGGTCCGGATCTTGCGGATCGGGTCGAGGACCAGGAACGTGCGTTCCGAGTCGGTCAGGTCCCGCAGCAGGTCACCGACACGTTCGTCGGCGGTCAGGAAGTAGTGGAAGCGTTTGTATCCGGCGTTGCTGATGCGCACCTGTTTGGCACTGTCCGCCCAGTGCTGCACCCCGTGCCGGGTCCCCAGATCGCGGTATTTCCCCAGGTGGTAGGCGTCGACCTCGGACGTGTGCCGGGTCATCGCCTCGGCCATCCGGAAGGCGTCCGCCCGCCCGGTCCGCAGATAGTGGTACCACAGCCACAGATCGGTGGAGAGTTCCGAATTGTCCCAGGCGTAACCGCCGACGTCGTACCGCCACACGTGCCGGTCGCCGTCGTAACTGTGCATGACGTCGCCGTAGTCCCAGAACCCGTACCAGGACCGCTGTTCCACCTGGTCCCGATGGTAGGCGAAGATCGTGTCGAGACGGTCCTCGATCTCGGCCCGCACCGGCGTCGACCTGTCGACCGGGCTCCAGTCGCCGAAGACCCCCGCCGCATGCAGGTGGGCGGGCGGTGCGGCCAGCAGCGGCGGATTCCGCAACGCCGCAGTGAGCGATGCCAGCGTGGCCGCGGGGGGAGTGCCCGGCAGAGCCCAGATCATCAATTCGGTGGTACGGGCGACCCCGTACGGTGATCCGAATCCGGGTTCGTAGTCCTCGTACGTGATCTCGAGCCCTTCGAGCTGCTCGGGATAGGTGTCCTGGCCCATACCGTCGTGATAGAACCTCAGGTCCATCGGCGGCGCCTCGGGCGACCACCACCACACCGTCACCGTCGCCGCGTCACCTGCCGCACCCCGGATGTCGAGTTGGGTGGGATGCAGCTGCCAGAAGTTGCGCATCCCGAACGCGCATCCGGCGGCCGGCCCGCCGACGTAACCGAGCCCACCGGCTCGGGTGCCGCCGTCCACCGGGATCCACCCGTGTCCGGCACCGGTGCGTTTGCTGATCCGGAAACCGTCAGCACTCAACTGGGTCAGCTGGTAGTCACCGAACGCCGGAATGTACTGCAACCTGCTGGTGACCCGGCTGTCCCAGGTACTCACCGGGGGAGTGGAAGCACCGGCGATCTGTGCCGCCCGTACCGCCGCACCGGGATCTCGCCGCAACCCGGTGATGCCCCGCACCGCCTCGCCGAGAATGCCGTCGCCGGACCCCGCGAACCGGATGTGCCGGTCGTGCGGCTCCCCGGTCATCGGCACCCGGAACCGGAGACCGAGGCCCGCGATGAAGTCCTCGTCCTGATCGCCGTCGAAGGTGAACGTATGTACTGCACGGATGCCGTCGGAACCCGCGTACAGATAGAACCGGATACTGAACGGCAGCCAGCGCCGATGCCGGTCCCGATGATTACCGTCAATCTTGACGACTGCACGGACTGGACCCGACTGCTCGACGGTCACCTTGTCAATGTTGCTTTCGAAGGCGGACGTGATGACGGTGCCGGTCTCCCGTTCCACGGTATTGCTGCGCAGACAGACCAGTTCGGCGTCCCGGACCACCGCACCGCCGTCGCGGGACACCGATTCCAGCAGGTGGCGGCCTCGTCGCGGGACGACCACCCGGATCACGCCGGTGTCGACCTCGACCCGGTCCCTACGGTCGGTGACGGTGAGAGCGGTGGCCGGCGCGGCCGGGGTGCCGGGCGTGAGCCGGTAGGACTCGGCCGGTGCGGGCGACGGTCCGACGGCGTGCGCGGACCATTTCAGCGTGCCGTCCGGCCAGAACCCGGTACCCCACGACTGCACCGGAACAGCCGCCCCCGACGCGGTGGCCAGCGCGAACTGCTGATCGGCGGGAAAAGCGCCCCGAGGCCAGGCCACTCCGAAGGTGGTCCCGGCAGCAAGCGCGGCCGGCGCGAGGGAGGTGCCGGGCGCACTCGCTGCGTGAAGCACCGCCGGGGCGGGGGTGCCGGCGGGCGGTGCAAGACCCTGAAACGCGGCGGTGGTCGCGGCGGGGGGTGCAAGGGCCTGGAACTCGGCGGTGG
>DATMVU010000365.1:0-2962 GCA_035562875.1 Actinoplanes sp. | reverse complement strand
CGGGAACCAGTAGTCCGGCGCCCGATCATGGTCGACGGCCCACACGTACGCCTCAGGCTGTTGTGCCGTCACCGCGACATGCGGGACGAATCTGGTGATCGCCGGGTCCTCGGAGAAATGCAGCACCTGACCTGCCTCGGGACGCATCGGGCGTTTATAGCCCACCTCGCCACCAAGGACGGTCCGGGGTCCGACGGCCGGCACCGTTTCGGCTTTCGGGTCGGAGCCTCACCATCCGAACAGCCCGCATCGAGAAGATCGCACAGCACGTCCGGCCCCGCAGGTTTGGGATTAACTAACTTCGCCGCGTGGAGGAGTGAGAGATCCGAGTTACACACGAGTTCCTGCGATGGGTTGATGCTCTCGACGAGGACTCATAAGACCAGATCGTCTCGGCCATCGATCGGCTGGCGGAGGCAGGACCGGGTCTGGGGAGGCCATTCGTCGACCGCATCGACGGCTCGCGGATACACAACATGAAGGAGTTGCGGCCAGGCTCGTCAGGACGAAGCGAAATTCGGATCATCTTCGTGTTCGACCCGTGGAGATCAGCGATCCTTCTGACCGGTGGAGACAAGTCGGGCAATTGGTCTGGCTGGTATCGGCAAGCCATCGCCCGGGCCGAGGAGCTTTACCAGCAGTATCTGAAGGAACGCCAAGAAGAGGCGGAACCCGAGGAGCGAGACTCATGACCGAGTTCCCCAGGTGGAAGGACATTCGGCCGGACCTCGTCGAGAGGGCCGGCGGTGAAGAGGCCGTAGCCGCATCGCGGGCACGGGATCAGGCCTATCTCGACGGCTACCGCCTTGCCGAAAGGCGCCAGCAGGTCGGCATGACCCAGGCAGAGGTCGCTGAGCACATGGGCGTCACCAAAGGCCGAATCTCGCAGATCGAACGGGGTGACGTCTCGACCGTCGAGGTTCTGGCTCGCTATGTGGAGGCTCTCGGCGGGATTCTGCAGATATCCGCCGTCTTCGGAGACGACCTCTACATCCTGCGCAGCGCCGATCCGGAAGCCAAACCCGAAGCTGCATGATTTCCATGGGCCGGCCTCGTTCGAGGCCGGCCCATGCGGGTCAGAGGATGGCTACGGAGCGGGCGCCCTCGCCTCGGGACATGCGGTCGAAAGCGGCCGGGATCTCCGCCAGCGTGATGCGGTCGGTGATCAGGTGGTCGAGGTTCAGGGTGCCGTCCAGGACGGCTCTGGCCAGGGCCGGGACCTCCAGGTCGGTGTCGGCCTGGCCGTAGACGGACGCTTTCAGGGTTCGCGCCGAGCTGAAGATGTCGAGTGCGCCCAACTGGACCATGTCGTCGGCGGCGCCCATGCCGACGACTGTCACCTGGCCGCCGCGGCGAGTGGCTCGCCAGGCGGCCCGGATGGTGGACGCCCGGCCGACACATTCGATGGCGTGGTCGGCGCCCAGCTTCGCGGTCAGTGCGCGGACGTCCTTGGACAGGCTGTCCGACGAGATCAGGAAGTCGGTGGCGCCGGCCGCTTCGGCCAGGCCCTTCTTGGCGTCGCTGACGTCGACCGCGATGACCCGGCCGGCTCCGGCGGCGCGGGCCGCGGCGACCGCCGACAGGCCGACTCCGCCGAGGCCGATGACCAGCACGGTTTCGCCGGGCTGGACGCCCGCGGTGTTGCGGACGGCTCCGCTTCCGGTGAGGACGGAGCATCCGAGCAGGGCTGCCAGATCAAAATCCAATTGCGGCGGTACGGGTATCACCGCGCGCGCCGGCACCACCACCTGTTCGGCGAATGCTCCGAGGCCGAGTGTCACGTGCACGGGGGCGCCGTCGAGTGTCATGCCGTTCTCCAGGGCGGCCACCCCGGACGAGGTGCTGCACAGCCACGGTTCGCCGTGTTCGCAGAACCAGCAGCTGCGGCAGGCCGGCTGCCAGTTGAGTACCACGTGGTCACCGGTCTGGACGCGGCTGACGTGGTCGCCGGTCTCGACGACGACGCCTGCCGCCTCGTGGCCGAGGACGAGTGGGTGCGGTGGCCGCAACGTACCGTTGATCATGGATAGGTCGGAGTGGCAGACGCCTGCCGCACGGATGTCGACCCGGACCTGCCCGGGCCCGATCTCGGGCAGTCCCAGCTCCTCGATGGAGGCCGGCACTCCGGGATCCCGGACGACCAAGCCACGCGTGTACCGAGCGCTCATCGCTGGATCGCCTTCACCTGCTGGAACTCGGCGAGCCCGTAGGCGCCCAGCTCACGACCGATTCCGGACTGTTTGAAACCACCGAACGGCGCGAACGGGTTGAACGAGCCCCCGTTGACGTCGACGGCCCCGGTCCGCAGCCGCCGGGCCACGGCGAGGGCCCGTTCGCCGGAGCCCCAGACCGCGCCGGCCAGCCCGTACTTCGAGTTGTTGGCGATGGCCACCGCCTCGTCGTCGTCAGCGAACGGGATGATCGACAGCACCGGCCCGAAGATCTCCTCCTGGGCGAGTTCGCTGTCCGGGTCGACGTCGGCGAAGACGGTCGGCGCGACGAAGTGCCCGGTGGCGGGTACCGGCGCGTCCAGCCCGCCGGCGACCAGGCGGGCGGTGGCGCGTTCGAGGAAGCCGCGCACCCGGTCCCGTTGCGCGGCCGAGGCGAGTGGCCCGATCCGGGTGGCCGGGTCGAACGGGTCGCCGAGGGTGTATCCGGCGGTGGTCTTGGCGGCGAGTTCCACCGCCTCGTCGTAGTGCGCCCGGTGCACCAGCATCCGGGTCCACGCGGTGCAGGTCTGCCCGGAGTTGAGGAACGCGTTGCCGACACCCACCTTGACGGCTCTGGCCAGGTCGGCGTCGTCCAGGATCACGTTCGCCGACTTGCCGCCGAGCTCCAGCGACACCTTGGCGATCCGGTCGGCGGCGGCGTGACTGATCGCCCGGCCGGTGGCTGTCGAGCCGGTGAAGGAGACCATGTCGACGTCCGGATGCCCGGCGATGGCCGAACCGACGGCCGGTCC
>DATMVU010000364.1:0-7071 GCA_035562875.1 Actinoplanes sp. | reverse complement strand
CGCCGGTACGTCGGTGAGCAGCCCCGCCGGGTCCCAGTCATACGAGTCCCGCACCTCGATGGCCCCGGCCCAATCCAGTCCGCCCGGAGTGAGCGGGTCGTACTCCATGTCCAGATAGGACCTGTTCGCCGGGGAGAGGATCACCCGCGCCCCGGTCGCGGCCACCGCCGGGCTGCTGCGCTCCCGACCCCAGAACTGGATCACCGCCCCCTCGGTAATGGCGGCCGGTGACTGGGCGATCTCGTGCCAGCCGACCGGGATCTTGCCGTACTTTCGGACCAGTGGCAGCATCCGACGCTGGAACCGCAGATAGGCCCCGTGCGGCGTCGACATCGCCTCGTCCCCGCCGATGTGCAGGTAGGGCCCGGGTGTCATCGCGGCCAGTTCCCGGATCACGTCCTCGGCGAACCGGTAGGTGACGTCGGAGTCCGCGCAGAGCGAGCTGTAGCCGACGAGCATGTCGGTCCGGGGCCGTGGCGATTTCCCGTTGCAGGCGAGTTCGGAGTAGGCGACCTGGGCGGCGTTCACGTGCCCGGGCATGTCGATCTCCGGCACGATCGTGATGAACCGGTCGGCGGCGTACCGCACAAGGTCGCGGTAGTCGTCCTTGGTCAGGAATCCGCCGCCGGCGCCTCTCACCCCGGTGCCCGGCGCGCCGCCGACCTCGGTCAGCCGCGGCCACGAGTCGATCCGGATCCGCCAGCCCTGGTCGTCACTGAGGTGCAGGTGCAGATGATTGATCTTGAAGCGGCTGATCTGGTCGATGTACCGGCGGATCTCGGCCGGATCGTGAAAGTGCCGGGCCAGGTCGAGCATCGCGCCCCGGTAGGCGTACCGAGGGAAGTCGTTGATCCGCCCGCCGGGAAGGACCCACCGTGAGCCGGCCGGCGGCAGCAACTGACGCATCGTCTGCACCCCGGCGAACAGCCCGGCCGGGGCGGTGGCGCCCAGCTCGACCCGGTCGGCGCGGATGTCCAGCCGGTAACCCTCGTCCGGATGCCCCGGCTCCAGGACCAGGGCTATCGTCCGCTCGCCCGACCCGGTCACCGGCAGGGCGTGACCGGTCGCCGGGCGCAGGATCGCGGCCAGCCGCCCGGCCACACCGGTCGCCTCGCCGGACGCGGTGATCACCGTGTCCGAGTCGATCCGGAAGTCCTCGCCCCGCGCCGGAATCGCCTCGGCCACGGCCGGAAGGACATCGGACAGGGCGATCGCGGTACGGGCGGGCGGCGGACTCGCCGAGGCCGTCGCGGTGACCAACGGCAGCGCCACCGTCAGCGCGACGGCCGACCGGGCGAATCGCCGGCTCAGCGCCCGCATCCGGAGCGGGCTTCTCGCGACATCGGTCTCATTCGGACTCTCCCCCGGGAACGACGGGTGAACACCCGCCGAGCCGGATGCTAGACCGTGAGGCCGTCTCGCGTGGTCCCGCTCATTCCTCTTCCGGCCGGTGGAGCAGCCCGACCGCGAGCGTGTGCACTGCGTCGAGGTCGGCGGGGTCGGCCAGCTTCACCCGGCCGCCGGTCACCACGTACCACTCCTCCGCCTCGCGGTACTGCACCCGCACCACCGCCTCGCCGTCGGTGAGTTCGGTGCGCAGGGTCAGCTCGCCGGTGACTACGCCGACCTCGTCGGTCATCACGCCGCCTGGGCCGGGCAGGATGTCGGTGGTCCGGGCAGCCGGTTCGGCGGTCGCCTGTTGCTGCTCCACGTCTGCCATCAGCAGGTCCTCAGCATCTCCTCGAGCGCGGACTTCTCCTTCTCGGTGACCGTGAGTTTCCAGTAGCTCTTCACCTCAATCCAGTCACCGGCGTACACACACCAGGCGGCCTCCGCCGGCGGCTTCCAGGTCGACGGGTCCTGGTCGCCCTTGGAACGGTTCGAGGAGGCCGAGACGGCGAAGAGCTGCGGGCGGTCCAGATCGTTGGCGAAGTCGCCGCGCTTCTCGTTGTCCCACTTGCTGGCACCGGACCGCCACGCGGCGGCCAGCGGCACCATGTGGTCGATGTCCACCTTCGTCGGGGACTCGATCACCTTGTCATCGTAGAAGCTGTTCCAGGTACCCGCGACGACATCACAACCGGAGAACTTGACGTTCTCGCCGTCGCGCTTCAGGACGGTGTCCCGGACGTCGCAGTTCGACCCGGCGCTGCGCCAGTGCGGGAACTTCTCCCGGCTGTAGCCGGTCATCTTGCCTTCGGCGGCGATGGTCAGGGCGTCCAGCTTCGCCTGGGCGTCACCAGCGTCCGAGCCGGGCTTCGCGGTCGAGGTGCTCCCCGGCTCCAGGCCGGGCTGAGTGGAGGTGACCTCACAACCGGTGGTGGCGAGAAGGGCGAGCAGGGCAGTGGTGATGAGAACTGAGCTACGTGGGGGCACGTAACCCAGTCTCATACCGGATCTTGCGATGCGCCAATCAGCGGGCGCGGTTGATCGCGCTAGTCACCGCTTTGATGGACGCGCTGACGATGTTCGCGTCGATGCCGACACCCCAGACCTGGGTGTCGCCGACCTCCACCTCGACGTACGCCGCGGCCTGCGCGTCGCCACCGGAGGTCAGCGCGTGCTCGTTGTAGTCCAGTACCCGGGCCTTGATCCCCAGCGGGGCGACGGCCTGTACGAACGCGTCGATCGGGCCGTTACCGACACCGGTCAGCGACCGTCGCTCCGGGCCCAGTGCCACCTGCGCGTCGATCTCCACCTTGCCGTCCACAGTGGCGGTGGTGTAACCCGCCACCCGGATCACCGGGTCCACCTGGTGATCCACCAGGTACTCGGTAGCGAAGTAGTCCCACATCGCCTGCGGCGAGACCTCGCCGCCGTCGGCGTCGGTGTGCTGCTGCACCACTCCGGAGAACTCGATCTGCAGCCGCCGCGGCAGATCCAGGTTGTGCTCCTCCTTCATGATGTACGCCACCCCGCCCTTGCCGGACTGCGAGTTGACCCGGATGACCGCCTCGTAGGTGCGGCCCACATCCTTCGGGTCGATCGGCAGGTAGGGCACACCCCAGGTGAACGCGTCGATGTCGGTGCCCGCGGCGTCGGCGTCGGCCTGCAGCGCCACGAAACCCTTCTTGATCGCGTCCTGGTGCGAGCCGGAGAACGCGGTGTAGACCAGGTCGCCCGCGTACGGGTGCCGCTCGTGTACCGGCAGCTGGTTGCAGTACTCGACGGTGCGCTTGATCTCGTCGATGTTGGAGAAGTCCACCTGCGGGTCGATGCCCTGCGAGAACAGGTTCAGGCCCAGCGTCACCAGGTCCACGTTGCCGGTGCGCTCGCCGTTGCCGAACAGGCAGCCCTCGATCCGGTCGGCGCCGGCCAGCAGACCCAGCTCGGCGGCCGCGACGGCGGTGCCCCGGTCGTTGTGCGGGTGCAGGCTCAGGATCACGCTGTCCCGCCGCGGCAGGTGGCGGTGCATCCACTCGATCGAGTCGGCGTAGACGTTCGGCGTCGCCATCTCGACGGTGGCCGGCAGGTTGATGATCAGTGGACGGTCCGGCGTCGGGTCGATCACGTCGATCACCGCCGAGCAGATGTCCAGCGCGTACTCCAGCTCGGTGCCCGTGTAGGACTCCGGCGAGTACTCGTAGAAGATCTCGGTGTCCGGGGTGTGGATCTCCGCGTACTTCTGGCAGAGCCGCGCGCCGGTCGTCGCGATGTCGGTGATGCCGTCCTTGTCCAGGCCGAACACCACCCGCCGCTGCAGCGTCGAGGTCGAGTTGTAGAAGTGCACGATCGCCCGCTTGGCACCGCGGATCGACTCGAACGTCCGGTCGATCAGGTGCTCCCGGCACTGCACCAGCACCTGGATGGTGACGTCGTCCGGGATCAGGTCCTGGTCGATCAGCTGCCGGACGAAGTCGTAGTCGGTCTGGCTGGCCGCCGGGAAACCGACCTCGATCTCCTTGTAACCCATCTTCACCAGCAGCATGAACATCCGCCGCTTGCGCTCGGGCGACATCGGGTCGATCAGCGCCTGATTACCGTCCCGCAGATCGACCGCACACCACCGGGGAGCCGTCTCGGTGACCTTGGCCGGCCATTGACGGTCGGGCAGATCAACGGCGAACTGCTTCTGGTACGACTCGTAACGCTCGAACGGCATGCCGCTGGCGCGCTGAGTGTCAAAAGAGGAAGTGGACATGTGACTGCTCCAGTCAGGAAGAAAACGACGAGCAGGCGGCGTGCGTCACCTCCGCGACGAGGTGCCGACCTGGAATGGGGCCTCGTCGCGGCAGCGAAGGAGAAGGTTCACCTGCCACATGTCGTCCGCCACGTTACGTCAAGCCCGTGGGATCGGCGAGTAGATCGCCCGGATCGTGGGAATGGCGCCGGTCACGATGACGGGGCCACTCCGGTCGGCTGAGCGGTCATCCCCATCGGCAGACCGGCCACCTCGGGACCGGGCAGTTGCAGGGTGGGCGGCCCGGCCACCTGCCGGATCAGCTTCAGCGTGCCGAAGTCGACCCGGGCCGCGGTCAGCAGACCGTCCGTGGAGTAGCAGTAGACGCCGACGTCGATCGGCGCGTCCAGCGAGGCGGTCACCGAGTCGACCGAGTAGCAGGTGCCCTCGGCACCCTCCAGCGGCTGGACCGCTGACACCGCGAGCGGCTGCCGCTGATCGGTGAGGACGGTCAGCCACTGCCGGAACAGGCGCTGGATCCGGGGGTCGTACTTGCGGGGGACCTTGTCGCCCTTCTCCGCGACCCGGACACAGGTCGGGCTGACCGGCAGCGCCGCCGTGGAGAGGGTGCACTGGTAGAGGCCGGTCGCCACCCGGATGACGGTGACCCCGGTCGTGCCGCCGAGCGCGCCGTTCGGGATGTCGACCCGCCAGGTGCCGTCCTCGGCCACCGAGGCCACCACCTCGCGGGACGTCCCGTCTCCGGTGAGCGAGTAGAGGGCCGCGTACCGGCGGTCCAGGGCGAGCGCGGCCAGCCCGGCCAACTCGTCCCGGGCGCCCGGCTGAGCTTCGGTGACCGGGGCGGGCGAGGACGAGGCGGGCGCGGCGACCGGCGTGTCGCCGTCGCTACAGCCGGTCAGGCCGACCGTGAGCAGCACGACGGTCAGCGCGGAGGGAATGCGCATCGCGACATTCTCACCCCATACCGCGCTCCGCCACCGCTACGGTGCATCGGCGGACACCGGCGTGTCGTGCCGACGCGGCCGGAATCTGGGATCACATGTCGAGGCCAGGGCCTGTCGAAGCTAGGGTGGGTCCGATTGCCGAGTTCGGAGGAATGATTCGTCGTGGCACTTGTGGTGCAGAAGTACGGTGGCTCGTCCGTCGCGAACGCCGAGCGCATCAAGCGGGTGGCGGAGCGCATCGTGGCCGCCCGCAAGGCCGGCGACGACGTCGTTGTCGTCGTCTCGGCGATGGGTGACACCACCGACGAGCTGATGGACCTGGCCAACCAGGTCAGCCCGTTGCCGCCCGGCCGGGAACTGGACATGCTGCTCACCTCGGGCGAGCGGATCTCGATGGCGCTGCTGGCCATGGCGATCCACAACCTGGGTTACGAGGCGCGGTCCTACACCGGATCGCAGGCCGGCGTGCTCACCACCTCGGCGCACGGCAAGGCCCGGATCATCGACGTGACCCCCGGCCGCCTGCGGACCGCGCTGGACGAGGGCGCCATCGCCATCGTCGCCGGTTTCCAGGGCGTGTCGCAGGACACCAAGGACATCACCACCCTCGGCCGCGGCGGCTCGGACACCACTGCCGTCGCCCTGGCCGCGGCCCTGCACGCGGACGTCTGCGAGATCTACACCGACGTGGACGGCGTCTTCACCGCGGACCCGCGGATCGTGCCGGACGCCAAGCACATCAAGAAGATCACGTACGAGGAGATGCTCGACCTCGCAGCCGGCGGCGCGAAGGTGCTGATGTTGCGATGCGTGGAGTACGCGCGCCGTTTCAACGTGCCGATCCACGTACGCTCTTCGTACTCGAACAAAGAAGGCACGCTAGTCACCGGCTCGATGGAGGACCCTGACGTGGAGAACGCACTGATCACCGGGGTCGCGCACGAGCGCAGCGATGCCAAGATCACGATTGTCGGCGTGCCCGACGAGCCCGGCTCGGCCGGCCGCATCTTCGAGACGGTCGCCAAGGCCGAGATCAACATCGACATGATCGTGCAGAACGTGTCGACCGAGGGCACCGGCCGCACCGACATCTCGTTCACGCTGCCGAAGGCCGACGGCACCACCGCGATGACCGCGCTCGACAAGATCAAGGACCAGATCAAGTTCAAGGGTCTGCTCTTCGACGACCACATCGGCAAGGTCTCGCTGATCGGTGCCGGCATGCGTTCGCACCCGGGTGTGGCCGCGTCCTTCTTCGCCTGCATCGGTGAGGCCGGCGTCAACATCGAGATGATCTCCACCTCGGAGATCCGGGTCTCGGTCGTCTGCCGCGACACCGACCTCGACACCGCCGTCCGCGCCGTGCACGCCCAGTTCGAGCTGGGTGGTTCCGAGGAGGCAGTCGTCTACGGCGGGACCGGCCGGTAACCCGGTCGATGGCGCAGCCCACGCTCGCCGTCGTCGGAGCCACCGGCTCCGTCGGATCCGTCATGCTCGAACTGCTCTCGTCCCGGCGCAACCACTGGGGCGAGATCCGGCTCATCGCGTCGGCACGATCCGTGGGCAAGTCGCTGACCTGCCGCGGAGAGCGCCTGCCCGTCCTGGAGCTGACCGCCGAGGCGTTCGACGGTGTCGACGTGGCGATGTTCGACGTGCCGGACGCGGTCGCCGAACACTGGGCGCCGATCGCGGCCGCCCGTGGCACGACGGTGGTGGACAACTCGGCGGCCTTCCGGATGCGCCCGGAGGTGCCGCTGGTGGTGCCCGAGGTCAACAGGGAGGCGGTCGGGCACCGGCCGCTCGGCATCGTCTCCAGTGCCAACTGCACCACCGCGGCAATGATCATCGCGATGGCGCCGCTGCACTACGAGTTCGGGCTCCGCGAGCTGGTCCTGGCCTCCTACCAGTCCGCCTCCGGCGCCGGTCAGCTCGGCGTGGACACCCTGCACGACCAGCTCGCCAAGGTCGCCGGGGACCGGGTGCTCG
>DATMVU010000363.1:0-5250 GCA_035562875.1 Actinoplanes sp. | reverse complement strand
GACAGGAGGCTTCTATTTCTCGGCTGAGGAGGCCGCGGATCGAGAGTCGTTGAACCAGCTCGGGACCCGGATTGCGGAGCACTTGGGCACCCCGGCTCCGCTCGCCTTCACCAGTTGGCATAGCGCGATCGACGCGCTGCTCAGCCTCGGCCGGGAGCGCCGGATCCCGGTGGTGATCGATGAGTTTCCGTACCTCGTCCAGGCCAACCCGTCACTCCCCTCGATCATCCAGAACGCGCTGGCTCCGCTGCGGGCCGAGCGGGACCAGAGCCGGACCGCACTGCTGCTCTGCGGCTCGGCGATGTCGTTCATGGGGCGTCTGCTCAGCGGCAACGCACCACTGCGCGGCCGGGCCGGTCTCGAACTCGTGGTTCCCACCCTGGACCACCAGCTCGCCGCCCAGTTCTGGAGCATCGAGGATCACGCCACCGCGCTGATGACGAACGCAGTCGTGGGCGGCACCCCGGCTTACCGCCGCGAGTTCGCACGTGACGACACCCCGGCCGGCCCGGAGGACTTCGATCCATGGGTGGTCCGGACCGTGCTCTCCCCCGGCAGTCCACTCTTCCGGGAGGCCCGCTATCTGCTGGCCGACGAGCCCGATCTGCGCGACGCGGGCCTCTACCACTCGGTCCTGGCGGCGATCGCGGCCGGCAACTCCCAGCGCGGTGGCATCGCGTCCTATCTGGGCCGGAAGTCCGGAGACCTGGCCCATCCGCTGACCGTCCTGGAGGACTGCGGCCTGATCTTCAAGGAGCCGGACGCCTTCCGGGACAACCGGACCCTGTTCCGGATCGCCGAGCCGCTTGTCACGTTCTACCACGCGGTGATGCGCCCCATCTGGTCCGATCTCGAACACACCCGGGACGCCAGCCGACTCTGGAAGCAGAACCGCCGCCGCTTCGTGGGCAACGTTCTCGGTCCGCACTTCGAGCATGTCTGCCGGTACTGGACCCGCCATCTGGCCGGGCCGCTGTTCGGGGACTACCCGAACCGGGTCGCCGCCGGAACCGTCAACGACCCCGCCAACCGGACGTCACACGAGGTGGACATGGCGGTGTTCGGGCTCGATGACGACTATCGGCAACCGCTGCTCGCGATCGGTGAGGTGAAGTGGGGTGACGTGATGGGGCTCGGGCACCTGGACCGCCTGCGCCACATCCGGGCACTGCTCACCGCGCGGCAACGGCTCGGGGCGGGCACCGCGCGGCTGGCCTGTTACAGCGGGGCCGGGTTCACCGACGAGTTGCGGCGGGTCGCCGCCGAAGACCCGGGCGTGGTGCTGGTGGACCTGCCGATGATCTATCGGGAGTACGAGTGACACGCCGGCCCGGTCAGGCGTAGTAGCGGTAGACCGGGCGGGCGACGCACGCCGGTTTCGGGGCGTTCTCGATTTCGACGGTGAAGTCGAAGACGCCCTGGAGGCCGCCGTCGGGGACGTCGTCGACGCTGACGACGGTGGCGGTCAGGCGGATGCGGTCGCCGGCCCGGACCGGGGCCGGGAAACGGACCCGGTCCAGGCCGTAGTTGACGCCCATGCTGATGCCCTCGACGTGCAGCACCTGGGTGAACAGGGGGATGACCAGGGACAGGGTGAGGTGCCCGTGGGCGATCGGGGCACCGAACGGTCCCTGGGCGGCGCGTTCCACGTCGACGTGGATCCACTGGTGGTCGCCGGTGGCGTCGGCGAACGTGTCGATCCGGTCCTGGGTGATCTCCAGCCACGCGCTGGGCCCGAGATCCGTACCGGCGAGGGATCTGAGTCCGTCGAGGCCGTTGACGATGGTGGTCACACCGGCCACCCTGCCAAACGCATCCACCGGCATCAACCCCTTGGCTTTTCCTACGGCGGAACGGGCCGTGGCCGATGAGGCAGGGCATGCGAACGAGCGGGTTCCTCCGCCACCTGTGGTGGATATACCTGCTGTCGGCCTCCTCGGCCGCGGTGGCTTACGTGCTGCTGCCGTTCACCGCCGCCACCCGCTGGATCTACGTCGTCCTCAACTGTCTGGCACCGGTCGCCACCTGGGTCGGCCTGCAACGCAACGCCCCGCAACGGCGCGGCGGGTGGCAGGTGATCGTGGTGGGGCTGGCCCTCTCCGGGGTCGGCGACATCGTCTTCGCCGCGTACACCGCAAGCGGGATGATGCCACCGTTCCCGTCCGTCGCCGACGGGCTCTATCTGGGCGCCCACCTGGCGATCGCGGCCGGCGCGGCGATGCTGGCGGCCCGGTCGGGGCGTACCGCGTTCCTGGATTCGGCGGTTCTGCTGGCCCCGTTCGCCAGTATCGCCTGGCTGCTGGTGATCAACCCGATCCTGGCCGGTGACGAGACGGTGCTCGCCCGGATGGTGGCGATCGCGATGCCGACCAGCACGCTGGTGGTGGTCTACTGTGCCCTCGCCCTGGCGCTCGGGGTGGAGTTACGGGCACCAGGGGTGCGCTGGCTGCTGGGCGGGCTGATCGCCTGGTTCGTGTCGGACGCCTTCTACACCCATCAGAGCCTGACCGGTACGTACACCGAGGGCAGGCTGATCGACCTGGGCTGGATGGCGATGCCGATCCTGATCGCCACCGCCGGTCTGCACCCGTCGATGGTGCACACCGTACCGAGGTTGTCGACGCTGCGGACCTTGACGCTGACCCGGGCGCTGAGCCTGTTCGGGGCGGCTCTGGTGCTGCCCACCCTGCACCTGTTCTGGGAGACTCCGGCGTCGGACGCCCCGCTGGTGCTGGGCACCTGGGTGTCGGTGCTGCTGGTGACGTTGCGGCTGATCACCCCGATCGCCGACCTGAGCCGCCGGGTGGGGCACGACGCGCTCACCGGGCTGGCCAACCGGGATCTGCTGATGGACCGGCTGGCTCTCGCGCTGGCGTCGCTGCCGGACGACGGGCACACCCGGGTCGGGCTGCTCTTCTGCGACCTGGACCATTTCAAGAACGTCAACGACAGTCTCGGTCACGACGCCGGGGATCAGCTGCTGACGGCGATCGCCGGGCGGCTGACCGGCGCGGTCCGCACCGGTGATCTGGTGTGCCGGCTGGGCGGGGACGAGTTCGTGATCCTGATGCCGGCGGTCACCGACGACGAGGCCGGCACGGTCGCCGAACGGGTGGCCGCCGAACTGGCCCGGCCGTTGCGGCTGGCCGACGGCAGCGAGTTCTTCGCCTCGCTGTCGATCGGGTTGCGCACCACCGGCGAACTGGACGCCGACGCGGAGACCCTGCTGCAGGACGCGGACACCGCGATGTACCAGGCCAAGGCGGCCGGCCGGGGGCGGCTGGTGCGGTTCGACGTGCAGGCCCGCCATCAGGCCGCGGCCCGGTTGCGGCGGGATGCCGACTTCCGCCGGGCCCTGGCCCAGCCGGGTGAGCTGTTCTGCGTCTACCAGCCGGTGTTCCGGGTGGACGACGGCAGTCTGAGTTCGGTGGAGGCCCTCGCGCGCTGGCAGCATCCGGTCGACGGGATCCTGTTGCCGGCCGCGTTCGTCGGGGTGGCCGAGACCACCGGCACCGTCGCCCAGTTGTTCGCGGTGGTGCTGGAGCAGGCGTTGCTGGAGCAGCGGTCCTGGTATCACTGCACCGGCCGCTGGGTGCCGGTGGCGGTGAACCTGTCCCCGCGGCAGCTGGACACCACCACCGCGGGGACGGTTCTGGCCGCCCTGGACCGGGTCGGCACCCCGCCGGGCGTACTCACCCTGGAACTGACCGAACTGGGCCTGGCCATGCCGGAGACCATCGAGGCGGCTCTCGGGCCGCTGCGCCGGGCCGGGGTGCAGATCGCGGTGGACGACTTCGGCACCGGCTACTCGTCGGCGGCCCGGGTCGCCGACCACGGCTGGGACATCATCAAGATCGACCACTCGTTCGTGAACGGCATCGCCCGGGATCCGGCCCGCCGCGCCCTGGCCGACGCCATGATCGTGATGGCCCGGGCGCTGGGCATGTCGTCACTGGCCGAGGGGGTCGACGACGACGCCGACCTGGCCGTACTGGCCGAGCTGGGCTGCGAGTTCGCGCAGGGTTACCTGCTGGCCCACCCGGTCGACGCCACCGGGATCGCCGACCTGCTCACGCTCCGGCCCGATCCAGCACTGCCAGCTGTTCCGCGCTCAGCTTGAGACCGATCGCGGGCACCAGGTTCGCGAACTGTTCCGGGGTGCGCGGCCCGATCAGCGGCAGCACCGGCGGCTCGCTCTGATGCAGCAGCCACGCCAGCACCAGCTGGTTCGGGGTGACCCCGATCTCGGCGGCGAGTGTGGTGACGGTGCCGAGCCGGGCGTCGCTGTCCGCACCGGCGTAGGACTCCATCATCCAGTGTTCGGCACGCTTCGCCGGGTCGTCGTAGATGCCTTTCGCGATCGGCGAGTACGCCACCAGACTCAGGTCCCGGTGCTCGGTCAGGTAGTCGAGCTGTTCGTCGTCGACGATCGACGTGTGGCTCAGCCCCGCCCGCCGGCGCAGGTAGGAGTGCTGCTGCTGGAGTGCCACCGGGGCCGGCCAGCCGTGCCTGTCGCAGAGCTGCCGGATCCGCTCCAGCCGCCAGGTGCGCACGTTCGACCAGCCCAGGTAGCGGACCTTACCGGCGGTGACCAGCCCGGCCAGCGCCTCCAGGGTCTCCTCGAGCGGGGTGGAGCGGTCGTCGACGTGCACGTAGTACAGGTCGACGTGGTCGGTGCCGAGCCGCCGCAGGCTGCCGTCGAGGGCGTGCCGCAGCGTGTCCGCGCCCGCCCCGGCGAACGTCCGGCGGGCCAGCTCCCAGTCCGGGGTGCCGTCGGCCGACCACAGCACCTCGTCGTACGCCGGAAGTGCCGTCCCCTTGGTGGCCAGGAAGATCTCGTCCCGGTTGCCGCGGTCCCGCATCCACCGGCCGAGCAGTTCCTCACTCTCGCCACCCCGGCTGCCCCGCCGCGCCCACCACTCGTAACAGTCGGCGGTGTCCACGAACGAGCCGCCCAGCTCGCGGTAGCCGTCCAGGATCCGGACCGACTCCGGCTCCGCGGTGGCGTTGCCCATCTGCATCGCGCCGAGGGCGAGGCTGCTGACCTGCTCCCCGGTCCGGCCCAGTTCGATCGTTCCGATGCGTGTCTCACTCATGGATCCGACGCTAGAACCTGGAGCGCGCTCCAGATCAACACCCTTTTTCCGGTACGGGGTCAGAGGCTCTTCCGGTACAGGGTCGGACGCTTTCCTGGTACGGGGTCGGACGCTTTTCTGGTATGGGGTCAGCGGCGCAGCCAGTCCCGGATGG
>DATMVU010000362.1:0-12154 GCA_035562875.1 Actinoplanes sp. | reverse complement strand
GATCCTGTCGGTGATGGGCCCGTCCGGCTCCGGCAAGTCGACACTGCTGCACTGCGCGGCCGGGCTGACCACCCCGGACCAGGGCCGGGTCGCGTACCTGGGCCGGGTCCTCTCCGAACTGGACGACGTACGCCGCAGTGCCCTGCGCCGCCGCGAGTTCGGTTTCGTGTTCCAGTTCGGGCAGCTCGTCCCGGAGCTGACCGCCCTGGAGAACGTCGCTCTGCCGCTGCGCCTGGACGGTGTGCGCCGCAAGTCCGCCGAGCAGCGGGCCGCCGCCCTGTTGGAACGACTGCACCTGTCGGACAAGGGCAAGGCCCGGCCCGGCGAGCTGTCCGGCGGCCAGCAGCAGCGGGTCGCCGTCGCCCGCGCCCTGGTCACCGAACCCAGGGTGATCTTCGCGGACGAACCGACCGGTGCCCTCGACTCGGTCTCCGGTGAGCAGGTGATGAACCTGCTCACCGGCGCCGCCCGGCGATCCGGAGCGGCGGTCGTGCTGGTCACCCACGACGCCCGGATCGCCGCGTACGCCGATCGCGGCATCGTGGTCCGCGACGGCCGCACCCCGGCCCGGGCGGGCCTCCGATGAGGCAGCTACTGACCGAGATCACGCTCGGAGTGCGGCTGGCGTTCACCGGCGGCCGGCGCGCGTGGTCCCGGACCCTGATGTCGGCCGCCGGGGTCGCCCTCGGCACCACGGTGCTCCTGCTCGGCGCCGCCGTCCCGACGATGCTCGCCGACCGCGGCGCCCGCCTGGACGCCCGCAGCATCCTCAACCTCGACCCGGAACTGCCCCAGGGCGACACCACCCTGATCGCCGGCATCGACTCCGCATGGGAGAACGCCGAACTGCGCGGCGTGCTGCTCTGGCCGGAATCCGGCGCCGCGCCGCTGCCCCCGGGCATCCCGGCCTTCCCCGGCGACGGGCAGATGTACATCTCCCCGGCACTGGCCGACGCCCTGGCCGGACCGGGCGCCGACGTGCTGCGCGAGCAACTGCCGTACCGGGCCATCGGCACGATCACCGCAGCCGGACTGTCCGGCCCACTGGAGTACGCCTACTACGCCGGCCGCGCCGACCTGACCGAACGGGCCGGCGTCGGCTCGGCCCGCCTCGAACGGTTCGGCAGCACCCCCGACTCGGAACCCACCGGCACCGGCACGTACCTCATCCTCGCCGTGCTGATCACCACCCTGCTGCTCCCGGTGGCGATCTTCCTCGGTGCGGCGCTGCGCTTCGGTGCGGACGCCCGGGACCGGCGGCTCGCGGCGATCCGTCTCGCCGGCGCCGACAGCCGCGTCACCCGGCGGATCGCGGTCGCCGAGAGCCTCGTACCGGCAATCGCAGGTCTGGTTCTCGGCACCGGCCTCTTCCTGGCGGCCCGGCAACTGGCCGGTCGGGTCAGCCTCTTCACGGTCAGTGTCTTCCCCGCCGACGTCCGCCCGGTGCCGGCGTTCGCCGCGCTCACCGTCCTGATCGTGCTCGCCCTGGCCGCCGCGATGACACTGCACGGCCTGCGTGGCGTCACGATCGAACCGCTCGGCGTGTTCCGCAGAACCCGGGTGTGGCAGGGACGGCTGTGGTGGCGCCTGATCCTGCCGGTCCTCGGCCTCGCCCTGGTGTCCCCGGTGGTCCTGTCCTCCGGCCGGGCCCCGGAGGAGATGGTCCTGGCCGGGACGATCCTGCTGATCGTGGGCGTGATACCCCTCGTGCCGTATCTGATCCCCGTGGTCGCGCGGATCCTCCCCGGCGGCCCGGTGTCCTGGCAGCTCGCCTCCCGTCAGCTGCGGCAGAACCCGCTCGCGTCCGCCCGGGCCGTCACCGGCATCGTCGTCGGCGTCGCCGGAGTCGTCGCCTTGAACTCCGCGTTCGCGGCCATCACCGTCCGGCAGTACGTGCCCGACCATCCCGCGGATCCCGAAGCCTCGATCATCGGCACCAGCGATGCGAGGCCCGCGGCCATGGCGAAACTCAACACCGCTTTTCAGACCATTCCCGGCGTCCGGGCCACCACCGCCGCCGAATTCCCCGTCCGGGACCCGGCAGCCGGATGGGGCCTCGGAGTCGTCTACACCGGCGACTGTGCAGCCCTCGACGCGATCGCCGACTTCGGCGGCTGCACCGACGGCGACGCCTTCACCGTCGGCACCCCGGCGAAGAGACTGCCTCTCGACGGCGGCGTCACCATCAGTCTGCCGAAGAAGACCCGCCCGGCCACCCTGACCGGGTCCTTCGCCCAGAACATCGGCACCGCGGTCCTGCTGACCCATGCCGCGACGCCCGCCGCCGTGTACCGGGCCGTCCCGGACTTCGTCACCACCCAGGTGCGCCTGGACGGGGTCACCGCCGCCGAGACCGGTGGGCGGATCCGCGGCGTGGCCGCCGGCATCGACCCGTTCCTGATGGTCACCGTGTTCGCGCCGGAAAGCGACAGGTACGCCGCGTTCCGGACCGCCCTCGACATCGGTGCGACGGTGATCCTGCTGCTGATGGGCCTCGGCCTGCTCCTCGACGTCGCCGACCGTCTCCACGACCGCCGCCGACTGATCGGCGCGCTGGCGGCCATCGGTGCCCCCCGGGCCACCATCGTCCTGTCGTCGGCAGCCCAGGCGGTGGTTCCGGTACTGGCCGGCCTGACACTGGCCGTGGCGACCGGCGCGATCGTCGGCATGATCCTGATGCGGATGGACGGCATCCCGGTCCACCTCAGCCCCGGCCCGCTACTGACCCCGGTCGCCGGAGGCCTGGCCCTGATCGTGGTCTGCACGGCTGCCGTCCTGCTCCCCGCCGCCCGGCGCCTCACCAGCACCGAGGAGCTCCGCCAGGAGTGACCGCCCGGCCGGTGCCCGAATCTCGGAACTTCGGTTGTGATCGATGTGTGGGAGGATCGCGGGATGAACGCCGAGGAGCTGGTCGGGCTGGCACTGCGGGTGTCCGAGGTGGGGATGCGGGCCGGGGAACTGCCAGTCGGAGCGGTCGTCCTGCTGGGCGACGAGGTCATCGGCCGGGCGTACACCCAGGAACGGGCGCAGGGCCGGCGGCTGGTGCACGCCGACCTGCTGGCCATGGAACAGGCCGACCGCCACCTCGGCTGGCGGCCCCGCGACCGGCCGCTGACCCTGGCGATCACCCTCGAACCCTGCCTGATGTGCCTCGGCGCGGCGATGGTCCTCGGCGTCTCCCGGATCGTCTACGGCCTGGAGGCACCCGGCGACGGTGCCGCCGGCATCCCGGCCGTGTGGCAACCCGCCCGGCAGGACATGCCGTTCTCCCGGATCCCGGCGATGACCGGCGGCTTCCGGCGGCGGGAGTGCCGCGACCAGTTCCGCCGCTTCGCCGAGACCACCACCAACCCCGCACTGCGCCGGTACGCGGCGAGCATGGCAGCCCTCCCGGACGACGTCACGAACGTCTGATCCGCGGACTGTTGTCGCCGGTGGCGAACCACACCCCACGGGCGAACGGGTCGCGCCGGTCGGGAATGCGCGGATCCCGGCGAACACGGCCGGCATCAGCGGGCGTGAGAGGCTGTCCGGCGTGACGTCACCAACCCGCCGCGGTCGTGGGCGGCCCGGCCATGACCAGGCCGCCGTCCTGCGGGCCGCGGTGACCCTGTTCAACCGGAAAGGCTACGACGCCACCAGCATCGGTGACCTGGCCGCCGAGCTGGGCGTCACCAAATCCGCGATCTACCACCACTTCGCCAGCAAGGAGGACCTGCTCCGGCTGGCCCTCGACGACGCCCTCGACGAACTGACGACGGTGGTGTCGGCGGCGGTCGGTGACGACGATGCCAGCGCCCACGACCGGCTCCGCGCGGTGGTCCACCGGTCGGTCGAGGTTCTGGTCGCGCACCAGCCGGCGGTGACACTGCTGCTGCGGGTACGCGGTAACACTCCGGTCGAGGTGGAGGCCCTGAAACGCCGGCGCTGGCTCGACGACCAGCTCGCCGGCCTGGTCCGGGCGGCTGCCGTCGAAGGCGCGTTCCGGACCGACATCGCCCCCGACCTGGTCAGCCGGCTGCTGTTCGGCATGGTGAACTCGCTGGTCGAGTGGTACCGGCCGCAGGGCGCCCACGACGCCGCCACCGTCGCCACGGCGGTGACGACGATGGCGTTCGATGGCCTGCTGCGCCGCTGACGGCCAGGATCGGGCAGCCTGTCAGGCCGGGGTGAGAACCAGCCAGCCGAAACCGACCACCTCGCGGTAGCCGCCGAGATAACCGTCGCGCCGCTGGTCGGCGAACGCCCGCGCGTCCGGTGTGCCGAGCCGTTCGACTCCGGCCAGCCAGTCCGACTCGAAGTCGTCCCATCCGCAGTGGTCACGGCACAAACTACGGCAGAACGCATCGAAAGGCGTCGTCATTTTCGGCGGCCAGTCCGAGGAGGCGCGGCCCGGCCGGTCAGGCGTCGAAGTCGACGGTGAGCGTGTCGCCGGCCGGGAAGGTCTGGCAGGTCAGCACGAATCCGGCGGCGACCTCCGCCGGTTCCAGGGCGTAGTTGCGGCGCATGTCGGCCTCCCCGTCCCGGACCAGGGCCCGGCACGTGCCGCACACCCCGCCCTTGCACGCGAACGGCAGGTCGGCCCGTTCGGTCTGGGCGCCGTCCAGGACCGTCACGTCCCGGGCGACGGTGGTGGTGGTCTTCCGGCCGTCGAGGATCGTGGTCAGGGCGGTGGTGGCCCCGGAGATCTCCACGGCGGCCCGGCGCGGCCGGGGCGGCGGCCCGTCGACGTGGAACAACTCGACGTGCACCCGGCCGGCGGGCACCCCCAGGCCGGCGAGCACCGTGCGGGCGTCGTCGATCATCGGCAGGGGGCCACAGAGCCAGACATGATCGTACGTCTCCGCCGGGATCACATCCGTCAACAACCGCCGCAACCGTTCCGCATCCAGGCGCCCGGAGAACAACTCGACGTCCCGGGGCTCGCGGGACAGCACGTGCGCGACCTGCAGCCGGTGCCCGTACCGGTTCTTCAGGTCGCCGATCTCCTCGGCGAACATGACGGTGTTCCCGGACCGGTTGCCGTAGAGCAGCGCCACCCGTGCGTCCGGATGCGGCAGCACCGTCGCGGCGATCGACAGCAGCGGCGTGATCCCCGACCCGGCGCCGATCAGCAGATGCCGCTGCCCGCCAGCCGGGTCCGCGTCCCACGTCCCGGCCGGGGTCTGCACGTCGATCACGGTACCGGGCCGCACCTGGTGGACCAGCCACGACGAGAACAGGCCGTCCGGGATCTCGCGCACCCCGATCCGCGGGGCGGCACCGACCGGTGCACAGATCGAGTAGGAGCGGCGTTCCTCCCGGCCGTCGACGGTGCGGCGCAGGGTGAGCGACTGCCCGGCCCGGAACGTGTAGGCACCGGTCAGCTCGGCGGGCACCGCGAACGTCACCGCGACCGCGTCGTCACAGAGACGGTCGACCGCCGCGACCCGCAGGGTGTGGAAGACCGGCCGGGCCATCAGATCTCCTTCACGTGGTCGAACACTTCGAGGCAGGCGTCGCAGCGGTAGAGCGCCTTGCACGCGGTCGCCCCGAATTCGGAGACCCTGCCGGTACGCCGGGAGCCGCACCGTGGGCAGGTCAGCTCCCGCCGGGTGATCCCGAGGGTGAGCGGCACCGGACCGGACCGGGCAGCCGCCGGGCCGGGCGGGGACAGTCCGGCCGCCCGCAGCGCGGCCCGGCCCGACTCGGTGATCCAGTCGCTGGACCAGGCGGGGGAGAGCACCACCCGGACCCGGACCCGCGCGAATCCCGCATCGGTGAGCCGGTGCACCAGGTCGTCGCGCATCGTCGCCATCGCCGGGCAGCCCGAGTAGGTGGGTGTGATCGACGCGACCACCACGTCACCGTCCACCTGCACGTCGCGGAGCACACCCAGGTCGGCGAGGGTCAGCATCGGCATCTCGGGGTCGCGGACCTCGGCGGCGACGGCGGCGGCCCGCTCCCGGACGTTCACCAGCGGCCCATCGGGTGGGCGCGCGCCACCACCTGCATCTCGGCCAGCATCAGGCTCAGCGCCTCGGTGTGCGACCCGGCCCCGGACAGGGGTGCGAGCTGCGGCCGGTCCACCCCGGCGACGGCCAGGACCTGATCGAGCACGACGTCGGCCCCGTCCCGGACGTCAGCGGTGGTGGACAGTTCGTCGTACAGCGGCCAGAGCTGGTCGAGTGCGCCGAGCAGGCGGCGCCGGGACTCGTCGGTGCCCTGGGCGCACGTGACGAACCAGCGCCCGGCCCAGTCCCGGTGGTAGGTCAGCTCCTTGACCCCTTTGGCGGCGATCGCGGCCAGTACCGGGTCGGGGCTGTCCTGCAGGCGTTCCAGGGTGGCCAGCCGGACCACCGAGAACAGCAGCAGCCGGGCCACCACGTGGGCGAAGTCGCCGTTGGGG
This sequence comes from Actinoplanes sp., assembly GCA_035562875.1. Taxonomy (GTDB): domain Bacteria; phylum Actinomycetota; class Actinomycetes; order Mycobacteriales; family Micromonosporaceae; genus Actinoplanes. The sequence continues at coordinate 5,766 of DATMVU010000362.1, read as the reverse complement.
ACCTCGGCCATCCGCACGTTGCGGAACCGGCCCGCGTCCCGGAAGAACGCGAGCGCGTCCTCAGCCGGCACCGGTGACCCCTCCGGCAGCACCGGCACGACCGCCGGGTCGGCGGCAGCGGCCCGGGCCAGCAGCAGCCGGGCCTGCCCGAGCAGGTCCAGGGCGAAGTTCGCCAGGGCGATGTCCTCCTCCAGCTCCGGGGCGCGGCTGCACCATTCGGCCAGGCGCTGGGAGAGGATCAGGGCGTCGTCACCGAGCCGCAGGCACTGGACGGCCAGCTCTGCGGCATCGACCCCGGCCGGGACACTGGTGTCCACCCCGGCGAGGGGGTCCTCGAAGTCGGTGCCGAACGCCCACTGCGACGAGTCACCACCGAGCAGGCCGTCGTACACGCTGTCGTCGTTCACGGAAGTGACCTCACATGTGCGGGACGTCGGCGGGGATCTCGTAGAACGTGGGGTGCCGGTAGACCTTGTCGCCGTTCGGGGCGAACAGCGGGTCCTTCTCGTCGGGGCTGGACGCGGTGATCGCGTCGGCCCGCACCACCCAGATGCTCACACCCTCGTTGCGGCGGGTGTAGACGTCCCGGGCGTGCGCGACGGCGAACGCGTCGTCGGGGGCGTGCAACGATCCGACGTGCACGTGGTTGAGGCCCCGCTTGCTGCGGATGAACACCTCGTACAGCGGCCACTCCCGGCGGCCCGCGCTCATCGGCCGGCCTTCGCCGCGAACGCCAGGGCCGCCTCGCGGACCCAGGCGCCGTCGTCGTGGGCCTTGCGGCGGTGCGCCAGCCGCTGGGCGTTGCACGGGCCGTTCCCCTTGATCACGGCGGTCAGCTCGGCCCAGTCGGGCTGGCCGAAGTCGTGGTGGCCGCGTTCGTCGTTCCAGCGCAGCTCCGGGTCGGGCAGGGTGACACCGAGGGCGCCGGCCTGCGGCACCGTCATGTCGACGAACCGCTGCCGCAACTCGTCGTTGGCGTTGCGTTTGATGCCCCAGGCCATCGACTGTGCGCTGTTGGGTGACGCGTCGTCGGGTGGGCCGAACATCATCAGCGACGGCCACCAGAACCGGTCGACAGATTCCTGCACCATCGCCCGCTGCTCGTCGGTGCCGCGCATCATCGTCATCAGCAGTTCGTAGCCCTGCCGCTGGTGGAAGGACTCCTCCTTGCAGATGCGGATCATGGACCTTCCGTACGGGCCGTAGGAGGTGCGGCACAGCGGGACCTGATTGCAGATGGCGGCTCCGTCGACGAGCCAGCCGATGGTGCCGACATCCGCGTACGACAGTGTCGGGTAGTTGAAGATCGACGAGTACTTCTGCTTCCCGGCCAGCAGGAGTTCGACCAGTTCGTCCCGGGTCACACCGAGGGTCTCGGCGGCCGAGTAGAGGTAGAGGCCGTGGCCGGCTTCGTCCTGCACCTTGGCCAGCAGGATCGCCTTGCGGCGCAGCGACGGCGCCCGGCTGATCCAGTTGCCCTCCGGCTGCATGCCGATGATCTCGGAGTGAGCGTGCTGGGCGATCTGCCGGATCAGCGTCTTCCGGTAGCCGTCCGGCATCCAGTCGCGGGGTTCGATGCGATCGTGCCGCGCGATCGTCGCGTCGAAGGCGTCCTGCAACGGCGTCGTCATCGATGCCCTCCGCGTCTGGAGCGATTTACTAACCGATCGGTCTGTAATACCGTGACATGAGTCCACCCCATCCCGCAACCGTCCCGACTGCCGAAGGAGTCAGTGTGAGCACGCTGCTGGAGAGCTACACCGCCGGACGCTGGTACCGGGCCGCTGACGAGGGCGCACCCCTGCTCGACGCCACCACCGGCGACGAGGTCGCCCGCATCTCCAGCCGCGGGCTCGACCTCACCGCGATGCTCACCCACGCCCGGACCACCGGCGGGCCCGCCCTGCGCGCCCTGACCTTCCACGAGCGGGCCGCCGCCCTCAAAGCCGTCGCCAAGCACCTGCTCGCCGGCAAGGACGAGTTCTACGACCTGTCCGTGCGCACCGGCGCCACCACCCGCGACACCGCCGTGGACGTCGACGGCGGTATCGGCACCCTGTTCAGCTTCGCCGGCAAGGGCGTCCGGGAACTGCCCAACGACACCATCGTCCTGGACGGTGCCGTCGAACGACTCGGCAAGGCCGGAACCTTCGTCGGCCAGCACGTCTACACGTCACGGCCGGGTGTCGCCGTACAGATCAACGCCTTCAACTTCCCGGTCTGGGGCATGCTGGAGAAACTCGCACCCGCCTTCCTCGCCGGGCTGCCGAGCATCGTCAAACCGGCCAGCCAGACCGCATACCTCACCGAGTCGGTGGTCCGCCGCATCATCGAGTCCGGCCTGCTGCCCGAAGGCACCCTCCAACTCATCTCCGGCAGCGCTGGATCACTGCTCGACGAACTGACCCTGCAGGACTCGGTCGCCTTCACCGGCTCCGCACACACCGCCGGCATCCTGCGCCGGCACACCGCGGTCCTCGACGGCGGCGTCCGCCTCGGGGTGGAGGCCGACTCGCTGAACTGCTCCATCCTCGGTCCCGACGTGCGCGCCGACGACCCCGAGTTCGACCTGTTCATCAGGGGTGTCGTCACCGAGATGACGGTCAAGGCCGGGCAGAAGTGCACCGCCATCCGCCGGGTGATCGTCCCGTCCCAGATGGCCGGCCGGGTCGAGGACGCGCTCGCCGCCCGCCTGGCGACGATCAACGTCGGAGACCCCCGGGACCCCGCGGTACGGATGGGCCCGCTCGCCTCCATCGGGCAACGCGATGAGGTGTTCAAGGCCGTCGAGTCGCTGCGGGCCGGAGCCGAGATCGTCCACGGCTCCCTCGACGGGCGCGGCGCGTTCTTCCACCCGCTGATCCTGCGGGCCGCCCCCGGCGCCGTCGAACCGCACGACGTCGAACCGTTCGGCCCGGTCAGCACCGTGATCAGCTACGACGGCCTGGACGAGGCGGTGACCCTCGCCGCCCGCGGCCGGGGCAGCCTGGTCGCCTCGGTGATCACCCACGACCCGGACGTCGCCCGCACCGTCGTCCTCGGCCTGGCCCCCTGGCACGGCCGGGTCCTGATCCTCGACCGCGACGACGCCAAGGAGTCCACCGGCCACGGCTCACCCCTGCCGATGCTGGTGCACGGCGGCCCCGGCCGGGCCGGCGGCGGCGAGGAACTCGGTGGCATCCGGGCCGTCCTGCACCACCTGCAGCGCACCGCCGTCCAGGCATCCCCGGACCTGCTCACCGCCGTCACCGGCCAGTGGACCACCGGCGCCGCCCAGCGCGTCGAGGACGTCCACCCGTTCCGCAAGAGCCTGGCCGAACTGCGCATCGGCGACACCGTCAAGTCCGCCACCCGCACGGTTAGCCTCGCCGACATCGACCACTTCGCCGAGTTCACCGGCGACACCTTCTACGCCCACACCGACCCCGCAGCCGCCGAGCAGAACCCGCTGTTCGGCGGCATCGTCGCCCACGGCTACCTGGTCGTCTCCCTGGCCGCCGGCCTGTTCGTCGACCCGGCCCCCGGCCCGGTCCTGGCCAATTACGGCGTCGACAACCTGCGCTTCCTCACCCCGGTCAAAGCCGGCGACACCATCGCGGTGACCCTGACGGTCAAGCAGATCAAGCCCCGCAACAGCGCCGACTACGGCGAGGTCCGCTGGGACGCGGTCGTCACCAACCAGAACCAGGACCAGGTCGCCACCTACGACGTCCTCACCCTGGTCGCCAAGACCTGGCCCGCGGAGTGAGGCGCCGCCTGTAGAAGCGTCGCGCTCCACCACTCGCCGGCGCTGCATGTCGCCGTCACACCCCGCACCGGGGCGAGCAGCCAAGCCGTCAGAGGATCGTGAAGTAGGAGCCGGGGGCCATCGCCACCTGGTAACCGCAGCTGATCACGAAGACCAGCCCGAGGACCAGTTCGGCGACGATGCGCCGGAAGAGCTCGTGGCGTTCGCCGGGATCGGTGACACGGCGCCGGCGGTAGGCGGTCCAGATCGGCACCGCGAACGCGACCACCGGAAGTACCGAGAACATCACGGTCAGCAGTTCGACCTGGAGGCGGCCGATGCTGACGGCTATCGCCACCGTGGCCGCCGCCAGCAGGTAGAGAGCCAGCAACACGGGGGCGGTCACCAGCAGGACGCGGTGGCGCGCAGGCACGTACGCGGAATCGACGTCGGTCATGCTCATCTATACGCCGCCGGACCCGATTACGTTCGGTGTCACCCGCCCGGGTTTGTGCGAATGTTTCCTCACCGTGGGTGACGACGGAAGGATGAAAGGATCTTCACGGGTGATCGGATGGCTCGCGGCCGGCCGGATCCTGGCCCCGGTCCGGGCCCTGCACGAGGTCGCCGCCGACATCGGCGAACGGGACCTGACGGTACGGGTCCCGGTGCACGGCCGCGACGACATCGCCGCGGTCGCCGAGACGTTCAACGCCATGCTGGACCGGCTCGAGGAGGCGTACGGGCTGCAACGGCGTTTCGTCGACGACGCCGCCCACGAACTGCGCACCCCGATCACGGTGATCCGCGGGCACCTGGAACTACTCGGCGACGACCCGGCCGAGCGGGCCCACAGTCAGGACCCTCCGGCCGGGGTGAGCAGGGTGAGCAGGGCCAGCGCCTCGGCCGCGGGTGTGCCGGCGGGGGCCGTACAGGTGACCAGGGTTTGATCCGGACTGTTCAGGGAGCGCAGCGACTGCTGGGTGGTGGTGAGCCGGCCGACGAGCGGGTGGTGCAGCTCGTAGTCGGTGGCGGCGCAGGCCTGGACGCTGTGGTCGGCCCAGAGGATGGCGAACTCGGCGCTCGTCATGGACAGCCGGCCGATGAGGGTGGCCAGTGCGGCATCGTCGGGGTACCGGCCCGCGACGAGGCGCAGGTTACCGACGACGGCCCGGGCCTTCGCCGGCCAGTCGACGTAGAGGTCCCGCTGGCAGGGGCCGGTGAAGACCAGTTCGGCCATGTTCGGGCGGGTGCCCGGGCCGACCCCGAAACCCAGCAGGGCGTGCCCGGCCGGGTTCCAGGCGAGCACGTCGGAGCGGCGCCCGAGCACGATCGCCGGCACGTCACCGACAGCCGCCAGCAGGTCGGCCAGAGCCGGGTCCACCCGTTCCTCGGCCGGTGGCCGGGGCGCCCGCCGGGTGTGGCCGGTGGTGGCCAGCACGTGCAGGTGGGCGCGTTCGGCGTCGCCGAGGCGCAGGGCGCGGGCGATCGCGTCGAGGACCTCGGGGGAGGCGTTGCGGGACTGGCCCTGTTCGAGCCGGGTGTAGTAGGACGCGCTCACCCCGGCCAGCAGGGCGAGTTCCTCCCGGCGCAGGCCGCTGACCCGGCGCCGGTCACCGTAAGTCGCCAGTCCGGCGTCCGCCGGTGTCACCCGGGCCCGCCACGCCTGCAGCACGTCACCCAGCGGCCAGTCGTCGATGCTCACGCCGTCGAGTATCCATCGACGGCACGGTAGTTGCCTGACCCTGCAGGGGGTAGCCACGAGCAGGTCTGTCGCCGTACCGCGCAGGGGGCGCAGTCTCGAACGGCCCAATCCTTCCCACGGGAGATCACTCTGATGAACCTCACTCTCAGCCGCCGCACCCTGGTGACCGCTGCCGTCGCCGGTCTGCTCGGTGGTGCCGTGACCGCCGGGACACCGGCGAGCGCCGTCCCGCCACCGATCTCGGGGGCCCGGGTCGCCGTGCACTTCGACCTGGCCGCCGGCCAGATGCCGGAGAACATCGTGCTGGACCGGGACGGCAGCGTCGCCGTCACGT
>DATMVU010000361.1:0-8295 GCA_035562875.1 Actinoplanes sp. | reverse complement strand
CACGCCCGGGGCCGCGCTGCTCGTCACCGGCCTGCCCGGCTTCACCATGCACGAGGCGATCGGCGCGTTCCTCGTCTCCGCCGCCCTGATCACACTGACCGGTGTCACCGGCTGGTTCGGCCGGATCATGGACCGGGTGCCGGTCGAGCTGGCGTCCGCACTGCTCGCCGGAGTGCTGATCCAATTCGGCATCGGCCTGTTCGCCTCAGCCGGCGACGATCCGCTCCTGGTCCTGGTCATGTTCGGCACCTACCTGCTCTTTCGCAAGATCCTTCCGCGGTACGCCGTACTGACCGCCCTGCTGGCCGGCGTCCTCGTGGCCGCCCTGTCCGGAACATTCCGTCCGGGACTGGTCCAGCTGTCCTGGGCCGCACCCGTGTTCACCACCCCGTCGTTCACCTGGCAGGCGATCATCAGTGTGGCCCTGCCCCTGTTCGTGGTGACGATGGCGTCGCAGAACCTGCCCGGAGTCGCGGTCCTGCGCAACGACGGCTACCACGTCCCGGTCTCCCCACTGATCACCTGGACCGGGACGGCCAACCTGGTACTCGCCCCGTTCGGCGGGTTCGGCCTCAACCTGGCCGCCATCACCGCAGCCATCTGCACCGGCCCGCAAGCCCACCCCGACCCGCGGCGCCGCTACCTGGCCGCCGTGTGGGCCGGCGTGTTCTACCTGATGGTGGCGGTGCTCGGGGCCACCATCACCTCGCTGCTGACGGCGTTCCCGGTGGTCCTGGTGCTGGCCATCGCCGGAATCGGGCTGCTCGGCACCATCGGCAGCTCCCTGACATCGTCGCTACGCGGCGACCGCTGGCGCGAGGCCGCCGTCGTCACCCTGCTGGCGACAGCCTCCGGCGTGCAGTTGCTCGGCGTGGGCTCAGCGTTCTGGGGCCTGATCGCCGGTCTCCTGACGGCTGCGGCGACCGGCGCCTTCCGCCGAGACACCTGACCCGCCACCCAGCCCCCGCCACCAGGCGGCCCGCCCGTCCGGCGTCCGCCGCCTCCCACGCGCTGCCTGCCGTCCACACCCTCCGCGACCTTGGTGGATCGGCTACCGAAACGGTGGCACAGCGACGAGGATCCGGGACGGCGGGCGGTCAGCCGTCCGGGGAATACTGCGGATCTGCGTTGCGGGCTTGCGGCTCACTGATTCCGTAGGCGGCCGACGCCGGGCAGGAAACGGCCGGCCCGGGACGCATAGGTGGTGTAGGCGGTTCCATGGGTGTGGATCAGATAGGGCTCCTCTACCCGGCGTACCTGGAGTTGCAGGGCGGCGATCAGCGTCGCGGTGGCGAGAACGGCCAGGGGATTGGGGGCCAGAAGCGTCAGGCCGGTGCTGGTGAACGCCATCGCGGTGAAGATCGGGTTGCGCGAGACGGCGAAGGTGCCGCAGGTGACCAGGGTGGTGTGTTCGGACGGGTCGACACCGATGCGCCAGGACGCGCCCATGTCCAGTTGGGCGGCGAGTACGGCGGCGATGCCCAGGACCGCGATACCCAGACCGGTGATCTGGAGCCAGCGATGGTCGAGTGCGCCGATCGGGGGCAGGCCGGCGACCCCGGCGGCCGGTCCGGCGACACCCAGCGCGAGGGCGGCGACGAACAGGAGCTTCGCCCACCAGCGAAGCGTGCCGGGCGGTCCGGCGTCCAGCCGTAGGCCGGTGTCGCCGGTGGCCCGCCACTGGGCGAGACTGCGCCAGCCGAAGGCCAGTGCCAGCGCGGTCAGATTCAGGGCCAGCGCGCCCGCCGCGGCGATCATCGGGCCGCCCCGCAGCAGTCATCAGCCGGGTGCGGCGTGGCGCCGGCGGGTTCCGGCGTGCACTGGCTCCTGCTGGATCGTGGTGCGGTGCCGGTGGTGCCCGGGGTGCAGCAGATGTCGCCGCGCCAGGCGTCGCGGCCCTCCTTGAGTGCGACCGCGGCGATCACCAGGGCAGCGGCCGGGTCGGCCCAGGTCCAGCCGAACAGGCTGTTCACGCCAAGACCGACGAGCAGGACCGCGGACAGGTACGTGCAGAGCAGTGTCTGTTTCGAGTCGGCGACAGCGGTGCGGGAGCCGAGTTCGTGGCCGGCGCGGCGCTGGGCCCAGGACAGTCCCGGCATGATCGCCAGGGAGGCCGCCGCCAGCACGAGGCCGATGCCTGAGTGGTCGGCTTCGGCGCCGCCGAAGAGGGCACGAACCGACTCCACGGTGACGTAGGCGGCGAGCGCGAAGAACGACACCGCGATGATCCGCAGAGCGGTCCGCTCCCGGGCGGCGGGGTCACGCCCGGCGAACTGCCAGGCGACGGCGGTCGCCGACGACACCTCGATGACCGAGTCGAGCCCGAATCCGATCAGTGCGGTGGAGTCCGCGGCGGTCCCGGCGCTGATCGCGATCACGGCCTCCACCACGTTGTACCCGATGGTCACGCCGACCAGAACCCTGATCCGGCGGGTGAGCACGGCCCGTCGCCGCGCCCCGGGCCCGGGTGGTGCGAGTGGGATCAGGGGGAGGGTCATCAGCAGCAGTCCTTGTCGGTGGCGTCGGGGCAGGCGGCCGGGTCGACGGCCAGGACCAGGCCGAGCAGGTCGTCGAGGGCGTGCCGGATGCGGGTGTCGGCCAGTTCGTAGCGGGTGCGGCGGCCTTCGGGGACGGCCACCACCAGGCCGCAGCCGCGCAGGCAGGCGAGGTGGTTGGACAGGTTCTGCCGGGTTGCGCCGAGCAGGTCGGCCAGCTCGGCCGGGTAGCCGGGTGCGTCGCGCAGGGCGAGCAGCAGCCGGGTCCGGGTGGCATCCGACAGTGCGTGGCCGAAGCGGGCGAGGACCTCGGCGTGGGTGACCGTCTCCATGCCGGCGACAGTACATCAGCAACTGTATTCAGCGGAACCTGTACTGTCGGGTCATGAACGACTCCGACCCGCTGCGCCGGGCGGCGGCCATGGTCCCCCGTCAGGTCGCGGACGAGGCGGGGACCACCGTGGCGGACGCCGCCGAATACCTCGACCACCGCGAGTACGAGATCGCGCACGCCATCCTCACCGGTCTCGGTGACGTCCACTCCGCGGAACCGGTGTTCTGGGATCTGCTCGCCGCCTCGGCGGCCGAGATGAATCTGCCCGGCTCCGAGGCGTGGTGTCACTGGCGGGCGGCGGAGACCCGGCGTGGCGTCATCCGGGCAGAGCTCCGGCTGCTCGGCCCGGGGCAGCCGGGTGCCCGCCGGACCGCGATCCTGGGCGGCGGGCTCCTGCGACCACTGTGGAACATCGGACCCGGGCTGTGCATAGCCCGGGTCTGGACCGAGGGCGGGGTTCCGCTGGAGCCGGGCGCGACCGGGCCGATCAGGCTCGCCCCGCTCGACCCGGAGGCCTGGCGCCACCTGCGGCCGGGCGACCGGATCACGATGCACGAAGGAACCCCACCGGTCGGTACGGCCACCGTCACGCACGTGGAGTTCCGACCTTGAACAGCGGGACCGGACGGGCCGGGGAGGTTGGCGCCGGGGGCACCGTCCGCCCCGGCGTGAGGTGCCGGGCGGGTGCGGACGCGCTCACCGAGATCCTGCTGCTGGGCCGGGAGCCGGACGGCGAGTGAGGGCGACGGAGCGGATGGCGGCCGGAGCCGGCCGGTTGACAGACGATCCGATCGTCAGCCGACCGGTTGATAAGGGCTGGTTGATAAGGGCCGGTTGATAAAAGTTCGCCGGCCGGCCAGCGGATAAAAGAGCCGATCGTCACATGTCACTGCGGGGAAGGGGGTATTCGCGTTGCGAGGGTTGCGAGGCTGTTGAAAGATCGGCTGAATGGAGGTCGACTTCGCCCGGAAACCGGTGCTGCGCGGTGAGCGGGTGATCCTGCGGCCGTTCGCGCCCGGTGACTCCGCGCTGATCGCGAGGATCATCGAGGACCCGGAGGTGCAGCGGTTGACCGGGAGTGCCGGCGAGAGTTTCACCGACGCCGAACTGGAGCAGATCTACGCCCAGCGGATCTGTGCCGACGACCGTCTGGACCTGGCCGTGGTGGACCGGATCAGCGGTGAACTGGTCGGTGAGGTGGTGCTCAACGAGTGGGACGAGCGCAACCGGAGCTGCAACTTCCGGACCCTGATCGGTCCCGCGGGCCGGGATCGCGGGCTGGGCACCGAGGCCGTCCGGTTGATCGTCGGGCACGGCTTCACCGATCTGGGACTGCACCGGATCCATCTGTACGCCTACACCTTCAACCCCCGGGCCCGGCGGGTGTACGAGAAGGCCGGCTTCCGCTGTGAGGGTGTGGACCGTGAGGTGCTGCTCGACGACGGCGTGTGGGTGGACGCGGTGCGGATGTCGATTCTGGAGCACGAGTGGCGGTGACCATCGCATCAGCCCGGCGGTCGCGGGGTGGCCCGGACCGGGCAGCGTCTCGCGCTGTAGGGGACGGGGCTGTCGGTAGGCGTACGAAATCGTGGTTAGAGAAGCCCGGCCAGGGATGGCAGCAAGTGGGCCGCGGTGTTGAGGTCCTCGTCGAGGGGCCGGTCGCTGACGTCGTCGTCGAGGGCCTGGTCGGCCAGGTGGAAGGCTTCGCGGGCGAGGCCGCCGGTGAGCCGGTCGGGGGCGAGGCGCAGGGCGCGGACGGCGGTGAGCAGTTCGGCGGCGATCATCGTGGGGGCGATCTGTGTCATCAGGCGCAGGCTGCGGGCGCCCTGGGTGGCGAAGCTGGCGTGTTCCTCCATGCCGAGGGAGATCGACAGGGTGCCGGAGGCGGTCGGCTGGACGGCGGTGCGCAGTTCGGCGAGCAGGTCCTGGACCACGTATTCGGTGATCATCAGGCCGGAGCTGCCGGGTGGGCCGGCGGCCAGGAAGGCGCGCAGGCCGGTCATGTCGGGGCGCATCAGCAGGCCGAGGCGGGCCGCGGACAGCGACAGGACCGGCAGGTAGGCGCCGCGGACCGCGTCCAGACCGGCGGCCAGCGTCGCGGTGTGGAACTGGCCGTGGTGCCGGACGCCGTCCGCGGTGACCAGGGGGTTCTCGGCGGCGGCGTTGATCTCGGCGGTGACGATCGTGGTGAGCGTCTCGGCGGACTGCAGCGCGGGTGCGGTCACCTGCGGCACGACCCGCAGCCCGAACGGGTCCTGGATCCGCGGCGAGGGACCGGAATCGGACACCATCGTGTGCAGGGTGGCGGCGACGGCGACCTGGTGCGGGTGGGCGCGGCCGGCGTGGCTGGCCGGATCGTAGGCCTCCGCGTTGCCGCGCAGGGCCAGGAACGACAGGGCGGCCACCAGTGTCGAGGCGCGCAGCTGGCTGTGCACCTGGTCGAGGGCGAGTGCGGAGGTGGCGACGGTGAGCGCGCTGGAGCTGATCATCGGCAGCGCGTCGGTGGGGCTGATGCCGACCTCCGGGACCGCGCCGTGCCGCCAGGGCCGGACGCCGGCCAGGGTGAGCGCGAGTTCGGCGAGCGGCGACAGGTCGGCGGTGCCGATGCCGCCCCACCGGTGGATGGTCGGTACCGCGCCGTCGGCGAGGGCGGTGGCCAGGGCTTCGGCGACCTGGCGCGAGATTCCGGATCCACCTGCCAGAATCTGATTGAGTCGTACGGCCATCGTGGCGCGCGCGGTGACGTCGTCCTCCTCGGGTCCCACCCCGGCGCAATGACTGCGCAACAGTCGCAGGGCATGCTCCTCGGGGTCGGCCTGTTCGTGCCGGTTGGCGCCGACGCCGGTGTTGGCACCGTAGACGGCTCCGCGGGCGCGGGCCTCGCCGAGGGTGGTGTGCCGTTCGTCGACCAGGACGAGGGCGGCCGGGTCGAGGGTGATACCTGCCGCTCCGGATGCGATAGCGGCCAGGTCTGGGATCGTCAGGGAGGCGCCGTCGAGCCGGACCTGCACGAGAGCCCCCCAGTGTTGACACGCTATTCACTACTTAGCGAGTATGAATAGTGGTATTCGGAAGATCAACCAGGAGTACGATGATCACATTCGAGGACGTCGTCAAGATCTATCCCGGCGGCAGTACGGCGGTGGATCACCTCAGCATGGAGTTGCCCACCGGCAAGATGACGGTATTGGTCGGGCCCTCCGGCTGTGGGAAGACCACGTCCCTGCGGATGATCAACCGGATGATCGACCCCACCTCGGGACGCATCCTGATCGACGGTGAGGACGTGACCGCCAAGGACGCGGCGTTGCTCCGGCGGGGGATCGGCTACGTGATCCAGCACGCCGGGCTGTTCCCGCACCGGACCGTGCTGGACAACGTCGCCACCGTGCCGGTGCTCGTCGGCGAGACCCGGCGGGCGGCCCGGGCCAAGGCTCTGGCGCTGCTGGAGCGGGTCGGGTTGTCCGAGGAGTTCGCCAAGCGTTATCCGGCGCAGCTCTCCGGCGGGCAGCAGCAGCGGGTCGGGGTGGCCCGGGCGCTCGCCGCAGACCCGCCGATCATGCTGATGGACGAGCCGTTCAGTGCCGTCGACCCGGTGGTGCGGCTGCAGTTGCACGACGAGTTCCTGCGGTTGCAGCAGGAACTGGGCAAGACGATCGTGATGGTCACCCACGACATCGACGAGGCGCTGAAGCTGGGCGACCGGGTGGCGGTGCTGCGGGAGGGTGGTCATCTGGCGCAGTTCGGCACGCCCCGAGATCTAGTGACAAATCCGGCAGACGACTTCGTATCCGGATTTGTCGGGAAAGATCGTGGATTGCGGGGTTTGTCCTTCGATGATGCCTCGGCACTGCCGGTGCGCCCGGTCGAGGGGCTCGAACGGGACGCCGACGGGAAGCCGCTCGGCTGGCCCGGGGGCAAGCCCGTCAACGGCACCTTCACCAAGAGCGACTCGTTGCGCACCGTCACCGACCTGGTGATCAGCTCCCCGGTCGGGATCGCGGTCCGGGTGGACGCCGCCGGCGCCGCCGACGGCCTGGTCAGCCACCACGACCTGGCCGATCATCTGGTGAGTCGCCGCTCATGATCGAGTATCTGCGGAACAACTCCACGATCGTCTGGCAGGCGCTGCAGGAGCACCTCTATCTCGCCCTGCTGCCGATCCTGTTCGGGTTCGTGATCGCGCTGCCGCTCGGCTACCTCGCCGTCCGGTTCCCGCGGCTCTACCACCCGCTGATCAACACGTTCGGGATCCTCTACTCGATCCCGTCCCTGGCGCTCTTCGTCTTCCTGCCGGTCCTGCTCGGCACCAAGGTGCTGTCGCCGGTCAACATCGTGGTCGCGCTGACCGTCTACACCGTCGCGCTGCTGGCCCGCACCGTCGCCGACGGCCTGCGCTCGGTCGACGCGCTGGTGGTGCAGGCCGCGACCGCGATGGGCTACCGCCGGCTGCGGCGCCTGATCGAGGTCGAGCTGCCGATCGCGCTCCCGGTGATCCTGGCCGGTCTGCGGGTCGCCACCGTCTCCAACATCAGCCTGGTCAGTGTCGGTTCGCTGATCGGCATCGGTGGCCTGGGCCAGCTGTTCACCCGCGGCTTCCAGCTCTTCTACATGGAACCGATCCTGATCGGCATCATCCTGTCGGTGCTGCTCGCCGGGATCGCTGACCTGATCATCGTGCTCGTGCAGCGGGCGATCACCCCGTGGACGCGTGCCGCATGAACCTCTCCTACCTGTTCGACCCGGCACACTGGGCGTTCGGTGAGCCCGGCACCATTCCCACGCTCATCCTGTCCCATCTCGGTTACGTCGCCCTGGCCCTGCTCATCGGCACGGTCATCGCCCTGCCGGTCGGCCTGTACATCGGGCACACCGGCAAGGGCTCGTTCCTCGCCATCAACATCGGCAACGCCGGCCGGTCACTGCCCACGCTGGGGTTGCTGATGCTGATGGTCACCCTGCTCGGGCTGGGCCTGCTGCCGGTGCTGATCGCGTTGACCGTGCTGGTGATCCCACCGATCCTGACCTCCTCGTACGCCGGGATGCGGAACCTGGACCACCGGGTCGTCGACGCCGCCAAGGGCATGGGCATGCGGCCGTGGGAGGTACTCACCAAGGTCGAGCTGCCGATGGCGCTGCCGGTGATGATGAGCGGGTTCCGCAACGCCGCCCTGCAGGTGGTCGCGACCGCGACGGTGGCCGCCGCGGTCGGGCTCGGCGGGCTGGGCCGGTTGCTCATCGACGGCCTGGCCGTCAACGACTACTCCCGGGTCCTGGCCGGCGCCATCGTGGTCGCCGCCGTGGCCGTCCTCGTCGATCTGTTTCTCGCCCTGATCCAGCGCTGGATCGTCTCTCCCGGACTGAAAGGTCTGTCATGAAACGCATAACCGCCGCGTTCGCCGGTCTCGCCCTGTCTCTGTCGCTCGGCGCCTGTGGTGCCGGCAGTGATCCGCTCGCCGACGAGCC
>DATMVU010000360.1:0-2894 GCA_035562875.1 Actinoplanes sp. | reverse complement strand
CCCGCTCCCCGCCTATTGCCGGTCTCCGCCGTACCTTGCTGCACCCTTAATTGCGGTGCCTGTAGGGGGAGCCCGGCGGTAGCGTGCCACGGCATGAACCTGACACGGCTGCGCTGGTCCGATATCCCGGGTTCCCTCCGGAACCGCGCCGAGCAGGCCGTGTCCACCCCGCTGCACGAGATCGCCAGCGCATCCGGCGGGTTCACCCCCGGTGTGGCGTCGACCGTGGCCGGTGAGTCGGGCGCCCGGTTCTTCGTGAAGGCGATCGCCCGGCACACGTCCGAGGTCGCCGGGGCCTATCTGCGGGAGGCCCGGATCGCCGAGGCGCTGCCGCCGCAGACGCCGAGCCCTCGCCTGCTCTGGTGGCACGACGACGGGACCTGGATCGTCATGCTGTTCGAGCACGTCGACGGTCGTACCCCGGACATCGCCGACCTCGACCCGGTGATGACGGCGGTGGCCGCGTTGGGGGAGACGCCCGGACCGCCGGGCCTGCCCCGGCTCGTCGACGAGTTCGCCGAGGACTTCACCGGCTGGCGCGACATCGCCGGCGCCGCCTCGTGGACAGCGGTCGTCGCCGCCTACCCGGAGCTCGCCGGCGCCTCGATCGACGTACTCGCTGCCCGGGAGAAACGCTGGACGGACGCCGCCGACGGAACCACCCTGGTCCACGGTGACCTGCGGCTGGACAACATGATCCTGGCGGCCAACGGGGTCCGGATCGTCGACTGGCCCAACGCGTGCACCGGTGCCGGCTGGTTCGATCTGGTCCTGATGACCCCAAGCCTCGCGATGCACGGCGTCGACGTCGAACAACTGCTCGACGAGCACCCGCTGACCTGTGACGCCGACCGGGAGGACCTGGACACGATCCTGATCGCCGGTGCCGGCTACTTCGTCAGTCGTTCCCTGCTGCCACCGCCGCCAGCTGCACCGGCCGTCCGGGACTTCCAGCGGGCCCAGGCGAAAGCTCTGCTGGCCTGGCTGGGAACCCGCCGCCCCGACATCCTCACCGACCAGACGTGATCATCCCCTGAAGTTGCACGCGCGGTGTTCCGACGCGATCCCACCCACCTCACCGCGCGCTGACCCGCTACGTCCGCCGCTGCGCCGTGCCGATCAGTTCTGCTCATCGGGGTCGCTCTGGTCGGGATCACGCAGCGGCCGCCAGGCGCCACCGAGGTCCGGCAGCCGAAACGAATAGTGGCCGTGAACGTTGATGTGCCGGCGCGTATAGGCCGACAACCGGGCCACGTCCTCGTCCAGGACCGGGCAGCCCTGCGCACGTAGCTGGGCCAACGCCCGATCCAGATAGGCGGTATTCCATAAAGTGACGCAGTTCAGTACGAGGCCCAGCGCGCCCAGCTGGTCCTCCTGCCCGTCTCTGTACGCCCGGTACAGTTCGCCCTTGCGGCCGTGGAACAGGTGCCGGGCCAGGTCGTGACGGCCCTCGTTGAGGTTACGCATCCCCTCCATCTCTCGCCGATACGCGGGATCGTCGACGAGGGTGAGCACGTGCCGGGTCTTGAAGATCCGCCCGTACATGCCGAACGCCTCACCGAGCTGGGTGGGCCGGCCGTCACGCTGCAGCATCCGGATCACATCGTGCGCCGAGACGGTGCGGGTGTGGATCGAGCAGACCATCCGCAGAATGTCCGGCCAGTGGCGGGAGATCTTGTCCAGGCTGAACCGCTCCACCACCTGCGCCCGCCACTGCCCGTCCGGCTCGGCCTCTTCTGAACAGGTGATGTTCGGGTCGCCAAGGGGCCGGGGCGACTGTAGCGGGCGATCCGCTGATCGATTCTTGCTGTCACAATTCCGATGGCGACCTGCCCAAACGCGGCCGAGGTCGCGATCCGATGCGGGATCCACGCGTTGGATGCGAGTGACGGAAGGTGATCGCGAGTGGTGTTGGCCGGATCGGTGCCAGCCGCGGCTCGGCTGCAGTTGGTCGATGGGTGGCGTATTCAGCAGCTCGCGCCTTCACCCTCGCCGAGGCCACCGGCAGCGACGCCTGCGAGCTTGAGCGCAGACTCGGCCACCGATCCCAGCGCTACATCAACCCACCTGAGGACATCGCCGCCGGCTACGTCGAGCAGATATGATCACCGCTGTTCGGATGCGGTGGCACGGTTCTTACGAGCACCCCCACCGGCGTGAGAAACGGGGCCCTCCTTATGGAAGGCCCCGTCGCACGGTGGCGCCCTGATCGCCTGAGCAGACTCAGAGTGGGTAGGCCGGGAGGTCGATCGGGGCCGGCGCGCGGTCCGCGAGGCGGCGGAACGCGCGGGTGGCGGCGAGCCGGTGCAGGCCGTGCAACATGGTGAGGCCACGGCGCGTCCTCGGCAGCGCGACCGCTGGCACACCCGGCGGCAGCCGCTGCGTCTTCGTCACGTAGGAGCGCAGCAACGTCTCGTAGGCTCGCAGCGCGGCAAGCGGGTCGTGCGGTGCCCTGGCCAGCTCACCGGCCAGCACGTGCGCGCCGAGCAGCGCCAGCGTGGTACCCATGCCGGTCGGACCGCCCCAGGCGGCGTCGCCGACGACCGCGACCCGGCCATGCGACCAGCGCGGTACGAAGACCTGCTCGGCGCGTTCGAAGTAGAACTCCCGCGGCCGGGCGGCGAAACCGTCCAGGATGCGCGGCACCTTCCAGCCCACACCGGCGAACCGTTCCCGCAGGACGCGCAGCTGGGTGGCGGTGTCGAGGCGGTTCAGGCCCATCGGCGGGGCGAGGAAACCCAGCGCCGCCCGGGCGGTGCCCGCGTTGTCCGGGCGCAGCGACGCGATCCGGCCGTCGGTCGCGGTCATCCAGTGCCACCAGCCGTCGTCGTCGGCGGCGCGGTCGACGGTGCCGTAGGCGACGTACTCGCCGAGGTCGCGGTAGGCGACCTCGG
>DATMVU010000359.1:0-3173 GCA_035562875.1 Actinoplanes sp. | reverse complement strand
GTCGCCGCGTTCGCCGCCGGAGTGGGCGGGGCCGACGCGGTGACGGTGCTGCCGTTCGACCACCGGATCGGGCAGCCTGACGCCTTCGCTCTGCGGCTGGCCCGCAACACCCAGCTCCTGCTGCTCGAAGAGGCGCACGTGGCGAAGGTCGTCGATCCGGCGGCCGGGTCCTGGTACGTCGAGCGGTACACCAGCGAACTGGCCGGCGCTGCGTGGGACGCGTTCACCGGCATCGAACGGGCCGGTGGATTCGCCGCCGCCCTGGACGGTGGACTGGTCGCCGGACGGCTCGGCACGACCTGGCAGGAGCGCCGGCGGAACATCGCTCACCGGCGGGATCCGATCACCGGGGTCAGCTCGTTCCCGGATCTGGACGAGAAGCCCCTGCGACGGCGGCCCGCGGTGGAGCCGGCCGGGGGTGGACTGCCCCGGCATCACTACGCGGAGGACTTCGAGCGGCTGCGGGACCGCAGTGCCGGACACCGGCCGACGGTTCTGCTGGTCACCGTCGGTTCGCCGGCTGCGTACGGCGCTCAGGTCACGTTCGCGACGAACCTGTTCGCGGCCGGGGGCATCGCCGTCACCACCGAACGTGGGGACGGGCCACTCGGGGTGGTGTGCGTGTGCGGGCCCGAGCCTGATGCCGTGGTCGCCGAGCTGTACGAGGCCGGTGCGAAACGGGTGCTGGTCGCGGGGCCCGGGGATGCCGTCGCGTTTCTGACCGGCGTACTCGATGATCTGGGGGTGCCGCAGTGATTCCTGACTTCTCCGAGGCAGAGCTTAGTTCGCTCTATATACCGTCAAACCGGACGAATACTCAGCCGTGGCACACGCCTGAGGGCATCGTCGTACCGCCGCAATTTGGTGATCTTGACGTTGGCGACGACCTCCCCGGCATCGCGCCCTATCTGCGCGGCCCCTACCCCACCATGTACGTCAACCAGCCGTGGACCATCCGCCAGTACGCCGGCTTCTCCACCGCCGAGGAGTCGAACGCCTTCTACCGCCGTAACCTGGCCGCCGGGCAGAAGGGCCTGTCGGTGGCGTTCGACCTGCCCACCCACCGCGGCTACGACTCCGACCACCCGCGCGTGACCGGCGACGTCGGCATGGCCGGGGTGGCCATCGACTCCATCCTCGACATGCGCCGCCTGTTCGAGGGCATCCCCCTCGATCGGATGAGCGTGTCGATGACGATGAACGGCGCGGTCCTGCCGATCCTCGCCCTCTACATCGTCGCCGCCGAGGAGCAGGGTGTCCCGCCGGAGAAACTGTCCGGCACGATCCAGAACGACATCCTCAAGGAGTTCATGGTCCGCAACACCTACATCTATCCGCCGGCGCCGTCGATGCGGATCATCTCGGACATCTTCGCGTTCACCTCGCAGCGGATGCCCCGCTTCAACTCGATCTCCATCTCCGGCTACCACCTCCAGGAGGCGGGTGCGTCCGCAGACCTGGAACTCGCCTACACCCTCGCCGACGGCGTCGAATACCTGCGCGCCGGGCAGAAGGCCGGACTCGACATCGACGCGTTCGCACCCCGGCTGTCGTTCTTCTGGGGCGTCGGCATGAACTTCTTCATGGAGGTCGCCAAACTCCGGGCCGGCCGGCTGCTCTGGGCCGAACTCGTCGGACGGTTCAGCCCGAAGGACCCGCGGTCGACGAGCCTGCGCGCACACTGCCAGACCTCCGGCTGGTCGCTGACCGCCCAGGACGTCTACAACAACGTGATGCGCACCTGCGTCGAGGCGATGGCCGCCACCCAGGGGCACACCCAGTCCCTGCACACCAACGCCCTCGACGAGGCCCTCGCCCTGCCCACCGACTTCTCCGCCCGGATCGCCCGCAACACCCAGCTGCTGCTCCAGCAGGAGTCCGGCACCACCCGGGCGATCGACCCGTGGGGCGGCAGCGCCTACGTCGAACACCTCACCCGCGAACTGGCCGCCCGCGCCCGGGAGCACCTCGCCGAGGTGGAGGCGGCCGGCGGGATGGCCCGCGCGATCGCCGAGGGCATCCCCAAACTGCGGGTGGAGGAGGCCGCCGCCCGCGTCCAGGCCCGGATCGACTCCGGCCGGCAGACGGTCATCGGGGTCAACAAGTACCGCCCCGACGCGGACGAGCCGATCGACGTTCTGCAGATCGACAACGCGGCGGTACGTGGGGGTCAGGTCGAGCGGCTACGCCTGCTGCGCGCCGAGCGTTCCGCGGCGGAGTGCTCGTCCGCACTGGCCGCTCTCACCCGCGCCGCCGCCGACGGCACCGGAAACCTGCTCGCCCTGGCAGTCGACGCGGCCCGGGCCAAGGCGACGGTGGGGGAGATCTCCGAGGCGTTGGAGACCGTGTACGGGCGGCACGTCGCGCGGATTCGTACCATCTCCGGGGTCTATCGCAAGGAGGCCGGCGACGTGACCAACATCGAACTGGCCCGGTCGGCCACCGCCGCGTTCGCCGAGGCGGAGGGACGCCAGCCCCGGATCCTGGTCGCCAAGATGGGCCAGGACGGTCACGACCGCGGGCAGAAGGTGATCGCCACCGCCTTCGCCGACCTCGGTTTCGACGTGGACGTCGGCCCGCTGTTCGCCACCCCGGCCGAGGTGGCCCGGCAGGCCGTCGAAGCCGACGTGCACCTGGTCGGCGTCAACTCCCTCGCCGCCGGTCACCTCACGCTGGTGCCCGCACTGCGTGACGAACTCGCTGCGCAGGGCCGTCCGGACATCATGATCATCGTGGGTGGGGTGATCCCGCCCCAGGATCATGACGCGTTGAAGGCTGCCGGGGCCGCCGCGATCTTCCCGCCCGGGACGGTCCTCGCCGACGCCGCCATCGGCCTGCTCACCGAACTGTCCGCCCGGCTCGGCCACCCGGCATGAGCGAGCTTGCGAGCGAATCATCGAGCACAGCTGAAATTCATGCCGGCGCCGGAGCACAGCGGAGGTGCCGGCATGAACCCGGCTGACATCGCCGCCGGGGTGCGGGCTCGCACCCCGGCCTGGGTCGCCCGGGCCATCACCCTGATCGAGTCCACCCGTCCCGACCATCAGGATCTGGCTCAGGAACTGCTCGCCGACCTCACCCCCGACTCCGGGCGGTCGCACCGGATCGGGATCAGCGGGGTACCCGGCGCCGGCAAGTCCACCTTCATCGACACCCTCGGCAGCGATCTGACC
>DATMVU010000358.1:0-7256 GCA_035562875.1 Actinoplanes sp. | reverse complement strand
GAGGGACCGTGGTGGTCCCCACACTGCGAATGGCTAAAGCTTCGACTACCCAGTGTGATCCAGATAAACCCGCAAAAGGTACGGATCGGGTCCGTCCACCGCCCAGCCGAACACCACCGGGTCGTCCTCGCACTCCACCAGGTAGACCGGCAGCCACACCGGCCGGACCTGCGGCGACGCCACCTCCACCGGCACCGCCGGCCCGGTGAAGTCGGCCAGGTCCTCCCGCGCGAGAAGCCGATCCACCGCGTCCCTGGGCAGCCCGGACGGTTCCCCGGCCGGGGTGAACTCGGTCCCGTCCGGGAGTGTCAGAGCCGGCCGGTCCAGCCACACCGAGTGCGTGGCGTGCCCGAACGGCACCGGTTCGGCCCGGCTCCCGTCGAACCGCAGCGTCATCCGGCGGCCCGGGACCAGCAGGTGCCGCCGCCCGTCCGCGACCGACCGGCGGCCCAGCCCGGTCAGCTCCAGCCGCCCGCCCACCCGCCGCACGTGCCCGATCCGCTCCAGGAACCGGGCGGTCCGCTCCACCAGCACCGGCTCCACCCCGAAGAAGACGGCCAGCTCCCCGGCAGCGGTCAGCCCGGTCTCGGTCAGGGCCCGGGCCAGGTAACGGTCGAACACGTCGTACGCGTGTGACTCCCGCACCGTGGCCGCCACCTCGACCGCCCACATCGGCAGCAGCAGCGGCACGAACCGCATCGGCCGGACCCCGGGCAGTGCCCCCGCCCGCCGGATCACCTCACGCAGCGGAAGGTGTGCCGCCTCGATCACCGGCCGGTCACCGCCCGGTTCCGGTCCGGTGCCCGGGACACCACCCGCTCGAACACACTCCCGGTCAGCAGCGCCGTCAGCTCGTCCGGGTCGGCACCCGCCGGGCAGCGCGCCGCCACCCAGGCCCGCACCACTGCGGTGTCCCGCAGCGGCGGCCGCCGGACCTCCCCGACCAGCACCGCCCGGCGCGCCCGCACCATCGGAACCAGCGCGGCCGGCAGGGCGACCCGGGACGCGTCCTCCAGTACCAGCAGGTCGAACTCCAGGTCACCGTGTTCCGGCCGGCCGGAACCGAGACAGGTCGAGGCCACCACGTCGGCGTACCGCAGCAGTTCGCTGTGCAGTTGCCGGGCCGGCCGGGCCGTTCGCTGCCGCCACTCCCGCAACAGTGCGGCCCGGCCCCGCAGCACCGGCTCCATCTGGCGGCAGTGCTCGGCGAACCCGGCCAGGCCGTCCGGGTCGGTGGTCCACTCCGGTGTCCCGCCCACCCCGTCCAGCAGCCGGGCCAGGTGATGCGCGGACCGCTCCGCTGACTCCTGCGCCCGCAGCGCGGCCAGATCGGCGAACGCGGCCCGGTCGGCGGCCGCACGGACGGTGGGGTCCTGCTCGACGTCGGAGTGCAGGGAGCGTTCGCTCTCGTCGTACGCCGCAATCGTCCGGTGGGACGCCGACCGGGCGGCCGCCGCGACCCGCACCGCATCGCTCAGCCGCCGCCGCAGCCCGCCCGCACTCCACCGGCGCAGCCGGGAGGTCTCGGCCCGTCGCAACCCGGCGGTCAGCCGCTCCACCTCGGCGGACGTCGCGGTGACCGTCTCCCGGGCGGCGTCCCGGGCCAGTGCCGCCTGCCGGAACGCAGCACCCAGCCGCACCCGGGCCTCCCGCACCGTCGCGTCCCGGTACGCCACCGCCCGGCCGGCCCGCTCCCGCGCCTCGGCTGCCTCGTCGAGGGCCGTCGTCAGCCGGCGCAGCCAGCCCAGCGCCGGGGACGGCTCACCCAGCCACGGTTCCAGCGCCCGGGCGGCGGCCTGCGAACGGGACAGGATCCGCTGCTGCACCCCTGATGCCGCGGCGCTGAGGCTGCCCGGCCCGGAACCGGCCTGATCGATGTGGATCACGGTGGAACCGGGCGGCAGCCGGGAGACGATCGCCTCCACCGACGGGGTCGCCGGGGCGGCGAGCAGCACCCGCTCGCCCCGTTCGGTGGCCGCGCGGACGATCTCCAGGACGGTTCGGGTACGGGCCGTCCCGGGCGGTGCCACCAGGCAGAACAGATCGGGCACGGCGAGCGCGCGGCCGACGTCACCGGCCGGCTCCTCGGCGTCAGCGGGCTCGGCGAACCGCCCGTCGGCGAGCAGCGCCAGCAGCCCCGGGTTGAGTGTCGCGCCGGACCGCAGGCGCACGATCGCGTCGCGCTGCACCCGCTCGTCGAGGCCGGCGTCCCGCGACGGTGGGCCGGGAGCCGGCTCCAGCTCGCGTGCCGCAGCCACGGCCAGCTCCAGAGCGGCGCAGAACCCCTCGTTCCGGAACGACGCATGCTCTAGATCGACAAGGGTCGACGCCATCCGCTCACCATAAACGTGCCGCGCGTGGACGGACAAACCGCACGGGGTTGAATGGGGTCCTCGCCACCCGTGCACAGATCGGAGACGCCGATGTCGGCTGCGCCCGCTGACCTGCTCTTCCTCGGTGGGCCGGTGTTCAGCGCCGGTTCCGGGCCGGCCACCTCGGTGGCGGTGCGGGCCGGCCGGATCATCGCGGTCGGCGACGATCTGCGGGAGTTCCGCGGCCCGCGGACCGAGGTGGTGGACCTGGCCGGCCGGCTGCTGCTGCCCGGATTCCAGGACGCCCACGTGCACGCCGTGATGGGCGGGGTCGAGCTGAACCAGTGCGACCTGACCGAGACCACCGACGTGGACGAGTACCTGCGCCGGGTCGCCGCCTACGCCGAGGCCCACCCGGACGCCGAGTGGATCAGCGGTGGCGGCTGGTCGATGGAGAGCTTCCCGGGCGGGGTGCCGGGGCGTGAGCTGCTGGACCGGGTGGTGCCGGACCGGCCGGTCTACCTGATCAACCGGGACCATCACGGCGCCTGGGTGAACAGCCGGGCCCTGGAGCTGGCCGGGATCACTGCGGACACCCCGGACCCGGCGCACGGGCGGATCGACCGGGCCGCCGACGGCTCACCGGCCGGCGCGTTGCAGGAGGGCGCGATGGAGCTGGTCGAGCACCTGCTGCCGGAGGTGACCACCGCCGACCGGATCGCCGGGCTGCGGCGCGCGCAGACACTGCTGCACTCGCTCGGGATCACCGCCTGGCAGGACGCGATGGTGTGCGCCACCAACGGCTATCCGGACGTGGCCGACGCCTACCTGGCCGCCGCCGGGCAGGGCTGGCTGACCGCGACGGTGATCGGCGCGCTCTGGTGGGACCGGGACCGGGGTGCCGAGCAGATCCCGGACCTGCTGGCGAACCGGGACCGGTTCACCGTGGGCCGGCTGCGCTGCGACAGTGTGAAACTGATGCTGGACGGGGTGGCGGAGAACTTCACCGCCGCGATGACCGAGCCGTACCGGGACGGGTGCGGCTGTGTCACCGCCAACCGGGGACTGTCCTTCATCGACCCGGCGGACCTGCCCGGCTACGTGACGGCGCTCGACGCGCACGGGTTCCAGACCCACTTCCACGCCCTCGGCGACCGGGCGGTGCGCGACGGGCTGGACGCGGTGGCGGCGGCCCGGGCCGCCAACGGATTCCGGGACACCCGGCCGCACCTGGCCCACCTGCAGGTGGTGCACCCGGACGACGTGCCGCGGTTCCGGCGGCTGGGCGCGACGGCGAACCTGCAGACCTACTGGGCGTCGCACGAACCGCAGATGGACGAGCTGACCATCCCGTTCCTGGGCGGGTCACTCGCCGGCCGGCAGTACCCGTTCGGTGACCTGTGGCGCTCCGGGGCGCACCTGGCGGCCGGCAGCGACTGGCCGGTCAGCACCCCGGACCCGTGGCAGGCGATCCACGTCGCGGTGAACCGGGTGCACCACGGTGCTGAGTACGAGGCGTTCCTGCCGGAGCAGCGCCTCGGGCTGGCCACCGCCCTGGCCGCCTACACGGCGGGTTCGGCGTACGTGAACCGGCTCGACGACACCGGAACGATCCGTGCCGGCCACCGGGCCGACCTGGTGCTGGTGGACCGGGACCCGTTCGCGGAGCCGGTCACGGAGATCGCGTCCACCCGGGTCGTGTCGACCTGGGTGGACGGGACCCGGGTGTTCTGACCTACTTCTCGTCCTGCTGCTGTTCCTCGTCCCCGTCCTGCTCGTCGTCGGCGTTCTCGGCCTGCGCGTGGCGGGACTGGACCGGAGCGGCCTCGATCACCTCGGCGACCGGCTCCTCCTCGACGTACTCGTTCATCTGCGGCGCGTCCACCCAGAGGGCGCGGAGCTGGCTCTGCATGAACCCGGTGAGCCGGCCACGGTACTCGCGGTCGAACTGCTCCAGGGCCTCGATCTGCTGCTGCAGCGCCTCCCGCTTGGCACCGAGGCTGCCGACCACGTCGTCGTACCGCTGCTGGGCCTGGTGCTTGAGCTGCTCGGCACCGGCGTGCGCGTCGGCGCCGATGGTCTCGGCCCGGGACCGGGCGTCGGCCACGATCTTCTCCGCGGTGCGACGGGCCTCCTCGGCACGGGCCTGCGCGTCCCGGGCCATCTGCTCGGCACCGGCACGGGCCTCGGCCAGCACCCGGTCGGCCTCCCGGCGCACGTTGTTGGCGTGCGCCTGCGCGTCCCGGGCGATCTGCTCGGCCGCGGCGAGGGCGTCCGTGCGGATCTTGTCCGCGTGGTGCTGGGCGCTCGCCACGTGTTCCTCGGCGGTGCGCTGAGCCAGGGCCAGGACCTGCAGGGCCTGGTTCGGCAGGCCGGGGTTGGGCGCGATCACCGAATGCTCCGAGGTCTGACTGTCCGTCCCATTGAGAAGCACTACGACACGATCCTTATCTACAGGGGTGAGACAGGCACCCGGCCGGGTTGTCGTGCAGGGGGGTGGCCGGAGCGCTGGCCATGATCGGCGGATGCTACCAAGCCCGCCGGGCAGTCTGCGAGAGCGGAGATGGTTGCTGCGCAAACACGCACGGTGCATGGCGGGTAACAGGACAAGCCTCGCATTAAGCTCATTTGGTCCCCCTCTCCGACACTTCGAGGACTAGCCATGGGTTTCCGGCGTGCAGTTGCTGCATCAACCGTTCTGAGCTGTTTATTCTCCTCGTTCGCGACACCCGCGGAGGCGTTATCGCTAACCACGGCGGCGGTCTGGGCGATGGACGAACCGGCCGGAAGCACCTGGATGGTGGACGGCAGCGGTCGGGGGCATCACGGGCGAATCGGTCACGAGGTGGGAGTCGGTGTGTTCGACGGCACGACCGCCGGATACCACTTCGAGCGGCTGGAACCGGACACTCCGCCGACCCGTCCGGGCCATCTGGTCAGCGTTCCCGACCATACGGATCTTGACCCGGGGGAGCGGGACTTCGTGGTGGCACTCCGGCTCAAGACCACCCACAAGTTCGGCAACATCATTCAGAAGGGCCAGGCGACAGTGACCGGCGGGAACTGGAAGGTGCAGATCCCGAACGGGCGGATGACCTGTACGTTCCGCGGGTCCAAGGGCACCATCGAGTTGATCGCGCCGTACCGGATCAACGACGGCGCCTGGCACGTGGTGCGCTGCGCCCGGCTGCGGGCCGGCGTCTACCTCAGCATCGACGGGCGGATGGCCGCCGGGCGCGAGGGCTGGGTCGGCCGGATCGACAACGACTGGCCGGTGTCGATCGGCGGCAAAGCCGACTGCGACCAGGTGAAGGTGGGCTGCGACTACTACGCCGGTGAACTGGACTGGGCGGCGATCCAGACCGGCTAGCCGGTGCCGGACCGCTCACGCCCGGCGGCCGCGCCGTCGGTGGTGCCGGACCGCCCACCTCGCGTCGTAGCCACGGGGGCGTTCTGCCGGGCGTACCGGAAAAGGAGCCCGGCCCGGGAGGAACCCGGACCGGGCCGCTAGAGAGACGTCACGCCGACCACTTGATGTAGGGGTTGACCTTGCCGCCCCAGTCGAAGACGGCCATGTTGTCCCAGCCGTCGCCGGTGCCGTTGATGTTCGCCGGGTCCCATCCGTTGCCCTTGATCGCGTACCAGGTGGGTTCCCAGTAGAAGACGCCGATCGCGCCGGCGTTGCGAGCGGTGTTCTGCGTCCAGGTGAACTGCTGGGCCTGGCCGGCCGAGGTGGCCGGGATGCCGTCGCAGAGCACCGTGCCGGGGATCGAGTTCTTCTCGCTGTCGGCGTCGGCGGTGGTGAACTGGTACGCCGTCTCCGCGATGACCACCGGCTTGCCGTACCGGGTGCGCACGTCGGTGATCACGTTGTAGAGGTTGGCCAGCGTTCCGTGCCACATGCAGTAGTACGACAGTGCGCTGACGTCCCACTGCACACCCTGCGCCTTGATGCCGTCGAAGAACCAGCGCGCGTTCGCCATGCTGTCCGCGTCAGCGACGTGGATCAGCACCTGCGTCCCGCTGTTGCAGGCCTTCGTCGCGTTGTAGCCCTGTTTCAACAGCGATGCCAGGGGCGCGAAGTTGTTGTTCACCACCTGGCCCTGCGGCCACAGCATGCCGACGTTGATCTCGTTGCCGATCTGCACGCTGTCCGGGGTGAGACCCGCCGACTTGAGGCTGGTGCAGACGTCGTAGGTGTAGTTGTAGACGGCCGTCTGCAACTGGCTGAGCGAGTAGGACTTCCAGGCGGCCGGCGGGTACTGCTTGCCCGGGTCGGCCCAGGTGTCCGAGTAGTGGAAGTCGACCATCAGCTTGAGGCCCTTGGCCTTGATCGCCGCGGCCTGCTGCAGCACCTTGGCCTTGTTGTTGTAGCCGCTCGCCGGGTTGTTCCAGACACGCAGCCGGGCGTAGTTCATCCCGGCCGTCTTCAGGATGTCGTAGGGGTTCGCCGCGGTTCCCGAAGCGTTGTAGTACTTGCCGCCCAGATCGAGCGTGCGCTGCAGCGACGACACGTCGCCGCCGAGCATGGTGAGGGAGGCGGCCTGTGCGGGGGCGGGGTTGACCATCACGGCGATCGCGAGGATCGCTGCCGTGACGGCGGCCTTGAACTTCATTTGTTGCTCCTTAAACGGGGATTTAACGGAGCCAGCGGACAAAGGGGTTGATACGTCCGCTGTCGTCGAAGGTCGCCATGTTCTCCCAGGCGTTACCGGAGTTCTCGATGTCCTCGGTGTCCCAGCCGTTGCGGGGGATCGCGGTCCAGGTGGGTTCCCAGTAGAAGACACCGATGGCGCCGGCCTTCTTCGCCGTGGTCTGCACATCGGCGAACTGCTGCGCCTGGCCCTTCTTCGTGGCGGGGATCCCGTCACAGGGCGCGTCGGACAGCATGATGTTCTCGAGGTGGTCGTAATTCTCGGTGGTGTACGGATACGCGGTCTCGGC
>DATMVU010000357.1:0-18884 GCA_035562875.1 Actinoplanes sp. | reverse complement strand
ACGACAGCAGCTCCTTCAGCCGCCGCACGTCGGCGCCGGTGTCGTCGGCGGCCAGCGCGTACAACATCGGCAGGGTGGGCACACCTTCGCGCAGATCGGTGCCGGGAGTCTTGCCGGACTGCTCCGACTCGGACGCGATGTCCAGCAGGTCGTCGGAGAGCTGGAAGGCGATGCCGATCGCGGTCCCGAACTCGGCGAGCGTCTCGACGTGCGGCGCGGGCAGGCCGGAGAAGAGGCCACCGAACCGGGCCGAAGTGGCGATCAGCGACGCCGTCTTGTCCTCGACGGCCTGCAGGTGGAACCGGATCGGGTCGGTACCGCGCGGGCCGACGGTCTCCGCCAGCTGCCCGCGGACCAGCTGCGACAGGGTGCGGGCCTGCAGCCGGACCGCCTCCTCACCCAGCCCCGCGGCCATCTGGGCGGCCCGGGCCAGCAGGTAGTCGCCCACGTACACCGCGAGTTTGTTGCTCCACCGGGAGTTGGCACTGGCCGCACCACGCCGCAGTGAGGCCTCGTCCATCACGTCGTCGTGGTAGAGCGTGGCCAGGTGGGTCAGCTCCATCAGCACCGCTGACGGCAGCAGCTCCGGCCGGTCCGGGTCGCCGAGCTGCGCGCAGAGCGCCACGGTCAGCGGGCGGAACCGTTTGCCCCCGGCCTGCACCAGATACGCGGCGACCTCGTCGACCAGCGGGTCCGGACTGGCCACGGCGACGCGCAGCTCGTTCTCCACGGCCGTCAGGAACCCCGTCACGGAGTTGCGGACAGCCGGATCGATGAAGTCGGTCAGCGTGGGGGCCGTCATGATCATGAGGCTAGAACACCGGGCTGAGAGCACGCTGACGAGGCCCGCGGTGGCAGAATCGACGAATGGCGCTCACTGATCCGCTGGACCTGCTCGACTTCGACGGCCTGCTCAGCGACGAGGAGCGGCAGATCCGCGAGACGGTGGCCCGGTTCGTCACCGAGCAGGTGCGCCCGCACGTGGCGGACTGGTTCGAGGAGGGCACGTTCCCCCGCGAGCTGGCCCCCGAGCTGGGGAGACTGGGCGTGCTCGGGATGCACCTGGACGGTTACGGGTGCGCCGGGACGAGCGCGGTGGCGTACGGTCTGGCCTGCCTGGAGCTGGAAGCCGGCGACTCGGGTCTGCGCAGTTTCGTGTCGGTGCAGGGTTCCCTGGCGATGTTCTCGATCCATCGGTACGGCTCGGAGGAGCAGAAGACCGAGTGGCTGCCCCGGATGGCCGCCGGTGAGGCGATCGGGTGCTTCGGCCTGACCGAGCCCGATTTCGGCAGCGATCCGGCGAACATGCGCACCCGGGCGGTTCGCGACGGCGACGACTGGATCCTCGACGGCACCAAGATGTGGATCACCAACGGCTCGATCGCCGACGTGGCCACCGTCTGGGCACAGACCGACGACGGCATCCGCGGCTTCCTGGTCCCCCGCGACACCCCCGGATTCACCACCCGCACCATCAAACGCAAACTCTCGCTACGCGCGTCGATCACCGGCGAGTTGTCCCTGGACGGCGTGCGCCTGCCCGCCGCAGCACAGCTCCCCCACGCGAAGGGCTTGGGCGCCCCGCTGAGCTGCCTGTCCGAGGCCCGCTTCGGTATCGTCTTCGGCTCCACCGGCGCCGCCCTGGACAGCCTGCGCACCACGATCGGCTACGCGAACTCCCGGATCCAGTTCGGCAAACCGATCGCCGCCTTCCAGCTCACCCAGGGCAAACTCGCCGACATGGCGGTCGACTTGAACACCGCGGCCCTGCTGGCCCTGCATCTGGGCCGCCTGAAGGACGCCGGAACCCTCAAACCCCACCAGATCAGCGTCGGCAAACTCAACAATGTCCGCCGCGCCCTGGCCATCGCCCGCGAATGCCGCACCATCCTCGGCGGCAGCGGCATCACCCTCGACTACTCACCGCTACGCCACGCCAACAACCTGGAATCGGTGCTGACTTACGAGGGCACCTCCGAGATCCACACCCTGGTGATCGGCCAAACCCTCACCGGCCACGCCGCCTACCGCTGAACCCGCACCCCACACGTCGATCTTGGTGATCCAGCCACCGCGTACGGTTGCCGACGCACCAAGATCCACCCGCACTCGGCCACCTCGCCCGATCTTGCAACGATGACCACCGCAAACGGTCGCCGATCGACCAAGGTCCACAAAGGTCGAGAGCACCGCATTCGGCCCGGCGGCCGCGGGGATGCCGCAAGGGGCGCGGGCCTCGCGGGGTGACCACGCCGGCGGGCCGGTGCGGTTGTGGGGCTGGTTGTTCCGTACCGGCATCGATTGCTTATGATCTTGCCGCGTGATCCACAGAAAACTGTCCATAGTGACAGCGACGGGATTGATCGCGGCTTCCGCCTTTCTCGGCGCCACCCCCGCGCACGCTGACGAGCCCACGCCTGAGACCGAACCGCCGGTGGTGGAGCTGGTTCTTGATGTGAGTGGTTCGATGAAGGCCGCCGACATCGACGGCCAGACCCGGATGACTGTTGCCAAGCGTGCCTTCAATGAGGTGGTCGACGCGCTGCCGGAGACCACTCAGCTCGGTATCCGGGTGCTCGGCGCCACCTACGGTGGTGACAACAAGCGCCTCGGCTGCAAGGACACCCAGCAGATCGTCGCGGTGGGGCCGGTGAACCGGGTTGCGGCGAAGAATGCCATCGCCACGTTGAAGCCGACCGGGTTCACCCCGATCGGGTTGGCGTTGCGGGAGGCGGCGAAGGATCTGGAGGGTACCGGTTCGGCCCGCCGGATCGTTCTGATCACTGACGGCGAGGACACCTGTACGCCACCGGATCCGTGTGACGTGGCCCGGGAGTTGGCCGCGCAGGGCACTGATCTGGTGGTCGACACGCTCGGTCTGGCGCCGGACGAGAAGACCCGCAAGCAGTTGGTCTGCATCTCGCAGGCGACCGGTGGCACCTATGCCGCGGCGCAGAGCGAGGAGGAACTGACCGACCGGATCAAGCAGCTGGTGGACCGGGCCGCGGTGCCGCCGCCGGTGACTCCGGCGACCGTGCAGGGCGCGAAGGACTGTGCGTCGGCGCCGTTGCTGGCCGCCGGTGTCTACACCGACCGGGAGCTGATCGGGGAGCACCGGTTCTACCGGGTGTCGGTGGACGCCGGCCGGGAGCTGCGGGCGAGTGTCAGTATCGCGCTGGACCGGCCGTTGAACCGGGACTACGGGGTGCTGGTGAAGGCGGCCACTGTGGACGGCCGGGAGCTGGTCCGCGGGCTGGACGCGGGCAGCGGGCGGGCCGATGTGATCTCGGCGGGTCTGCGCTGGTCCGGTGACGAGGAGCCGGCACTGGCCGCGACCTCGGACATCTGTCTGGTGGTGAGCAATTCGTTCGCGTCGTCGACGGCGGCCGGCACCCCCGGTATGCCTGTCGAGTTGAGCATCGATCTGGTGGCCGCGTCGCAGGCGCCGGACGCGCCGGGTCTGGGCCGTGGCTGGCTGCTGCTGTTCGTGCTGGCGATCGCCGGTCTGGTCGCCGGTGTGCTGGCCGGCTGGCTGACCCGCTGGTGGGTCGCCACCTGGAGGGAGAACTGACATGCGGAAGCTTCTCGGTCTGGCCGTTCTCGGTCTGATACTGCTGCCCACCACTCCCGCTCTCGCGGCCGATCCGACGGACGGGCCGACCCCGTTGCAGAGCATCACGTCGGCCGGTACGTCGTTCCTGACCGCTGTGACGATCGCCCCGGAACAGCAGGTCAAGGTCAGTGCGGTGACCGGTGACTACCTGTACTGGCAGTTCCCGGCGACGGCCGGTCAGCGGCCGGAGGTGACGATCGACGTCACCCTGCCGACGTCCGGTCGCAGTGGTGACCACGCGTGGACGGTCGAGGTGTTCGACGGGTTGCGCCGCCGTCAGGCGTGTGTCGGTGGTGAGCAGAGCCCGGTGGCGAAGACCTCCGACACCACGGTGACGCTCGGCTGCCGGCTGCGGCAGGTGCGGTCGTGGGCCGAGCCGTGGGACGGTGACCCGCTGCCGGGCACCTACTACGTGCGGCTGTCCAGCACCGATCTGCCGGAGAAGGATCTGGGTCTGCCGCTGGACGTGGCGTTGTCGCTGAAGTCGCCGACCGGTGACACCGGCGCCGACCAGGGTGAGCTGGCCGCCCCGCTGGTGCCGAACAACCAGCCGGGCAAGCTGCTGACCACCCCGCAGCCGTCGGCATCCGCGACGCCCGACGACACTTCGTTCGACATCTCGATGGACTGGCTGCCGGACTTCTCGTCCCGGTGGGTGTGGACGGTGACCGGTGGCATCATCGCCGCGATCACCGGCCTGATCGGCTTCTCCTGGACTCGGCGGCGCCGGGTTTGATAGCTTTTGCCCGGGTTGAGAAACCCGGGCAAAAGGCTACAACTTGTCGATCTGGGTGACGACCATCGCGATGGCGAAGAAGCCGTAGAAGCCGATCGCCACCAGCAGCCCACCGAGCCGCCAGCCGCGCATCCGGATCGGGCCGGGCAGGTCGCGGGTGTTCAACCGGACCAGCAGGATCGAATAGAGCAGTGTCACCACGCTTGCCGCGCAGGTGGAGACGATCAGCAGGCCGAGCGGCTGAGTGAAGCCGGCCAGCAGGATGATCGAGCCGAGCACGATCTCGATCCAGACCACCAGCAGATAGAGCCGCGCCTCGGTCCACCGGGTCGACGCCTGCAGGTAGTTGCGGTGCAGGAAGTCCGAGGCGACCCGGCCGATGATGTCGAGCAGGCCCATCGCCGCCGCCCACAGCGAGACCGCGGCGACCGCCAGGAACAGCAGTTTGAGCCAGGTGCCGACCTCGGTCTCGAAGATCTCGCCCTGGATCCGCAGGAACGACGGGTCGGATTTGAGGTCGTCCCGGCCGAACAGCGTCTCGTAGGCGAGCAGGCTCATCACGCCGATCGTCACGAAGCAGACCGCCACGAACGTGACCAGGTGTTCGGTGTTCGCCCGTTTCCACCACAGGTTCCAGCGGCGCAGCGAGGTCTCGTCGAGCGGGAACGAGTACCGGTCGGCGCCGGCCGCCTCCTCCTGCCCGGTGATCGGGGAGATCAGGCGGGGCACGTGCGCACCCATCCCGTACCGCTTGTCCCGGATCCAATTGCTGAGGACCAGGTTGTGTACGCCGCCGGCACCGGCCGCCCCGATCGCACTGAGCAGCATGGTGAACGTGATGCCGTCCGGGATCTGCCCGAATTCGGTGACGGTGGCCTTGGCGCCTTCACCCCAGGTGCTCAGGGAGATCACGAAGACGACCACCACCGCCAGGAAGAACAGGGTGAGGATCACTTTGACCGTCTCGACCCGCTCGACGGTCTTGTAGATCACTTTGGACAGGGTCAGGAACACGCCGATGGTGACCAGCACCCCGACCGTGATCCAGACCGGGTCGCCGCCGCCGACCAGGTAGGTGAAGACGGTGGAGCCGCTGGTCGCCCAGCCGGGCCAGACGTACTGGAAGGCCCCGGCCAGGCAGATGATCACGCCCCAGCCCTTCCACCAGCGGGAGAAGCCGGCGACCACGGTCTGCCCGGTGGCCAGGGTGTAGCGCTCGATCTCCATGTTGATGACGAACTGCACGGCGAGGGTGGTGAAGGCCAGCCAGAGCAGGCCGAGTCCGCCGAGAGCGGTCAGGTACGGCCACAGGATGATCTCGCCGGCTGCCATGCCGATGCCGACGGCGACGACACCGGGGCCGACCATCCGGCGTAGTGACGGGGGTTCGGGGAGTTCAGTCTCGATCATTGGCGCGCTCCAGGAGTCGGGAGAGGTGAAGCAACATCCGCGCGATATCGGGGGTGCGCCCGGTGAACAGTTCGAACGCCGCGGCGGCCTGGTAGACGCACATCGCAGCGCCGCCGATCGCCCGGAGTCCGGCGGCCCGGGCGGCGATCAGCAGCTCGGTGTCGACGGGCACGTAGACGATGTCGGCGACCCACAGGCGGCGGTGGAGCAGCTCTGCGGGCAGCGGGATCCCGGGGTGGTGGTGCATGCCGATCGGGCTGGCGTTGACCAGGCCGTCGACGTCTTCCAAAGAGTTGATCTCGGTCAGGTAGGAGGCGCCCAGCCGATCGGCCAGCTCCTCCCCACGAACCGGGTCCACGATGGTCAGCCGGGAGACACCCAGATCACGCAGCGCGTGACCGCAGGCGGCTCCGGCACCGCCGGCACCCAGCATCACCACGTGGCCGGTGGCGGCGCCGGGCAGACCGGTCCGGAACGACTCGGCGAACCCGAGGGCGTCGGTGTTGTGGCCGAACCGCCGCCCGTCCCGGAAGACCACGGTGTTGACGGCACCGATCTCCCGGGCTTGCGGGGACAGCTCGTCGAGGTGTTCGATGACCTGCTGTTTGAAGGGGTGGGTGATGTTGAGCCCGGCGAATCCGTCCGCGGAGGCGATGTCGAGGCAGCGCTCCAGATCCGTCGGCGTGTCCACGTCGAACAGCTCGTAGCTGAGCTCGAGGTGGTGGTGACTTCCCTCGGCCTCGTGCAGTGCCGGTGACAGCGACGCGCCGATCCCGGTCCCGATCAACCCGCATCGACAGGACGCCATCTTTCGATCTCCATTGCTAATGTACGAACTGGTACGTTAGTTATGGGGTGTGACGGCGGACACTGTCAAGACCCACGGCAGACTTGCGTTCATGACGCAGGAACGGCAGCGCGACGCCGCACGCACCCGCACCGAGCTTCTCGACGTGGCCACCGAGGAGTTCGCCGAGCGCGGCTACAGCGGTGCCCGGGTGGACGAGATCGCCGCCCGCACCAGCACCACAAAACGGATGATCTACTACTACTTCGGCGGGAAGGAGCAGCTCTACCTGGCGGTTCTGGAACGGGCGTACGCGGAGATCCGAGCCGCCGAACAAACCGCCGACGTCGGCCACCTCGACCCCACGGCAGCCGTCCGCCGGCTCGCCGAGGTCACCTTCGACCACCACGAGGCGCACCCCGCGTTCATCAAGCTGGTCGGGGTGGAGAACGCCCAGCACGCCAAGCACATGAACCACGTGGCCCGGCTCGTCGACCTGAACAGCTCCGCCGTCGACCTGCTCCGCGGAGTCCTGGACCGGGGAGTGACCGACGGGGTGTTCCGCGACGACGTCGACGCCCTCGACGTCCACATGATGATCAGCTCGTTCTGCTTCTTCCGCGTCGCCAACCGGCACACCTGGGGCGCCCTGTTCGACCGGGACCTGCTCGCCCCGGACCGGCGGGAGCACTACCGGACCATGCTCGGGGACCTGGTGACCGGCTATCTGCGAAAGTGAGGCCCCATGCGCCGGTCGATCGCCACCGTCTGCGTCTCCGGAACCCTCGACGACAAGCTGACGGCAGCCGCCGCGGCCGGTTTCGACGGCATCGAACTGTTCGAGAACGATCTGGTGGTGTCACCGTGGTCGCCGGCCGAGGTCCGGTCCCGCAGCGCCGACCTGGGCCTGACCATCGATCTGTACCAGCCGTTCCGCGACCTCGAGAGCGCCGATCACGGACATTTCACGAGAAGTCTGGAGCGAGCGTCGCGGAAGTTCGACGTGATGGCGGACCTCGGAGTGAACACCGTCCTGGTCTGCTCCTCCGTCGCGGCCGACGCCCCCGACGATGACGACCTGATCGCCGCCCAACTGTCCGCACTGGCCGATCGCGCGGCGGAGCGTGGCATGCGCATCGCCTACGAGGCCCTGGCCTGGGGCCGGCACGTGTCCACCTGGGACCGTTCGTGGCGGATCGTGCGACAGGCCGACCACCCGGCACTGGGCCTCTGCCTGGACTCGTTCCACGTGCTGTCCCGTGAGATCAGCCCGGCCGGCATCGCGGACATCACCCCCGGCAAGATCTTCTTCCTGCAGCTCGCGGACGCGCCCCACCTGCGGATGGACGTCCTGCAGTGGAGCCGTCACCACCGCCTCTTCCCCGGCCAGGGCGCCTTCGATCTGCCCGCCTTCGTCCGGCTGGTCCTGGCCGCGGGCTACGACGGCCCGCTCTCCCTGGAGGTCTTCAACGACGTCTTCCGCCAGTCCGACCCCACCCGGACCGCGATCGACGCCATGCGCTCCCTGATCGCCCTGGAAGATCAACTGCCGATTGCGCCGTACGAGGGGAGCAGCCCCGCCGACACCCCACTCCCGCCCACCGGCCAGTCCCTCCCCGCCCATCACCCCCTTCCCCCTGCGCCCGAATTGTCCGGCCACGCCTTCACGGAGTTCGCCGTCGACGGCCGCTCCGGCCCGGAACTCCGCGCCACCCTCCGCACCCTCGGTTTCGCCCACACCGGCCAGCACCGCACCAAACCGGTCGAACTCTGGGAACAGAACGCCTGCCGGATCATCCTCAACAGCGCGGTCGTCGCCCCCGGCCCCGCCGCGATCAGCGCGTTCGCGATCACCTCAGCGGATCCGGCGCTCGCCCTGGCCAGAGCCGAAGCACTGCTCGCCCCGGCCCACCCGAACGTCCGCGAACCGGGCGAGGCGGAACTCGCCGCGATCACCGCTCCCGACGGCACCCAGATCTTCGTCACCGACCCGGCGAACCCGTGGCGCGCCGACTTCCTGCCGACCGGCGCGCCTTCCGCTGGAGGGCCTTCCGACGGCACACCCGGCGCCGGGTTGCTGCGCGTCGATCACCTCGGGCTGACACAGCCGTTCGACCACTTCGACGAGGCCGGCCTCTTCTACCACTCGGTACTGGGCCTGGACCATCTCGCCGCCGAGGAGTACGCCGCCCCGTTCGGCCTGATGCGGTCCCGCGCGGTGGCCGACCCTGCTCGCCACGTCCGGGTGGCCCTGACCGTGTCGCTGCTGCGCCGCGGGGAGTGGGCCCCGGCGGTCTCCGACCCGCAGCACGTCGCCTTCGCCAGCGCCGACCTGATCGCCACCGCCGAAGCCCTGGACCTGCCCGCGCTACCGGTCCCGGCCAACTACTACGCGGATCTGGCCGCCCGTTTCGCCCTCGACGACGACTTCACGGCGCTGCTGCAACGGCACGGCATCCTCTACGACCGCGACGCCGCCGGTGGCGAGTTGCTGCATCTCTACACCCCGGTGATCGGCGGCCGGGTGTTCTTCGAGATCATCGAACGCCGCAACGGCTACGACCGTTTCGGCGAACCGAACGCCCCGGTCCGGATGGCCGCCCAACGCCACCGCCGTCTCACCAGAACCGCCACCGGCGTCTCCTGACGGGCGGCGTCCACAGCGGATGCGCCGGCAGCGGCTCCGAGGGCGGTGGTGCACGGCCACCCAGCCGGTCTCGTCGATCAGGTGGCCGTCACCTTCCGGTACCGGTGCGGCAGGTCCCGCCTGATCGTGAACATCGATCTATGATCCGGTCTTCACCGGCCGTCGTGGCGCCGGGCCCCGGTTCCACCAGAGGGAGAGGGCCACCGCCGCGGTGACCAGCATCGTGCCGAGCAGCAGGAACCAGGCGCTGATCTCGACGTTCTGCTTGGTGACGCCGAACTCGCGGGGCAGGTCGCCGAGCACGTCGGTGAGCTGCTGGGCGTCGGAGGCCTTGAAGTAGCGCCCACCGGTGAGGTCGGCGACCTGGGTGAGCGCCTCCTCGTCGATCTCCCGGTTGCCGCCCCGGCCACCACCGCCGAAACCGCCGCCACCGAAGCCGTTGCCCCGGCCACCGAAGGCGGAGTCGCCGCTGACCTGGTCGGGGGTGCAGACCATCTGCTGCGGGTCGGTGGTGCCGAACCCGATGGTGTAGACCCGCAGCCGCCGGGCCGCGGCCTGTTCGGCGGCGGTGACCGGGTCCACGCCGGTGGTGTTCGAGCCGTCGGTGAGTACGACGATGGTGTCCGGCTCGTAGTCGACGGGGGCGCCACCTGCAGCGGGTGCGGTCAGTTCCGCGCCGGTGCCGGCCACCTCGGGGTTGATCTCGGCGATGGCGTCGATCGAGGTGAGGATGGCCTGGCCGATGGCGGTGCCGCGGGCGGTCTTGAGGCTTTCGATCGCCTCCAGCAGCGGCGCCTTCTCGGCGGTCGGCGGGACCAGCAGGCCGGCGATGCCGGAGAAGGCGACCAGCCCGATCCGGGTGTCGCCGTCCTGGGCCTCGACGAACTCGCGGGCCGCGTCGGAGGCGACGGCCAGCCGGTTCGGTGCGATGTCGATGTTGCACATCGAGCCGGAGACGTCGATGGCCAGCAGGATCGTGGTGTCGTTGGAGGGCACCGCCACCGACGCCTGCGGCCGGGCCACCCCGCCGGCCAGCGCGAGCAGGCCGGTCAGGAAGAGCCAGACCGGGACCCGTCGGCGCCACGCGGTCCGCCCGGGCAGGGCGGCCCGGATCAGCGCGACGCTGGACACCGTGACCGCGGTCCGCTTCCGCCGCCGGTTCAGCAACCAGCGGGCCAGGAGCAGCAGCGGTACGGCCAGCAGCGCGAGCAGAGCCCACGGCCAGCTCAGCGACATCAGACGATCCTTCCGTTCCAGCGGGTGCCCAGCAGCCCGCCGAGCGTCAGGAGCAGGAGCGCGGCAGCCGCGAACGGGGCGGTCAGCTCGATCGGCTCCTTCTCGGTGGTCAGTCGCAGGTCGATCGCCTTGGTGCTGTTCACCAGCGAGTCGGCGTCCCCGGCCTGCTGGTACGCCCCACCGGTCACCTGCGCGACCGAGGTCAGCAGGGTCTCGTCGAGCCGGGTGCCGAGCTGGAAGCCGTCGACCTCGACGGTGCCGCCCTTGGCGGTGCCGACCCCGACGGTCTGGATCCGCACTCCGGCGGCGGCGGCGAGTTCGGCGGCGGCCTGCACGTCCGGCCCGCCGGTCTCCTCGCCGTCGGAGAAGACCACGATCGTCGCCGACGGCCAGTAGCCGAGGTCGGGGGCTGCTGTCGTTCCGCCCTCCTCGGAGGGGAGGCTCACCGGTTTGCCGGTGATGGTGCCGAGCGCGACCAGGATGGCCTGCCCGAGTGAGGTGCCACCGCCGGGGGTGACCCGCCCGATGGCGGCGGTCGCGGCGGCGTGGTCGTCGGTGGGTGCCTGGGTGAGCAGCGCCTGGTCGCCGAAGACGAGGACACCGACGTCGACGGTGTCCGGCT
This sequence comes from Actinoplanes sp., assembly GCA_035562875.1. Taxonomy (GTDB): domain Bacteria; phylum Actinomycetota; class Actinomycetes; order Mycobacteriales; family Micromonosporaceae; genus Actinoplanes. Next base: position 7,833 of record DATMVU010000357.1, on the reverse strand, counting down.
GGTCCTCGACGAACGCTTTCGCGGCCTCCTGGGCGGCGCCGATCCGGGTGGGCGCGACGTCGTCGGCGGACATGCTGTTGGAGATGTCGAAGGCGAGCAGCACGGTCCCGGCGACGCGGGGCACGGCGACCTCCGCCTGTGGCCGGGCCAGGCCGATCAGCATGACCGGAAGGGCGGTGAGGATCAGCGCGTACGGCAGATGCTTACGCACGCCCCCACCGGTCAGCGAGGTGAAGCCCGCGGCCTTCAACAAGAGGGATCGCCGTTTCTGCAGGGCCACGTAACCGGCCACGGCGGCCGCGCTGATCAGCACGGCGATCGCGATGACGGCCGGGTAGAGGAAGGTCACCGGCGTCTCCGTCCGGAACGGCGGACCATGTCGACCAGGGTGGCCATCATGTCCTGGTCGGTGGTGATCCGGTGGGCGTCGACGCCGGCCTTGCGCATGCCGGCTGCGAGTTCGTCCTCGCGGGCGCCGACCTGCTCGGTGAGCCGGGCGCGCAGCAGCGGGTCGGAGGTGTCGACGAGGAGCTGTTCGCCGGTCTCGGCGTCCTCGACCAGGACCAGGCCGAGGTCGGGAAGCTCCAGTTCGGACGGGTCGACGACCCGGATGACGACGACCTCGTGCCGGTGGGTGAGCTGTGCGAGGGGCCGGTCCCAGCCGGGGTCACCGATGAAGTCGGACATCACGAAGACGAGGCTGCGCCGCCGGGCCGTGGTGTTGGCGGCGAAGCGCAGCATCCCCGTCAGGTCCGTCGTCTTGTCCGACTTCTTCGGCGTGAAGCCCGAACTCAGCTCCCGCGCGAGGCGCAGGATCTGATCCCGCCCGGTCCGTGGCGGGATCACCCGGTGACCGGAGTTGTCGTAGAGGATCGCCCCCACCCGGTTACCGCCCTGGGAGATGAGCCGGGCCACGGCGACAGCCAGCTCGGAAGCCGTCGACTCCTTACCGGCGCCACCCCCGAACCGCATCGACGCCGACCGGTCCACCACCAGCCAGGCGGTCATCTCCCGGTCCTCGGTGTACTGCCGGACGAACGGCTCGTCGAGACGGGCGGTGACGTTCCAGTCGATGTGCCGGACGTCGTCCTCCGGGGAGTACGCCCGCAGGTCGGTGAAGTCGAGCCCGGCACCGTGCCACACGGTCCGGTAGGAGCCCTGCAGGCGCCCGTCGAGGCGGCGCCCGAGTTTCCACTCGAGGCGCCGCAGCAGCCGGTCGGGGGCGGTCGTCATCTAGCGGACCCGGCCGGCGGGTTCCGGGAAGGACAGGTTCGCCAGGATCTTCGCAATGATCAGATCCGGGGTGACCTCGTCGGAGAGCGCCTCGTAGGAGAGCACCAGCCGGTGCCGGAGCACGTCCATGGCGAGGTCGGCGAGGTCCTCGGGGACCACGTATTCCCGGCCGCGGATGAAGGCGAGCGCCCGCCCGGCCAGCACCAGGCTGATCGAGGATCGGGGGCTGGCACCGAAGGTGACGTACTTCGCCAGGTCGGTGAGGCCCGCCCGGGACGGATCCCGGGTCGCGTGCGCGAGGTTGACGGCGTACTCGATCAGTGAGGGGTCGACGTAGACCCGGTCGACCTCCTCCTGCAGGCCGGTGAGGGTCTCCGGGTCGATGATCCGCTGGATCGCTGCGGTCCGGGCGAGGGCCCGCTCGACGACCACGAACTCCTCGGTCACCGTCGGGTAGCCGACGACCACCTTCATCATGAACCGGTCGACCTGGGCCTCGGGCAGCGGATAGACGCCCTCGTTCTCGATCGGGTTCTGGGTCGCCATCACCAGGAACGGGACGGGCAGCTTGTGCGTCTCCCGGCCGATGGTGACCTGCCGCTCCTGCATGGTCTCCAGCAGCGCGCTCTGCACCTTGGCGGGCGCCCGGTTGATCTCGTCGGCCAGCAGCAGGTTGGTGAAGACCGGGCCGAGCTGGACCTGGAACTCACCACTCTGCTGGTTGTAGATCCGGGTGCCGACGATGTCCGCGGGCACCAGGTCGGGGGTGAACTGCACCCGGTGGAAGTCCCCGCCGATCGCCTCGGCCAGCGACTTCACGGCCAGGGTCTTGGCCAGGCCGGGCACACCCTCGACCAGGATGTGCCCGCGGGCCAGCAGCGCCACGATCAGCCGCTCGAGCAGGACGTCCTGGCCGACGATGGTCTTCTTGACCTCGTACAGCACCTTCTCGATCGGGCCGGCGGAGGCGGGCGGGGCGTCGGTCCAGCTCATTGATCCGTCCTCATGTCAGGTTGTCTCACAGTGGCGGGGACTGGCCGTCACCCTCGCCGCCGCCGAGGGCCGCGCCGATCGGGACGGCCAGGCCGATGCCGATGAAGGTGCCCGCGCCGCTCGGGTTGACCAGCGCGATGACGATGCCGATCACCTGGCCGCGGTCGTTGATCAGCGGGCCGCCGGAGTTGCCCGGGTTGACCGCCGCGTCGAACTGGATCAGGCCCTCGATGTCGCCGCTGTCGCGGTCCAGCGCGGAGACCACACCGCTGGTGGTGCTGAAGGTCAAGCCGAGCGGGTTGCCGATCGCCACCACCGCGTCGCCGACTCCCGCGCCACCGCCGAGCACGGCCGGGACCAGGGTCTCCGGGAGCTGCGCGGGGGTGAGAGTGGCGATGTCCTGGCTGGGGTCGGCACTGGCGACCTCGGCGGTGGACCGGGTGCCGTCGGCGTAGACCAGGCGGATCGACTCGGCGCCGTCGATGACGTGGTTGGCGGTGAGGATGGTGCCGTCGGCGTTGGCGATCACGCCGGTCCCGGTACCTGCCTCCAGGCGGTCCTGCGAGTCGTGCCCGGTGGTCTGGATCAGCACCACCGACGGCGTCAGCGTCTGGTAGATCTCGGCGACGGTGAGCGGCGCGTCCGATGCGGAGGGCGAGGCCGACGGGGCGGCTGCGGCCGGCGCCTCATCGTCACCCCCGCCGCGGACGGCCACCACTGCCGTGAGGGCCACGGCCCAGATCACGACGGCGCCGATCAGCACCCGCCGGCGCAGCTCAGGAGTGTTCCACGTGGTGTTGAACCGCTTCTTCGGCTCCTCCGGAACGGGCTCCGGCGTCTCGGATCCGTCCGGGCGGAGCACCGTCATCACGGCACGACCGCCACAGTCTTCATTCATCGAACTTAGAAGTGATTCCTAGGAATTGCCCATGAGGTTTCTGGCCGTTTCCGGGACGCAAATTCCCCCTTTTAGCCACAAGACCCGGCAAAAGGATGTGCCTCTTATCCACTTCTTAGACAGCTCTCTCCCAACTCCTCAACCGTGGCTCGCGGACGCCGACAGGATGCTCCGACCCCTGTCCCCCACCTGCAAACCGAAGGGGCATCCGTGCGCCTCCCCCGAAGTGCGGCCACCGGCCTGGTGGCCGCCGTGCTGTGCGGCAGCCTGACCGGCTGTGCCAGCCTCCAGGAGCTGACCAGCAGCAGCAAACCGCTGCTCAGCGGCAAGAGTTCGACAAGCGAGCCCAGCGCCGAACCGTCCCCCTCGGTATCCGTGAGCAGCAGTGTCGCCGCCCGGGCGAGTGGGCCGTTGGACACCGGATCGGTGGTCCACAAGGTCAAACAGGGCAACTTCACCGTCACGCTGACCTACTGGACCTCCGACAACGCGAAGCTCTACACCGCCGCGTCGGACAAGACGATCAACATCGCGGCGCACATCGAGGACGCCGACAGCACCCACCGGGTCACGGTCAGCACGTTCCAGGTGACCCAGGACGACGGGACGAAACGGGCCGACGTCCGCACCGACAACGGGAAGTTCGACGTGACGCCGCCCTACCCGTACAACACTGTGGTGACCTTGCCGGCCGTGACCGCCGGTTCCACCGCGCTCACCGTGACGGTCCGGATGGACCTGCTGGTGGAGACCGCGCCGAAGGCGAACACCTACTACCGTTCCACAGCTCTCGACTCCCTCACCCTGCCGCTGGTCAAGGACGGTTCCGCCGATGACTGAGACCGTTGGGCTGCGCCGTGCCGGCGACCGCCAGATCCTGCTGCCGCGCAGCGCCAAGGCCGGGCCGCCCGCCCTGCCGGCCGTCCCCCGGCTGCACGAGCTGGAGGCGGTCGAGACCGTCTCCGGTGAGATCGCCGCCGCGTCCGGCGGTCCCCGGCACGCCACGATCAGCTGCATCATCCCCTGTTACAACGAGCAGGAGACGATCGCCGACGTCCTGAAGAGCCTGCTCGCCCAGACCCGGATGCCGGACGTCATCCACGTCATCATCAACAACACCGACGACGACACCCCGGAGATCGCCCGCACCTTCGAGGGCCGGCACACCCGCAAGGTCAAGGGCACCGAGTTCGTCACCCACGTGCACGTCCACGACATGGGCGTCAACCCCGACAAGAAGGTCGGGGCACTGAACTTCGGCTACTTCCTCTCCCGGGGGTACGACTACATCCTCGGTGTGGACGGTGACACCACTCTGGCCCGGGACGTGGTGGAACGTCTGGAACTGGAGATGACCGACGACCCGCGGATCGGCGGGCTGAGCGCCATCTACAGCATCGACAAGAGCCGCTACCGCGGGCTGATGGCCCGGTTCCTGGTGGCCGGCCAGCGGGCCCAGTTCGGTGCGTTCAACATGGACAACCTGCTGCGCGGCCGCAACATGGCGGTGCTCGGCGGCCAGTGCAGCCTGTTCAACGTGCGGGCACTGGAGATGGTGATGGTCCGTCACCACCAGCAGGCGCCCTGGGTGCGCGACAGCGAGGTGGAGGACAGCAAGCTGTCGCTCCAGATCAAGGACGCCGGCTTCAGTACGAAGATCAGCGCCACCGCCCGTGCGTTCGTCGGCCCGATGACCAACCTGCGCGCTCTGCACGGCCAGCAGGTGAAGTGGAACTTCGGTGCGATCGACCTGTTCTGGCCCGGTCAGCGCGGTGACAACAAGGGTCAGCCGATGCACCCGAACCTGCGGCTGCGCTGGTACGAGAACATCTCGATGATCTTCAACATCGGCTCGCGGCTGGGCTTCCTGCTGCTGCTGGTGGCGTCACTGTCGATCGGCGCGTTCGTCTTCAACCCGATCTGGCTGATCCCGCCGGTGGTCGCGGCGATGCTGAACCTGCGGCTGGCGCTGGCGATGAAGGACAAGAGCGCCTCGGACCTGCTGTACGCCGCTCTCGCGCTGCCCGCCGAGATGTACATGTGGATCCGGATGGGGCACTTCGTGTCGGCGTGGGCGCAGTTCTTCGCGAAGACCGATCAGGACAACTGGGCGGCACAGGCGAACGCGGAGAAGGGCAAGGGTTCGGCGTACGTCATGCCGCTGCTGGTCCTGGTCGCCATCGTCGCCACCTCGACCTACGCGTGGACCCAGCAGAGTGTCGAGATCCAGTCGGCGATCCTGTCGCTGGGCTGGCCGATCCTCTACATCGCCACCGTGGCCCAGACCGTCTTCATGGCCCGCAAGCTGTTCCGCCGCCACCGCGGTTTCCAGGTCTGATCCCATGAAGAAGGCCGGGGCGTGACGCCCCGGCCTTCTTCATGTCCTCGATCAGCCGCGCGAGATGCGGGTCATCTCGTCCCGGTCGACGACCTTGACCCGGTTGCGGCCGTGCGGCTCGCCGAGCGCGATCTCGAACGCGTCCAGCAGCTGCCAGCCGGCCCAGGTGGTGATCGGCAGGCCGCGCTGCTCCAGGTAGGCGACCGGCGCGTTCTGGTCGTCACCCTCGGGCGCGAGCGGCAGCCGCTCGCTGGCCTGGTCCTCGATCAGGCTGGCGACGGTCTCGCCGGAGCAGCCCTTGGTGTGGCCGATCAGGCCGACCGGGCCCCGCTTGATCCAGCCGGCCACGTACATGCCGGGGATGTGCTCGCCGTCCAGGTCCATGACCCGGCCGCCGGCGTGCGGGATGGTGCCGGTCCTGGTGTCGAACGGCAGGTCCGGCAGCGCCGAGCTGAGGTAGCCGACGGCACGGTAGACGGCCTGAACGTCCCAGTCGGTGAACTCGCCGGTGCCGCGCACCCAACCGTCACCGGTCAGCTCCTGCGTCTCGGTGCGCAGGCCGACGACCTTGCCGTCCTCACCGAGCACCTCGACCGGGGCCTGCAGGAAGTACAGGTGCAGGCGGCGCGGGCGGTCCCGCGGGTCACGGACGGCCCAGTTCTGCAGGATGTCGACACACATCTTGATGTGCCGGGTGTCCCGCATCGCCTGGAGGCTGGCCTCGTCGAACTCGATGCCCTCGGGGTGGACGATCACCTCGACGTTCGGCGAGTGGTCCAGTTCGCGCAGCTCCTGCGGGGTGAACTTGACCTGCCCCGGGCCGCGGCGGGAGAAGACGTGCACGTCGGTGACCGGGCTCTTCTTCAGGGCCTGGTAGACGTTGTCCGGGATCTCGGTGACGAGCAGCTCGTCGGCGGTCTTGGCCAGGATGCGGGCCACGTCGACGGCGACGTTCCCGGCGCCGATCACGGCGACCTCCTTGGCCTCCAGCGGCCAGTCACGCGGCACGTCCGGGTGGCCGTTGAACCAGGAGGCGAAGTCGGCGCCGCCGAAGCTGCCCTGCAGGTCGATGCCCGGGATGTCGAGGGAACGGTCCTTCTCGGCACCGGTGGAGATCACCGTGGCGTCGTAGAAGCGGCTCAGCTCCTCCGGCTTGACGTCCTCACCGTAGGAGACGTTGCCGATGAACCGGATACGCGGGTTGTCCAGGATCCGGAACAGAGCCTTGACGATCTCCTTGATCCGGGGGTGGTCGGGCGCCACGCCGTACCGGATCAGACCGTAGGGTGTGGGCAGCTTGTCGAAGATGTCGACGGTGACCGTCTCCGATGCCTTGATGAGGTGGTCAGCGGCGTAGATACCGGCCGGACCGGCACCGATGACTGCAACCCGCAGGGGGCGGTTCATGGTCGCTTCCAATCTCGTCGCTTCGAAGCCGTCAGCCTTGATCGACGACAGGCCGAAGCGACAATAAAACCTCAACCTAGGTTCAGATCAATGCGACCCCCCTCGACAATTCCCCCAAACCAGACTTAGGGCAGCCTTAGCAATGGCTCTGAGCTGCGAAGACACTGATTTCTGTGGCCCCCGTCTCCCCCGGCCGGGCGTCCACCATCCGGGCACCGGACGCGAGGCGTTCGGCGGACCCACACCTCCACCCACCCGCCCGTTTCCGCGCCGATCGACAAACGGCGAAACGACGCTGGGCTTGTGGCCGGATTCGGCACGCAGACTCAGGGTTCGTCCGGGTTACCGATCGGTAGCCCGAGCGCCCGCCGACAGCCCCGCCGGAACGGCCGGGTCGTTCGAAGGAGTCGCCGATGCCCTCGTCCGCCGTACCCCATCGTGGTCTTCAGGCTCTTCTCGCCCTCACCGCAACCCTCGCCGTCATCCTCGGCGCGACCACCCCGGCCCGCGCCGCGACCGCCGCCGGCAAGGCCGCGGTCCTGGCCTCGTTCACCCAGACCTCGGCCGCCTCGTACGCGAGCTGGAACGCCGCCCGCCAGGATCAGGACGACTGGTCGTCCTATGACTTCGACTGGGGCACCGACTACTGCTCGGCCAGCCCGGACCGGCCGCTCGGCTTCGACTTCCGCCTCTCCTGCCACCGCCACGACTTCGGCTACCGCAACCACAAGGCCACCGGCGCCTTCACCAGCGCCGCCAAGGACCGCATCGACGACGCCTTCCACGCCGACCTGAAGCGCGAGTGCGCCACCTACTCGCCGGCCGTCCGCCCGGCCTGCCGCAGCCTGGCCTGGACCTACTATCAGGCCGTTTCGATCTTCGGCTCGGCCGCCGCGGTGACCGGTTCCGACCTGGACCGGGCCGCCGATCTGATCGTCTGATCTTCGCCTGATCGTTACCGGAC
>DATMVU010000356.1:0-30241 GCA_035562875.1 Actinoplanes sp. | reverse complement strand
AACGCCCGGTTACATTCCGAACCCGGTAGCTAAGCCCTTCAGCGCCGATGGTACTGCACTCGGGAGGGTGTGGGAGAGTAGGACGCCGCCGGACTCAACGTATGGAAAGGCCCACCCGGGTTATCGGGTGGGCCTTTCTGCTTTTCCGGTTTTGAATCAGCCGCCCTGGTTGCTGGCGCAGTGGATGGTGACCGGCACCGCGGTCGTGTAGTACGACGTCGAGACCAGAATGGTGGCGACGCCGATCTTGCCGCCGGCCGGAATGCCGATGTTGTGCAGGTCGATGGTGCCGGCACCGGTGCTGCTGGTCGTCACCTTCTCCGACGTCTGCATGAAGCCGGTGCCCCAGAGGCTGTAGACCGTCGAGGCGGTGCCCTTGGCGATGGTGACCCGGACGTGGGCGCCGAAGTCGTCGCAGTAGTTGCCGTTGTACTGGACCGCCGTGATGTTCCCGATCGGCGAGGTGACGGATTCAGCCTGCGCGGTCTGCGTCCAGCCGACGACGACCGCCGTCGCCGTTGTCCCCAGCACGGCCAAGCCGGTCACGACACGCTTCCTCGTGGAGCGCATTGGTGTGGTCGAGTTCTGCTCAGCGTGGTTCAACACTCTGATCCCCGTTCAGTCTTCGTGTCACCGCTGTGCGCGGTACCGCTGAAAGTATCAACGATCTTCACTAAATTAATCAACGGTCTTCACTCTGTGACGAGAGCGGCTGATCAACCCGCCCGCGGACGGTATGCTGGGGGCGGGCCGTGACTGGCGCGTTCGGATGGCTGACCATCGGGGAGCGGCTCCGTCGAGACGACGACATGCCGTGCGCCTGGGCCTCTTCGCTACGTGATAGGGAGGTCCCATGTCTGCAGAGTTGAACGCCGAGTCCACCGCTTTCCGGTCCGCGCTCGATGTGGTCCGGACGGTCGACCCGCGGATCGCTGACGCGATCGCCAAGGAGCTGACCGACCAGCGTGAGTCGCTGAAGCTGATCGCGAGTGAGAACTACGCTTCGCCGGCCGTCCTGCTCGCCATGGGTAACTGGCTCTCCGACAAGTACGCGGAGGGCACCGTCGGCCGTCGTTTCTACGCCGGCTGCCAGAACGTCGACACCGTCGAGTCCATTGCCGCCGAGCACGCCAAGGCCCTGTTCGGTGCGCCGTACGCGTACGTCCAGCCACACTCCGGCATCGACGCCAACCTGGTCGCCTACTGGGCCATCCTCGCCGACCGCGTCGAGGTGCCGTACCTCAAGAAGTTCGAGAAGCGGCAGATCAACGACCTGACCGACGCCGAGTGGGCCGAGCTGCGGCAGGCGTTCGGCAACCAGCGGCTGCTGGGCATGTCCCTGGACGCCGGTGGTCACCTCACCCACGGGTTCCGCCCGAACATCTCCGGCAAGATGTTCGATCAGCGCTCCTACGGTGTCGACCCGGCCACCGGCCAGATCGACTACAAGGCCCTCCTCGAATCGGCGAAGGAGTTCAAGCCTGCCGTGATCGTGGGCGGCTACTCGGCGTACCCGCGCAAGGTGAACTTCGCGAAGATGCGGGAGATCGCCGACGAGGTCGGTGCGACGTTCATGGTCGACATGGCGCACTTCGCCGGTCTGGTCGCGGGTGGCGTGTTCACCGGCGACTACAACCCGATCCCGCACGCGCACATCGTCACCACCACCACCCATAAGAGCCTGCGTGGCCCGCGCGGTGGTGCCGTCCTCTGCCAGCCGGAGCTCGCACCGCAGGTCGACCGGGGCTGCCCGATGGTCCTCGGCGGCCCGCTGCCGCACGTGATGGCAGCCAAGGCGATCGCGTTCGCCGAAGCCCGCCGCCCGGAGTTCGCCGGCTACGCCCAGCAGATCGTCACCAACAGCCAGGCACTGGCCGAGGGCCTGCTGAAGCGGGGTGTGCAGCTGGTCTCCGGCGGCACCGACAACCACCTGGTGCTGCTCGACGTGCACCCGTTCGGCATCACCGGCCGGCAGGCCGAGCAGGCCCTGCTGGACAGTGGCATCGTCACCAACCGCAACGCGATCCCGAACGACCCGAACGGCGCCTGGTACACCTCCGGCATCCGGGTCGGTACCCCCGCCCTGACCAGTCGTGGCCTGGGCGTCGCCGAGATGGACCAGATCGCCGACCTGATCCACACGGTTCTCGCGGCCACCACCCCGGCCGAAGGTTCGAAGGCGAAGTTCACCCTGGACCCGGCCCTGGCCGACCGGATCAGCAAGCAGGCCACCGAACTGCTCGCCCCGTTCCCGCTCTACCCCACGGTCGACCTGGGCTGATCCAAACCCGGCCTGAGTCAAGGCTCAGCCGGAACCGAGGTCTCGGTCCGATGTGGATCCGGACGCACCACGAAACCCGCCGCCCGGCGTAAGCCGGCCCGGCGGGTTTCGCCTTTCCACGGCACGTCTGCACTGGGACTGAGACACGGCACAGACTCCTACGGGAGGCAGATCGTCCTTTGTGGCTGGCCGGCGCGCACGGCGGACTGACTCGCTCAAGCCGACGACGACCGGTTCAGCACCTGGCGTTTCGGTAGCGGCTCTCCGGCGGTTTACGGAACGCCAGCACCTGCACGGCCAGCGTCGGAGGCGTCTGTGACCATCGGCTGCCTGCCGATCTGGTCCGGCGCCGGAAGGTTCGGGGACGGCAGGACGTGACCTGCCCCGACTGTGAGGGCAGGCGCGTCCCGCTGCTGGACCGGGCGAAACGTCTGGGCAAGGAATCCCTGCGGACCGTGCACTTCTGGTGGCGGTTTCCTCAACAGGCGCGGCCGGGCGTCGATCTGAATCGTATGCGGAGCACCTCGCGTCTGTTCGCGACCTATGCCGCGGTCAGTCTCGTGCCGGTGCTCGTGCTCGGGCTCGTGGTGTCCCGGGACTACCGTCAGGATGCGGCCGAGCAGGCCCAGGCTCAGGGGCTGGCACAGGCCGGAGTGATCACCCAGATGGTGATCGCGCCCGCGTTGAACAACGGCGCCTCGGGCCAGGACCTGAGCCGGCACGGTCTGACCGGGGAGCAGCACGACCGGTTGCGTGCCTCGACCAGCCTGGCCGTCTACAGCGGGTCGGTGCGGCATCTGCGACTGCGCGGTTTCAGCGGGCGGGTGATCTTCTCTGACGACGGGGCGAGCAGCAGCGGGGTGCCGGTCTCGGATCCGGACTTCCAGGCCGCGGCGCGGGGTGAGTCGCGGGCGCGGGTGATGACCGGGCGGACCCGGACGATCCGGGTGATGCAGCCGATGATCGCCAACGCGGCCGGGCAGTCGGTCGGGGTGGTCGAGCTGTACCTGCCGTACCAGGAGATCGCCGACCGGTTGGATCAGCAGGTGCACAGTGTGCTCCGGCGGATCGCCGCGGGGCTCGGTTCGCTCTGGCTGATCCTGGCGCTGCTGGCCTGGGTGACCACCCGCTCGTTGCGCCGGTACGCGGCCGACCAGCGGTATCACGCTCAGCACGACGCGCTGACCGGGCTGCCGAACCGGAGTGCCTTCCGTGGCTGGGCCGAGGAGCACCTGGCGGAGGCCGCCCGGGACGGTGGCCGGGGTGCCGTGGTGATCGTCGACCTGAACCGGTTCAAGGAGGTCAACGACACTCTCGGGCATCATGCCGGTGACGAGTTGCTGCGGGTGGTCTCGGCCCGGTTCCAGCGGGAGCTGGGCGGGCGGGACATCCTGGGACGGCTGGGCGGTGACGAGTTCGCGTTGCTGCTGCCGGGGCGGGACGAGGCCGGGGCGGTGGCGTTCCTGGAGACGGTCCGGGACCGGCTGACCGAGGAGATGGTGCTCGACGGGGTGGCGTTGAACATCGAGGCCAGCTTCGGTGTCGCCCTCTACCCGGAGCACGGTTACGACCTGCAGGAGCTGAAGCGGCGTGCGGACGTCGCGATGTATCAGGGCAAGCGGGGGACCGCTGACGTGGTCGTCTACTCCGGGGAGGGCCAGTCGCATCAGTGGCTGGTGGTGCAGGCGGAGCTGCGGCACGCGCTGGAGCGGGACGAGCTGGTTCTGCACTACCAGCCCAAGGTGACGGTGGCCGACGGTGGGGTGCGGGCGCTGGAGGCGCTGGTGCGCTGGCGGCATCCGGAGCGGGGGATGGTGCCGCCCGGTGATTTCCTGCCGGCTGCCGAGCATTCCGGGCTGATCGTGCCGCTCACCGAGTGGGTGCTCCGCCGGGCCTTGACCGATCAGGTCGGCTGGACCGCGGCAGGCCGGTCGTGGGCGGTGGCGGTGAACGTGTCGGCCCGCAACCTGGAGGTACCCGGTTTCCCGGCGGTGGTGGCGGCGCTGCTCGCGGAGACCGGAACGCCTGCGGAGCGGCTGATGCTGGAGGTCACCGAGACCGCGCTGGCCGGTGACGTGGACACCGTGGAGCGGGCGATCGACGAGATCGCCGCCCTGGGGATCGGCATCTCGATCGACGACTTCGGGGCCGGGTACACCAGCCTCTCGAACCTGCGGGGGGTGCCGGTCGCCGAGATCAAGATCGATCGGGCGTTCGTGGCGGATGTGGCGCACGATCCGCGGAGCCGGGCCATCGTCCGTTCGGTGATCGAGCTGGCGCACGGCCTGGGCAGCCGGGTCGTCGCCGAGGGGGTGGAGACCCCCGAGGTGTACCGCTGGCTGGCCGAGGCCGGCTGTGACGAGGCGCAGGGCTATCTGATCGGGCGCCCGGTCCCGTGGCCGCAGGTGGCGGCGGAGTTCGTGATGGAGGGGATCAACCGATGAGGTGGGGGATCGTCGCCGCCGGGATCGCCGTTCTGCTGGCGGCGGCCGGCTGCACATCGGCTCCGGACACCAGCGCGGCCGGCGAACTGGACGAGGTGGCAGTGGTGACGATGGACGATGGCCTGCACGACAGGTTGCCGGCAGACGTCCGGACCAGGGGTTTCATCCGGCTGGTGACCGATGCCAGCTACGCGCCGATGGAGTATTTCGCCGCTGACGGGCGCACCATCATCGGGTTCGATCCGGATCTGGCGGCCGCTCTCGGGCAGGTTCTCGGCATTCGGCTGGAGATGGTGGTCGGTACCTTCAGCACCGCCCTCGAGGAGGTCGACGCGGGTACCTACGACGGGGTGCTCTCGTCGATGACCGACACCCCGGCCCGGCGGGACCGGGCGGACTTCGTCAATTACTTCAGCACCGGTACGTCGATGCTGGTGCAGCGCGGCAACCCGGGCCGGATCACCGGGTTGTCGGATCTCTGCGGTACGACGGTCGCCGCCGAGCGGGGCACCGTTCAGGAGGATCTGCTGCTCGGACTCCGGCCGGGCTGCGGTACCCGGGGTCTGCAGGTGATCAGTCTGAACACCAACGTCGACGCGCTCGTGGAGTTGCGGACCGGCCGGGTGACGGCGGTGCTGCAGGACTATCCGGCTGCCTCGTTCGTCACCACCGACCCGACCACCGGTGCCTACTTCGAGCTGGCCGGTACCGAGCAGTACGAGCCGGGTCTCTTCGGGATCGCCGTGGACAAGGAGAACACCGTCCTGCGGGACTGTCTGCGGGAGGCTCTGCAGCGGCTGATCGACTCCGGTGTCTACGCCGATCTGCTGGCCCGGTGGGAGTTGTCGGCGAGTGCGGTGCCGCGGGCCACCGTCAATGGCACATAGACGGGGATGGTTGACTACACGCGTGAGTAGTAAGCTATACACGTGAGTAGCGACAGTGACCTGACCGCGCGGGCCCGGATCCGGGACGCCGCGATCGCGCTCTTCACCGAGCGTGGCATCGCCGGCGCCACCATCCGGGACATCGCCCAGGCCGCCGGGGTCTCCTCGGGGCTGCTGCGGCACCACTTCGGGTCCAAGGAGGGGCTGCGCGACGCCTGCGACGAGTGGGCGCTGAGCCAGGTCGCCCAGATGCAGATGCGGTTCACCGAGAATCAGGCGATCGGCACGCTCGCGCCGGAGACACTCGCCTTCCAGCAGTACCTGGTGCGCTCCCTGATGGACGGATCCCCCCGGGGTTCGGCGATGTTCGCGCAGGCGGTGGCACACGGCGAGCGCTGGACGGAGCGAGCCGGTCTGGAGACCGACGATCCGCGGGCGTTCGCGGCAGTCCTCGGCGCCATGAAGATGGGCATGTTCCTGATGAGCGACCAGCTCTCCGCGGTGCTCGGCGAGGACGTCGGGAAGCCGGACGGCTACCTGCGCATGGTCCGGGCCTCGCTGGACATCTTCTCGCAGCCGCTACTCACTGCAGAGCAGGCCGACCGGGCTCGTAAGGACCTGGATCGGCTCGTTGCGACGATGACCGGAGAGAAGGGGCCATGGCGGATGCCATCGATGCCGAAGGACTGACCAAGAGGTTCGGTGCGGTCACCGCCCTCGACCGGCTGGACCTTCGGGTCCGGACCGGTGAGGTACACGGTTTCCTCGGGCCGAACGGGGCCGGTAAGACCACCACCATCCGGGTGCTGCTCGGCCTGATGCGCATCGACGCCGGTGCGGTCCGGCTGCTCGGCGGTGACCCGTGGGCCGACGCGACGGCGCTGCACCGCCGCCTGGCGTACGTCCCCGGTGATGTCACGTTCTGGCCCAACCTCACCGGCGGCGAGGTGATCGACCTGCTCGGCCGGCTGCGCGGCGGCCTGGACACCGCCCGGCGGGCCCGGCTGATCGAGCGGTTCGAACTGGACCCGCGCAAGAAGGGCCGGGCCTACTCCAAGGGCAACCGGCAGAAGGTGGCGCTCGTCGCGGCGCTCGCCTCCGATGTGGAACTGTTGATCCTGGACGAGCCGACCTCCGGGCTGGACCCGCTGATGGAGGAGGTCTTCCGGGAGACGATCCTGGAGGAGAAACGGCGCGGGGATCGGACCGTCCTGCTGTCCAGCCACATCCTCTCCGAGGTGGAGGCGCTCTGTGACCGGCTGACCATCATCCGGGCCGGCCGGACCGTGGAGACCGGCACCCTCAGCGACCTGCGGCACCTGACCCGCACCACGATCCGGGCCGAGCTGACCGGCCCGGTGAACGGGCTGGCCGGGATCGCCGGGGTGCACGACCTGACCACCGCCGACGGCCGGGTGTCCTTCGACGTGGACGCCGATGCCCTGGAGCCGGCGCTGAAGTCGCTCGTCGCGGCCGGGGTGCGCAGCCTGGTCAGTCAGCCGCCGTCGCTGGAGGAGCTGTTCCTGCGGCACTACACCGGGGAGCCGGTGCGATGACCGGCACGGGACGACTGCTCCGGCTGGTGCTGCGGCGCGACCGGGTCGTCATGCCGCTCTGGGTGCTCGGGATCGGCATCCTGCCGCTGGTCTACCTGCAGGGCTTCGACACCCTCTTCACCACCACACCGGAGCGGATCGCGTACGCCCGGGTCAGCGCCGCCAACACCGGATTCGTCGCGCTGTACGGGCCGCTGCACGGCGACAGCATCGGCGAGCTGGTGGTCTGGCGGGGCGGGTTCGTGCCCGTCATGATCGCGCTGGCGGCGCTGCTCACGGTGCTGCGGCACACCCGCGCCGACGAGGAGGCCGGGCGCACCGAACTGATCCGGGCCGGGGTGGTCGGGCGGTTCGCGCCACTGGCCGCCGCGGTGCTGGCGACAGTGCTGGGCTGCACCGTGATGGGCGTGGTCGTGGCGGTCACCCTGATCGGGCAGGGGCTGCCGGCGGCCGGTGCGGTGGAGTTGGGGGCGGTGTTCGCCGTCAGCGGCTGGGTCTTCGCCGGAGTCGGGGCGGTCGCGGCGCAGGTCAGTGACAGTGCCCGCGGTGGCCGTACGATCGCAGTCCTGGTCTTGGGGGTGTCCTATGTCCTGCGATTGGGCGGGGACATCTCGGCGATGGGTGACGGCCGGCTGGACTGGTTGTCCTGGTTGTCGCCCCTGGGCTGGGTGCAGCGGGTCTTCCCGTTCGGAGCCGGCGACTGGTGGCCGCTGGCGCTGGCGGTCGTCGCGGCGCTGGCCACCGTCGGTGGTGCGGCGGTCCTGCTGACCCGTCGGGACATCGGCGGGGGCCTGCTGGCCGGTCGTCTCGGGCCGGCCACCGCCTCGGCAGCGCTCGGCTCACCGCTCGGGCTGGCCTGGCGGCTGCACCGGGGCCTGCTGTTCGGCTGGACCGCCGGGTTCGCCGCGCTCGGCCTGATCTTCGGCGGGGTCGGCAGCAGCGTGGTCCAGTTGGCCGAGGACTCGCCGGGGGTGTCGGAGATTTTCACCCGGATCGGCGGGACCGAGGCGATCTCCGGGGCGTACTTCACCACCGCCGCGCAGTTGAGTGGGCTGATCATCGCCTGTTACGCGGTGCAGGCCGCGCTGCGGATCCGGGACGAGGAACAGACCGGGCACGCCGAGGCGCTGCTGGGTACCGCTGTCAGCCGTTGGGCGTGGGGTCTCGGCCACCTGGTGTTCGCCCTGATCGGCCCGGCTGTCGCGTTGTTCGCCGAAGGGCTGCTCGCCGGGCTGACGTTCGGCGACCCGGGTCGGGTGCTGGAGACGACGATGGCCCAGGTGCCGGCGGTCTGGGTGCTGGCCGGGGTGGCGATGCTGCTGATCGGGGCGGTGCCGAAACTGTCGGCGGCGGCCTGGGTGGTGACCGCGTCGGCGCTGCTGATCATGCTGGTGGGGCCGTTGCTGCGGGTTGATCAGTGGGTGCTGGACCTGTCCCCGTTCACCCACGTGTCGCACGGGCCGGCAGTGGCTCCGATGCTGCTTCTGACCGTGATCGCGGCCGCCCTCGGCGGCGCCGGACTGCTTGCCCTGCGCCGCCGGGACGTCCCGGTCTAGGTGTTCTAGTGGCTGCCGGGGCGCTTGGGCAGGACCAGTTCCTCGTGGTCCAGCTCCCGGTTCAGGACGCGCAGGTTGTCGTCACTGAGCCGGCCGGCGTCCCGCCAGCGCAGCAGTTCCTCGCGCTCGGCGTCGATGACCGCCTGGCGGACCATCAGGGCCGCCTCGTACTGCGGGGACTGCGGGACCTCCTGCGACTCGACCTGCTCCAGCAGGTCGAGCCGGCGCCGGTAGCGGTCCAGGCGGACCTGGAGCTGCTTGCGCATCTGCTCGATGGCCTCGTCCTCGACGTTGTCGTGCTGCTCCTCCTGGATGTCGTCGAGCCGGTTGAGGGCGGCCTGCACGGCCGCCGACCGGGCCTCGTTGCGCAGCCGGGCCTTGTCCTTCTGGTCGGCGCGCAGACCCAGCCAGCGGACCAGCGGCGCGAAGGTGAGGCCCTGGCCGACCAGGGTGACCAGCACGACGATCATGGCGCAGAAGACCAGCAGCTCCCGGTTCGGGAAGTCGTGCGGCAGCGCGAAGATGGCGGCGAGGGTGATCACGCCACGGGTGCCGGCCCAGCTCAGGGCGGTCACCTCCCGGCCGTTGATCGGCTCCTCCTTCTTCACACCCTCCGGGTAGTCCAGGTCGTCGTCCTGCTGCCCGCCGAGACGCAGATGCAGTTGGCGGGGCAGGAGCTGGGTGACGACCAGCCAGAACGGGCGGATCAGCAGCACCGCACCCAGTGTGATCGACAGGGCGATGGCGATCGTGGACCACGAGTAGTCGTTGAGGGCACCGAGGATCGACTTGACCTGCTGGCCGATCAGCAGGAAGACGACGCCCTCCAGCAGGAAGTCGATGAGCCGCCAGACGGCGCTGGTCTGCAGGCGGCTCGCGCCGGTGGTGTACCGCGGGGTGTCGTGCCCGATCATCAGACCGGCGACGACGACTGCGAGGACACCGGAGAGGTGCCAGTGCTCGGCGACCAGGAAGGCAGCCAGCGGCGTGATGATCGACAGGGCGTTGGCGCTGAGCGGGTCGGACCGCAGCGGGCGCAGGAACCGCACCATGTAGGCGACCGCGACACCGATCAGCACACCACCGGCGGCCGAGATGACGAACTGGCCGATCGCCGACGGCATCGAGAAGTTGCCGTTCTCCTGGGCGGCGATCGCGACGGTGAGCAGGGTCAGCGCGGTCGCGTCGTTGAGCAGGCCCTCGCCCTGGATCAGGGTGATCAGCTTGGCGGGCAGGCCGGCCTTGCGGCCGACGGCCAGGGCGGCCACCGGGTCCGGCGGGGCGACCGCCGCGCCCAGGGCGACACCGGCGGCGAGGGTGGCGCCGGCCACCCAGTAGGAGAAACCGACACCGATCAGCAGGGCGGTGATCAGGACGAGCACCACCGAGAGACTGATCACCGTCCGCATGTTGCGCCGGATGTCGAGCAGTGAGGAGTCCAGCGCTGCGTTGTAGAGGAGCGGCGGCAGAATGAAGTACAGGACAATGTGCTCATCCAGCACGATGTTGTAGCCCGGTAAGTACGAATAGGCGATGCCGACAACCGTCAACAACACAGCAGCGGGGAGGCCGGTCTTCTCCGTGACCCAGTGGACCACGATGAGCACCCCGACCGCGCTCAGGGCGAATAACAGGATCTCCTCGTAGCTCATACCGATCATTCTTGCGGCTGCTCCATGCCTAGTTGGTTGCGGGTTGTGGTCAGAGCCTCGCGATTCTGCTCGATCACCGGGGTCACGGCCTTGACGATCCGCCTGACGGCCGGGTCATCGGTGGCTTTGAGGACGATCGTGGCGAGCTTCGCGGCCCGTTCGTAATTGCTGATCTGGGTGTTCAGGAAAAGGATGTCGAACTCGGTCGCGGAGGCCACCCGGTACTGCTCGGCGAGCTGCAGCTGCTCTGAGTTCGGCTCATCCGGCAGGTTCACGTCCAGAGCCTCGGAAACCGCTCTCACCTGCGAATCCAGCTTCTTGTGATAGCTGGCGAACCGCTTGCCCAACTTGCGGACCGCCGGGTTCTCGGCCTTGCGGGCAGCGAGTTTCCCGGCCTTGATCTGCGCCAGGTTGCCCTGGTGCGCGGCGATCAGGAACTCGGCCTCCGGGCTGGCCGGCCGGGCCGCCGTGGCGGGTGTGGCAGGGGACACGGACAGGACCGCGAAACCCAACGTAAAAATCATGTGACGGAAAAACATATTCGGAGCATAAGTGGGGCAAGTCGGACTTTAACGAGGCGCGCCCGGCCATCGGGTGATGGCCGGGCGCGGCGACGTCAAACGATCAGTAGCGGTAGTGCTCGGGCTTGTACGGGCCCTCGACGTCCACACCCAGGTACTCGGCCTGCTTCTTGGTGAGGGTGGTCAGGCGCACACCCAGGGCGTCCAGGTGCAGGCGCGCCACCTTCTCGTCCAGGTGCTTCGGCAGGACGTAGACCTGCTTGTCGTACTCGCCCGGCTTGGTCCACAGCTCGATCTGCGCCATCACCTGGTTGGTGAAGGAGTTCGACATCACGAAGCTGGGGTGGCCGGTGGCGTTGCCCAGGTTCATCAGGCGGCCCTCGGAGAGCACGATCACCGAGTGACCGTCCGGGAAGCGCCACTCGTGCACCTGCGGCTTGATCTCCACCTTCTCGATGCCGGCGACCTTGGCCAGACCGGCCATGTCGATCTCGTCGTCGAAGTGGCCGACGTTGCCGACGATCGCGTTGTGCTTCATCGACGCCAGGTGCTCGGCGGTGATGATGTCGGTGCCGCCGGTGGTGGTGATGAAGATGTCCGCCTCGGCGACGACGTCCTCGATCCGGACGACCTGCATGCCGTCCATCGCGGCCTGCAGCGCGCAGATCGGGTCGACCTCGGTGACGACGACGCGGGCGCCCTGGCCGCGCAGCGTCTCCGCCGAGCCCTTGCCGACATCGCCGTAACCGCAGACCACTGCCAGCTTGCCGCCGAGCATCACGTCGGTCGCCCGGTTCAGGCCGTCGACCAGCGAGTGCCGGATGCCGTACTTGTTGTCGAACTTGCTCTTGGTGACCGCGTCGTTGACGTTGATCGCCGGGAAGAGCAGCGTGCCCTCCTTGGCCAGCTTGTAGAGCCGGGCCACACCGGTGGTGGTCTCCTCGGTCACGCCCTTGATCTCGGCCGCGATCTTGGTGAACCGGTCCTTGCTGGTGGCGAGGCTGGCACGCAGCGTGTCCAGGATGATCGAGTACTCGTGGCTGTCGGCCTCGGTGGTCTGCGGGACCGCACCGGCCGCCTCGAACTCGACACCCTTGTGCACGAGCAGGGTGGCGTCACCGCCGTCATCGAGGATCATGTTCGGGCCCTGGCCGTCACTGAACTCGAACAGCCGCATGGTGGCCCACCAGTACTCCTCCAGGGTCTCGCCCTTCCAGGCGAAGACCGGGACGCCGGTGGGGGCGTCGACGGTGCCGTTCGGGCCGACGACGACAGCGGCGGCCGCCTCGTCCTGGGTGGAGAAGATGTTGCAGGACACCCAGCGGACCTCGGCGCCCAGCTCGATCAGGGTCTCGATCAGGACGGCGGTCTGCACGGTCATGTGCAGCGAGCCGGCGATCCGCGCGCCACGCAGCGGCTTGCTGGTGCCGAACTCCTTGCGCAGCGACATCAGGCCGGGCATCTCGTGCTCGGCGAGACGGAGCTGGTGGCGGCCGGCCTCGGCGAGCGAGAGGTCGGCGACCGCGAAGTCGACACCGTTGATGGATCGAAGTTTGTCGCTCATGAAAAGAGGGCTCCTCCCTCACAGGAGGCGCCCTTGAGTCATCGTGAGCCCGGCCGAGCGTGGCGGACACCATTGTCCGTTGCAGCGCCTCTCGGCGGACGGAACAACTTTAGCCCGTACGAAGCAAGATCACATCCGCCTCAGCGTTCCGTCGGTATCGGTGATGACATACGTTCCGTCACCGAGCGGAATCAGATCGAACTCGTCGACGGTGGCGATGTGCATCTCGTCGACGTGCGAGCCGGTTCGGGCGTCGACGGTGAAGTGCTTCCACCACATCGCCCCGGTCTCCTCTCCGCTGACCACCACGATCGCGGTCTCTGCGGTGAGGAATCCGCCGGTCCACTCGACCCCGGCGGTACCCGGCTCCCAGTCCCCGAAAGCGGACAGCGGAACCCGTACCGTCGTCGCGAAATCGGTGACCCGGTGAAAGGCCACGTCCTCCTGCTCGTGATCCACTGTCATGATCAGTCGCAGATCCGGGGAGACGTCGATCGGCACCCGGTTCGTCCAGGTGCCCGGGCGGGTGACCGGGCCGTCGACGGTGGCGACGAAACACCGGGTGCCGTCCTGTCCCTCGCCGACGTCCAGCAGCATCCGTCCGTCACCCAGGCCGTGATGCGCACCGCCGCGGCCGGCGGTCGGGAGGTCGTGCCGGGCCACCTCGGCGCCGGTGGCCGCGTCCAGCACGATCCACTGGTCATGGGGTCCACGGCCGGCACGGACGTGTGGGGCGTACAGCCAGACGTGCCGGTCGTCATCGGCGAACGCCACGTCGTTCTGGTGTCCCACGGCGTCCCCGCGCGGGCCCAGTTCGAAACGCCAGATCTCGGCGTTGTCGGCGCCGATGCAGATCACCGACTCCTCGGTGACCCAGGCCTTCCGGTCCCGGGCCCGGGACACGCTGACAGCGTGTGTCTGCGGGTTCTCCTCCAGCGGAAACGTGTGCACCAGGGTCAGCTCGGCGTCGAAGGCCTCGATGCCGTGCTCCTGGGCTCGGGAGATCACGCGATGGGGCGACAAAGTATCAAGAACCTTCCATGAGACCTCAGAAACCCATCATTCTGTACGACGTGAAGCAGCCGCATCGGATCCGGGAGATCGCCGAGCGGGCCGGGGTCAGCGCGGCGACCGTGGACCGGGTGCTGCACCTGCGGGGCGGAGTGCGGGAGAGCACCGTCCGGGCGGTCCACCAGGCGATCGCCGAACTGGACCGGCGCGAACCGGCCCGAACCGGCCTGCCGATCGTGATCGACGTGGTGCTGCGGACGTCGCCGGGGTTCGGGGCCGCGGTCCGGGCCGCACTGGAGGCCGAGGCGCCCGAGTTCGCGCCGCACACCGTCCAGACCCGGGTACACCTCACCGACGACGCGGCACAGGCCCTGGACCAGGTGGCCCGGTCCGGGTCCCAGGGCCTGATCGTGCTGGCACCGCCCACCCCCGAGGTGTCCGCGGCGATGTCCCGGCTGGACTGCCCGGTGGTCACCCTGAACCACGACCTGCCGGCCGCCAAACGGATCGCGCACGTCGGCGTGAACGGCTTCGACTGCGGGGCGACCGCCGCCTACCTGGTGGAGCGGTTCCTCGCGGACCGGGCCGGCGACGTGCTGGTGATCAACGGGAACGGCGAGCGGGAGGCCGGTTTCCGGTCGGTGGTGCAGGCCCGGCGGGTGGTCGCGGCCTCGGCACAGACCGGTTCACTGCGCGAGATCCTCGCCGGTCACCCGTCGATCCGGGCGGTCTACGCGGCCGGATCCGGCGGCAGCGCCGAGGTGCCGGCCGCCTTCGCCGCGGTGCAGCGCCACTACGACGTCTTCGTCGCACACGGCCTGGACCGGGAGAACGCGGCACTGCTGCGGGAACACCGGATCTCCGCAGTGCTGCACCAGGACCTGCACATCGACGTGCGGCACGCGTGCCGGGCGATCCTGCGGGCCCAGGGCGTCCTGCCCGGGCCGGTGTCCTCCCGGTCGTCCGCTGTGCAGGTGATCACGCCCTTCAACATGCCCCTCGGGGTTTTCTGAGAAGTTCACCTTCGAGTTGCTAATCCCTCGCTTTCCGTCACCGATGGACCGGTATCGACAGTCGAGGAAGGGCAAGAATGAGCGGGCTCGGACAGTGGTGCCGGAATCGGAAGGTCGCCACGAAAGTTCTCACGGTCGCCGGGGTGGCCGTCGCCGGAACGGTTGTTACCGGGCTGATCAGCCTGGTCGGCATCCACCAGTTGCAGACCGTCCGGAACACCGAGATCGCCGAGGTGCTGCCGTACGCCACCAACCTGAACACCGCCGCGCTGACCGCTAAGGCCGCCGCCAACGACGAGCGGGGATTCCTGCTCAAGGGCGACAGTAAGTTCAGTGACGAGGCGCTCGGCCGCAAGGACAAGATCGACGCGTCGCTCGCCGCGGCCCGGGCGGTCGCCGACTCCAGCGAGTCGGCTGCCCGCATCGACGCGATCAAGGCCGCCACCGACGCCTGGTTCGGCGCGCTGGAGTCGGAGTTCACGCTCTACGAGACGAAACCCCAGGCGGCGGTCGACCTGGCCCTGAACGCGAACCGGGATCTGCGTAAGACCTACGAGACCCTGATGACCCAGGAGATCGAGTACGCCGATACGGCACTGTTGCAGGGCCGGGAATTCGACGCCAAGGCCAAGCGCACCGTGTACACCGTCGTGATCGTGCTGGTCGTGGCCCTGCTCCTGGCGATCGTCGGCGCCCTGTTCGTGTCCCGGCTGATCGTGGGGCCGCTGCGCCGGGTCGGCCGGGTGCTGGACCAGGTGGCCGAGGGCGACCTCTCCGGCGACCCGCAGGTGGAGCAGAGCGACGAGGTCGGGCAGATGGCCGCCGCCCTGCGACGGGCCACCGGTACCCTCCGGCAGACCGTCACCGACCTGGCCGGGAACTCGCGCAAACTCGCCGACGAGTCCGAGAACCTGGCCCGGACCAGCCGGAACAGTGCGTCGAGCGCTGGTCAGGGTGCTCAGCAGGCGGCTACGGTGGCCGACTCGGCGGCCATCATGTCGTCGAACATCCACACCGTCGCGGCCGGCGCCGAGGAGATGGGTGCGTCGATCCGGGAGATCAGCGAGAGCGCCACCAAGGCTGCCCAGGTCGCCTCCCGGGCGGTCGACGTCACCGCGAACACCAGCTCGGTGATGGCCAAACTGAACGAGTCGTCGGCGGAGATCGGCGACGTGATCAAGACGATCACCGCGATCGCCGAGCAGACCAACCTGCTCGCCCTGAACGCCACCATCGAGGCGGCCCGCGCCGGTGAGCTGGGCAAGGGCTTCGCCGTGGTGGCCAGCGAGGTCAAGGAGCTGTCCCAGGAGACCGCCCGGGCCACCGAGGACATCGGCCAGCGGGTGGCCGCGATCCAGGCCGACACGGCCGGTGCGGTCGCGGCGATCGAGGAGATCAGCGAGATCATCGCCCGGATCAACGACTTCCAGACCACCATCGCCTCCGCTGTCGAGGAACAGACGGTGACGACGAGCGAGATGAGCCGCAACGTCAGCGAGGCTGCGGAAGCGGGTGCCCGGGTCGCGGACACCATCAACGACGTCGCGTCCTCGGTCCGGGAGACCACCGCCGGGGTCGCCGAGACCGACCGGGCCGCCACCGATCTGGCCGAGATGTCGGGTGACCTACGCCGGATCGTGGACCGGTTCCGGCTCTGAGGCAGACGGCCGGGGCAACCACAGAGTGTTGTCCCGGCCGCACCCGGTGATACCCGTACGAGCAGTTGGTTTTCGGGTGTACTGCTTGGGTAGCCTGGGCGGCGCTGCAGGACTGCCAGAGATGGGAAGTACGTTGAGCCGAACACTGTTGGTCACCGGTGGCGCCTGATTTGTCGGTAGCTCGTTGATCAGGTCGCTGCTGAACGACTTCCCCGACGCTGCGGTGATCTCGCTGGACAACTACTTCACCGGCACCCCCGAGAACCACGTGAACGATCCGCGGGTCAGCTACGTCGACGGCTCGACCGCCGACATCGCCAAGATCTGGGCCGATCGCGGTTTCCCGGCCCCCGAGATGGTCTTCCACCTGGGTGAGTACAGCCGGATTCCGCAGTCGTTCGAGGACCACGATCTGACCTGGGACTTCAACCTCCTCGGTACGAAAGAGGTGGTCAAGTTCACGGCCGGGCACGGGGCGAAACTGATCTACGCCGGGTCCAGCTCGAAGTTCGGCAACGACGGCGAGGACGAGAACCTCAACCCGTACGCGTGGACCAAGGCCAAGAACATCGAGTACATCAAGAACTACTCGAACTGGTTCGGGCTGGACTACGCGATCACCTACTTCTACAACGTGTACGGCCCCGGCCAGATCAGCCAGGGGAAGTACGCCACCGTGATCGGCATCTTCGAGCGGCAGTACCTGGCCGGTGAGCAGTTGACGGTGGTCTCCCCGGGCACCCAGACCCGTGACTTCACCCACATCGACGACATCGTCCGCGGGCTGGTCCTGGTCGCCCGCAGCGGTTCCGGCGACGGTTACCTGCTCGGCACCGGCTCCGAATGGCCGCTGGCCGAGGTCGCCGGGATGTTCGGCACCGGCTTCGCCCTGATCCCGGAGCGCCGCGGCGAGCGGGTCCGTGGCCAGGCCGACACCACCAAGGCCAACAGCCTCGGCTGGCACGCGCAGCACAAGCTGGACCGGTACATCGCGGATTTCGTGGCGGCAAACCCCCGCTGAGTCCGGAAGTTCCGAAACCCGAGGCATGAACCGCCGCTGGCGGGGCATTCGGGGCCTCATGCGGAACGGGATCAGCATCGTAGTCGTCTCCGGCCATGCCGCCCTGGTGCGTGGCCTGCAACAGTCTCTGCCCGAAGCGACAGGCGGCCGGGCCACCGTCACCGGGGTCGACGACGGCTCGGAGCTGAACGCCCCCGACGTGGTCCTCGTCGATCTGGAGTCGCCCACCGGTGTGCCGGCCGTCTCCGCAGCCCGGGCCGCCGCCCCGCGCGCCCGGATCCTGGCCATCGGCGGCGACGACCCGGCCACCACGATCGAAGCGCTGCGGGCCGGGGCGTCCGGGGTGCTGCCCCGCGGTGACGATGCGATCCCGCCGCTGCTGGCGGCTCTGGAAGGCTGGGCCGTTGTGCCCGTCGCGCTGCTCACCTCACTCGTCGAGCGGGCCGGGCCGCAGGCCAGCGCGGTGACCGCGAACCTCGACGAACAGGACCGGCGGCTGCTGCGGCTGATCGCCACCGGCTCGTCGACCAGTGACATCGCCGGGCTGCTGCACGTGTCGGACCGGACCGTGAAGAGGCTGACCGCGGCGCTGCTCCGCAAACTCCACGTCTCCAGTCGTACCGAAGCCGCAGCCCTTGCCGGCAGCGCCGGCCTCGTCTAGACGGTCCTCTCGGCGGAGACGGCGGAGACGGCGGACAGCGGGGTGGCGACGTCCTCCAGGGACTTCCCCTCGGCGTCGATGCCGATGACCGCCTCGACGATGCCGCCGATCGCCATCACCCCCGCATCGATCAGGAAGCCCAGGAACAACTTGCCGGGGTCCTCGCCCTCGCCGATGAGGGCGCCGTAGAGGACCGGCCCGATCGTGCCGAAGCACTGGGCGATCGCGAAGAACACCGCGATCGCCTGGGCGCGGATCTCCAACGGGAAGATCTCACTGACCGTGAGGTACGCCGAACTGGCGCCCGCCGACGCGAAGAAGATGACACTCCACGCGATCGTCTGGGTGATCGCGTTCAGGGCGCCCGCGTTGAACAGGAACGCGGTGATCGCCAGCAGGGCGGCGCTGAGCAGGTACGTTCCGGCGATCATCTTGCGCCGGCCGATGGTGTCGAAGAGCCGCCCGATGGTCAGGGGGCCGATCAGGAAGCCGATCCGCCACGCCCAGTTCAGTTCGACGTTGTTGAGCAGGATGTACGTGCCGAGCGTGCCGATGATCGCGCCACCCCAGTAGGTGCCGTTGACCCCGATGTCCACCCGGCCGCGATACTTCGCCGGCATCATCTCGTCGATCGCGGAGTTGATCGCGGCGTACTCGCCACCGATGCCGGCTCCGGCGATGAACCGGGTGAGATACAGGAAGATCAGGGCGGCCGTACTGTTGCCCCAGGTCAGAGCGGTCAGGGCGTTACCGGTCAGGTAGACGGCGAGCGTCACGATGAACAGGTTCTTGCGGCCCAGCGCGTCGGACAGCCGGCCGAAGACCAGCGCCCCGAACACCTCGCCGATCAGATAGACGGTGGCGATCAGGCCGACCTGGGTGCTGCTCAGGCCGAGGGACGAAGCTCAGTAAGAACGGGAAGGCGTCGTTCACCTTCGTGACCGGGGCTAAGGTCGGCAAGAAGTTCCGCGTGCGGGCCGAGTATCTGCCGGGCAAGTCCGGGGACAGCGTCAACGAGAGCACCTACGGCGCGTGGAAGTACTTCACCTACACCAAGTGACAACGTGAAGGGGCCGGTCGCGATCGCGACCGGCCCCTTCACCGTCCCATCAGGACGTGGACTCGCAGCTCACCATCTCGCCGGTGGCCTGACCGTAGTCGAGACGACAGGCGTCGGTGCCGTCGCCGCCGTCCAGGACGTAACGGTTGTACGCCTCCTGGCCGCCGTAGTAGAGCGTGTCGTTGCCGGCCTCGCCGTACACCTTGTCGACACCGGTCCGGGAACCGTCGTTGGCGTACAGGGTGTCGTTGCCGCCACCGCCCCGGATCACGTCCGCGCCCGCCGAACCGTAGATCGTGTTGGCGGCGCTGTTGCCGGTCAGCACGTCGTCGCTCCAGCCGCCGAACAGGGTCTCGACGTCGGTGCCGATCGAGTCGCGCTCGCCTGCGGAACCGTCGTCACCGCTCTGACCGTCCAGGTCGGCACGTACCGGCACCAGGCGGTCGTCGTACCGGACCGCGTCGACGCCCGCGCCACCGGCCATCAGGTCGTTGCCGAAGCCGCCGGTGAGGTCGTCGTTGCCGGCGCCGCCGTACAGCTTGTCGTTGCCCTCGTCGCCGCTGAGGTTGTCGTCGCCGCCCAGCCCGTACAGGGTGTCGTCACCCTCGCCGCCGGCCAGGTAGTTGCCGGAGCCGTTGCCGGCCAGCCAGTCGTTGCCGGAACCGCCGCGCAGACCCTCGACGTCGGTGCCGATCGAGTCGCCTTCACCGGCCTGGCCGTCGTCGCCGGACACCCCGTCGGCGTCGGCGACGACCCGCTTGGACCGGGCCATGTACTCGACCGAGTCGAACCCGGGACCGCCGTAGATGACGTCGCGAGCCGGGCCGTCCCAGCCGCCCTGCATGAAGTCGTCCATGCCGGCGTCGCCGTGGAGCACGTCCCGGCCGGTGCCCTCGTCGAACATGTCGTCACCGGGACCGCCACGGGCCACGTCGTTGCCGGCGCCCGGGTTGATCCGGTCGTTGCCCTCCTGGCCCCAGATCAGGTCCCGGCCCGGGCCGCCACGCAGATCGTCGTCACCGGGGCCGCCGTAGATGGTGTTGGTGCCACCGTCCGGGTAGATGTAGTCGTTGCCGCCGTTGCCATAGATCGTGTCGGTGCCGGAGCCGCCGAACAGGTTCTCGCTGCCCGTCCCGCCGACGATCCGGTTGGTGCCGCTGCCGGCCCGGATCCAGAGCCGCAGGTCGCTGCGGTTCACCACGACGTCGTTCTTGTCGTAGACGTGGACGCTGCCGCCCGCGGGAGTGCCCGGAGTCGTACAGGTGACCCGGGTCTTGTCGCCCTTGACCTGCTTGCAGCCCTTGCCGGGTTTCAGCGTCACCCGGTCGTCGATGGTGATCGTCCGGCCGGCGCGGGTGATCGTCACGTGGTTGACCCGCTTCGCCGCCGCCGCGAACTTGATCTTGTTGCCGCTGATCACCTGAACGGTTCCGACAGTGGCGGCCTCGGCCGGGCCGCTGACGAACAGTCCGGCGAGCACCGCCGCGGAGACCGAGGCGGCCATCAGAGTGCGGTTCATCGGGCCACCTCTCCGCCGTAGTTGAGGCTGAACTGGGTGCCGAGGAACCGGCCGTTGGTCATGACGGGGCTGACCAGCCCGCCGTAACCACCGAGGAACCGGGTGACGGCGCCCGAACCGTAGCCGGGAGTGTCACCCGCCACCACCTCACCCGGGCTGCCCACCAGCGCGTCCAGCCCACCGGCACCGTTCAGGTTCAGCAGGGCCACGGAGGCGCCGAACTCGTCACGGCGCTCGGGGCTGTCCGGCACACCCGCCGAAGCCTGGGTCAGAGTCTGCGACTTGACACCGGTCAGGCCCTTTGCCGAACCGCGCAGCAACACCACAGCGCCGGCCGTGTTGTTCTCCGCGGGCACACCGACCAGCACGTCGGCCCGGCCGTCACGGGTCACGTCACCGACCGCGATGCCGGTGCCGAACCGGTCGCCGTCCTCCGCAGCCCCGGCCACGCCCGGGCTGTTCTGGGAGATCACGATGGTGCCCTTGGCGGCCAGCCCGGTGGACCGGCCCGGAACGGTGAACACCACACCGGCGGTGGCGTGGTTGCCGACCTGCGCACCGGAGGCGCCGACCACGACCTCGCCGAACCCGTCGCCGGTCACGTCCCCGATCGCCAGATCGTCGCCCACCTCCCAGAGGTAGAGGTTGTTCTTCTTGATCGTCTTGGTGATGAGGCCGCCGCTGAGCGCGGTGACCTTCTTCAGCGACACACCCGCGGAAGTGCCCCAGAACTGGGTGATGGTTCCGCTGCCCATCCAGTTGGTGTCCGGGCGCTTGCCCGGCGCGCTGACGACCAACTCCTGGTAACGGTTCTTGTCGACACGGCCGATGGCCAGTGCCGTACCGAACCGGTCGTCGGTCTTCGACGCCCCGGGCACCCCGGCGGTGCTCTGGCTGATCCAGCGGGCGCCGGTACCGGTGACGCCGGCCGCTCCGCCCTTGAGTACGACGACCGCGCCGGCCGTCTTCTGCTTGCCGATCTTCTTCAGCGGGATGCCGATCGCCAGGTCGTCCCGGCCGTCGCCGGTGATGTCACCGGCGGCCAGCGAGAACCCGAACCAGTCCGACGCGGCGGAGTCCCCGGGCACCCCCGCGGTGCTCTGGTTGAAGTGTTTCGCCGCGCCGATCCGCAGCCCACCGGAGCCGCCCGGAATGATCCAGACACCACCTGCCTGGTAACCCATCCGGCGCAGGTCGGGCTCGGTGTAGTCGCCGACCACCAGGTCGTCGTACCGGTCGCCGTTGAAGTCGCCGACCGTCATCGACCAGCCGAATCCGGTGCCCGCGTGGCCGGTGATCTCGGTGCGCAGGACATCCCGGTGCGGTGCGGACGAGTAGGAGACGGCCACCCCGGCGTAGCTGAAGACGGCGACGTCGTCGCGGCCGTCACCATCGAAGTCGGCTCTGGTCGGGCCGGTTCCGGTGACCGGCTTCTTACTGACCGGGGTGCGATCCGCGATCAGGGTGACACCGTCGCGGACGATCGCCGACGACGTCGCTGCGGTGGCGGCGGATCCGCTGGTCATCAGGAGAGCGGTGGCGGTGACGGTTGTGGCGATCACCGCGCGCGTGTGGTTCATGGGGGGAGATTACGCATGGACGCATCTGCCTATGTGCCTGTCGGAGCGCTTGCCGGTCACGATTGAGCGACGATCCGAAAGCGTCACGACGAACCGGGTCCGGCTCGTCGGTTTTCGGGGTGTTTTCGGAACGTCTGCGCGGTGAGACCTACACGGTCGGCGCACGGATCCACATCGAGGACAGGGCTCCGAGCTGAAGATCACCCGCTTCGACCCGGAGACACCGTCGGGGACGCCGATGGGGCTCCGGGTGCGGGCCGACTACGTGCCCGGCAAGTCCGGCGACAGCCTCAACGTCGCCACCTCAGGTGCCTGGCGCTACTTCACATTTGTCAAGTAACACCTGCCTGTCGCCTGTTTGCGGCCTCCTCCTGAGCGGGGAGGCCGTCTAGGTTCATGGGTAGGAGGTGGCTCGATGTCACAGAAGTCCGATACGGACACGTTCGATGCCGGCAGCGCGGAATGGATGCGGGCCGAAGGGGCGGGCATGGAACACGTGGAGATCGCCCGGCTACCCGGCGGTGGCGCTGCGATGCGCAACTCCAGCGATCCCGGCACGATCCTCTTCTTCACCCGGGCCGAGTGGGACGCCTTCACCGGAGGCGTCGGCGACGGCGAGTTCGACCTCTGACCACCCGGGTCCCCGACCAGGCTCCTCACCGTCACACCGCAGGGTTCTCCACCCCGGCAGAGCTTCTTGCGACGGTACGGCCGTCACGTGCTCCCACCGCAAGCACCACCACGCCCCGACCCCACGGCGCCTCCTTGAAGTCGCCGCCATCCCCTCCCGCCGCCACTGCCCCCTCATGCCACCGTCCCCTCCGGCAGCAGTCACCTCATCGCGAACGGGAAGGAGCGAGGGAGCGCCGGTCATCCGTGACCAGCGCTCCCTCCGTGTCCGGTCGTTCGTGCGGCCTGGCGGGGCGGCACGAACTTCCGGGGGTCAGTGCAAACGTCCGGTCAGTACGAATGACCGGGGCCAGAACGAACGGCCGGGATCAGGCGGGGTCGAGGGCCAGCGCGTCGTAGATGAAGTTCGGGCTGAGGAACGTCTCGCCGCTGCTGCCGGACACCACCGAGATCGACAGCGTGTTCGTGCCGGCTTTCAGCGCGCTCGCCGGGATCGTGTAGGTGTAGGTGGTGTTGATGCCCCGCCACGTGCCCCGGGTGACGTTGCGGGAGTTCAGGTTGACCGGGGTGGGGGAGGCCGACGCCGGTGAGCTGAAGCTGCCGATCGACACGGCGGGGCGGCCGCCGGCGAAGGTGGATGTGGTCGCGATGCGGAGTTTGACGCCGTTCGCCGGGACCGATGACAGGGTGAAGTTGAGGGGCATCGGTGAGTTGACCGACTTGAACTCGGCCATCGGGAACTTGGCCGCGCCGGACGCCACGCTGTAGCTGTTCGACTTCCACGCCGACATCCGGGAGTCCGACGGGTGCATCGTCTCAATCTTGTCGGCGTTCAGGAAACCGGCCGGGGTGCCGTCGAACGTGCCGAGCTGGAACAGGGTGCCGGCCGCTGGGACGTTGCCGGTCATCGCCAGGGTGCCGGATGAACCGGCGGTCACGGTGATCGACTTGGTGGTGCCGACGGCGAGCTCACCGGCGTACAGAGTCGCGGTGTAGGTGCCGGGTTTGATGTGGCCGATCACGAACTTGCCGCTCTTGACCTGGCCCCAGTACTGACCGTTGGGGCCGGCCAGGGCGACTGTCGCCTTGAGACCGTTCCAGTCGCCGGACGCGGTGCCGCTGACCCCGCCGCGCTGCGCGTTCGACAGCATGCCGGGGATGAACGACGACAGGAAGTCCATGCTGCGGGCGGTCGGCGCCTCGCCGTTGGTGAGGCTCAGCGCGTACGGCCCGTGCAGGCCCAGCCGCAACGCCTCGGTCTGCTGGTGGCCGCTGAACATGTAGTGCGTGATGTTGACGGCCTTGCCGGTGTCGTTCACTTCGATGTCCCGGAAGAACGGGCCACCGGAGGTCATGTCGGTGTAGGCCGGGAGGATGAACGCGCCGTGCCCGGTGCCGCTGGCTCCGAACGGCTGCTGCGTGACGAGCCGCTGCGAGCTGTAGAACTTCGACGCGGTCTGTCCCGCCGAGTTCGAGAAGACGTCGGAGCCTTCGACGGTGGTGGTGAACGCGCCGGTTCTGGCCGCGGTCGGCGACGTGGTCAGCAGCGACGGCTTGAGCCGGGCGATGAAGCGGGCCTCACCCGGGTTCAGTGCCTTGCTGATGTTCGTGGCCATGTAGATCGTGTTGTCGTTCTTGCGGGCGAAGTAGTACTGCGTCACACCTGTCGACGCGCTCGCCACGCTCACCAGGATCGAACTGCCGTTGTTGAACGTCTTGCCGGTCACCGTCGCCGACGAGAAGCCTGACTCGAACTGGCCGGCCGCGAAACCGGACGCGGTCATCTCGGTGCCGTTGTGTTTCAACGACGTCATGTTGCCGTTGTCGCCGTTGATCGTGAACGCCACACCGGTGCCGGTGTCGAAGCTGACGCTGGCGGCGGCATTCGCCCAGGGCTGGCCGATCCCCAGCAGACCGGCTCCGGCCAGGACCGCCGTCGAGGCGAGGCCGGCGGCCAGGGCTTTGCGGCTTCTACGTGACATGTGACCACCTAGGGGAGCTGTTGCGGACATCGGTAGGTGGTCCGGGAGGCGCGAAAGGTTGCCTCGTTTCTCAGTCGATTCTCACGATCGCCTCCGGCACCTCCCGGGCCCGTGCGACGTGGGCGGCCTCGTCCTGGAGTCGTGCGGCCGTCAGCCGGGTGAACGGGGTGACAGTCAGATCGACCTGCTTCTTCTTGAGGGCGGCCCGCCACACCCCGGCGATCTCCCCGTCCAGCAGCACCACCCCCGGGTTGCCGAGGGCCCGCCACACCTGTCTCTGATGCTCCGGAACGGGCACCAGAAGATCCCGGTCACGGGCCTGGAGCAGGGGATCCATCGCGGGCAGGAATCTGATGCCGGAGGGCGCCGGCGGGTTCTCCAGACGATCCACCTCGTCCGACGGAAGCCAGGCGCGCCGGCCGTCCACCCGCACCTCGGTCAGGTCCTCCGGCCACACCTTCCTGATCACCGTGGCCGTGGTTCCGAGGTATCTCGCCACCTCACCGGGCCCGGCCGGGCCGAGCAGACGCAGATAGGTGGTGATCAGCCGGTCGATGCCGGCATTGGCGGCCGGGATCGGTGGTGCGCCCGGAATCGGGCCGAGCTCCGCCTGCCGGCCCCGGGACAGCACCTGCACCCCGCCGGCCAGGCCGGCCTGCTGCCAGACGTTGCCGCCGACGTGCCGGGCGGCACAGGCCTTGCAGTCGTACGTCACCTCGGCCGGCACCCGTCTGCTGACCTCGGTGCTCGCCTCGCCGCGGGGGATCGGCCCGGTGACCACGGCCCGCAGCGCCTCGGCGGTGGTGGTGAACGCCCGCACACCCAGTGCCGCCGCGCCGGGGAGCTGGCCGCTCTTCACCCGGGCCGCCGCGTCGTCGTCGCCGACCGGCCAGAGTTGCTGCACCAGGGCCGGCAGGTCGGTGCGGCGATGCAGGTGCGGGGCACCGCGGGTGGCCCAGACGGTGATCAGCCGGTCGTCGGTGAGGTCGGCGGCGGTGGTCCGGGCGGCGAGTGCGACCCGGGTGGAGCCGGGGGTGTACTCCTGCAGGCCCAGGTCGAGCACCGGCAGGTCAGCGGGCCGGGCATCGGGCCGATCGGACAGGCCGAGGGCGGCGACCCGATAGGCCGTCACCCGCTCGCGATCCACGTCGATCATGCGAACCTCCCGGAAAGTCGGTCACCGCCGACCGTACCGGCGGGATGCGACATTTTTCCGGCGATCGTCGTGTGGCCCGGGGCGGCCCTCGATGAACTCCCACGTGTCCAGGTGCACCGGCCCGTACGGTCCGGCCTGCTGGATCACCGGTTCGGCGGCTGGGCGGTACCCACAGTGCCGGGCCACCGACGTACTCGCCGTGTTGCCCCGGTCGATCCGCAGCAACAGCCGCCGCAACCGCAACGAATCCATCGAGAACGTGGTGAGCAGCGACAACGCGGCCGAGGCCAGACCGCGGCGTCGAAAGGGCCGGCCGACCAGATAGCCGAGTTCGGCCTCGTGGGCGTCGGCCCGCACGTCGAAGAGCAGCACCTCACCGAGCGGCTTACCCCCGTCGGCGGTGATCGCCAACTGGATCCGGCTGCCGTTGACCCGGCCCTGCAGGGCCCGGCGCAGGTAGGCCAGCCCGGCCTCGACGTCGAACGGTGAGGGCCGCAGCGTCCAGCGGGCGATGTCCGGCTCGTCCAGGAGAGCAACCAGGTCGTCGAGGTCCTCCCAGCGCCACTCCCGCAGGACGACGCCATCCCCCGTCAACCGCAGAGGGTAGGGGAGAGGGCTGACGGTCACTCATGAATCGTGCCGGAATATGCACTCTTAGTGCTAGTGGCGATCGGTCAGATCACTGATACCGCTCTTGGACCCGGGCACGGTAGGGCGCCCGGGTGGGCAGACTCCGCGGAGCCGGCCCACCCGGCGCCTAGGACCTCCGGGCGGTGATCTCCAGGCCGGCCGTGCGCAGCCGGTCGACCAGGGCGTCACCGATGCCGGTCGCCGGGGTGAGGACACCACCCTCGGACTCCGGCAGCCGATCCCGGTCCAGGGCCAGTGCCAGTGCGGACTCACCGAGCATGACCGCTGTCGCGGCGTACCCCGGATCGCCTTTGGCCTTGACCCTCGCGCGATAGCGCGCACCGGACGTGGTGAGACCGAAGACGTCCACAGTGAAGTGACCGCTGCTCCGGGTGCTCTCGTTCGGGCCGGTACCCGGAGCCGGCAGGATCCGGTCCAGCACGAACCGGATCGGCGGCACCGCGAAGCCGATCACCAGGCCGTTCAGCACGGCTTTCGTGGCGTGGGCGAGCATCGGCGCGGCGGGTGAGGTGCCGACGCTCAGCACTTCGCGATAGCGGAAGCCGCGGCCGTACGCCCAGCCGCGCAGCGCGTTGCTCCGGCGCACCACCCGGGTGTTGTACGACGCCATCACGAACGGGGCGAGGTGCCCGCGCAGACCGGGGTCCACTGCGGAACCGGGCAGGGTGAGCATGTCCGGCTGGCGTCCGAGATCGGGTTCGGACTCCCGGTCGGGGCTCAGCGAGTACGGGCTGGCCGCGATCCGCCGTAGCCGCCGGTTGTTCTTCATCACGTCGACCTGGTGCCGCATCGAGTCGATGGTGCCGCCGCTGACCCCGCCGCGCATGCTGGTCACGACGAGTGTGGTGTCGGTGAGTTCACCGGCGCCGTCGGCGCGCACCAGCTCGTGCAGGACATGCACCCCGATATCGGACGGGATCGAATCGAAGCCGCAGGAGTGCACGATCCGTGCACCGGTGCGCCGGGCCACCTCATGGTTCTCGTCGATGCTGTCCCGGGCGAACAGCACCTCACCGGTCAGGTCCACATAATCGGTGCCGGTCTCGGCGCAGGCGCGGGCGAGTGGTCTTCCGAATTTCGCGTACGGGCCGACCGTCGTCACCACCACCCGGGTGCGGCCGGCCATCGTGGTCAGCGCCGCGACGTCATCCGCGTCAGCGACCACGATGGGCAGGTCCAGGCCGAGTCGTTCCAGTCTTGTCGCGGACCGCCCGGCGAGCGCGATCCGGGTGCCCTGCGGGGCCATCGTCGCGAGATGCTTCGCCACCAGCGCGCCGACAAACCCGGAAGCGCCGTAGACCACTACGTCGTACTCGCGCTGTTGATCGCCCATGGGTGCCGATTGTGCACCCTCGGTGGAGGGTCGTGCACCCACTGCGACGCGCCGACTTCGACACGTTATCCACACAAAGGAAGATCAAAGCGGCTAATTTGTGACCAACAACTCCATTGCCGCTACTCGGTCATGTGTGTCGGGTGCGGCCTTCCAACGGCCCGCGTGAGCGGGCACCGTGGCCGGTAACGCCGAGTCCTGCCGCCGTCCACGGATCAACGAATTGAAGGCATGGAGCGGGGGACCCACGAGTTCCTCGGCGCTACGGCGCCTCGGGGTGAAGTCGCCACCAGCGACCGGGCACCTCTGCCCGAACCCGACAGCTGACCTCGCAGGCGTGGAGGACAACACTCATGGTCCAGACAAGTGAACAGTGGAAGCGTGTGACCGGCCTGGTGGTCGCATGTGTCGCCGGAGGCGCGATGCTGTCCGGACCGGCTGCCGCCGCTCCCGGCGACGTCAACTGGGATGCCATCGCCCGCTGCGAATCAGGTGGCAACTGGGGCATCAACACCGGAAACGGGTACTACGGCGGACTTCAGTTCAGCTCCGGCACCTGGCGGGCCTACGGCGGTGGCCGGTACGCCAGTACCGCGAACCGGGCCACCAGGTCCGAGCAGATCAGGATCGCCCAGAAGGTGCTGCGCGGGCAGGGCATCGGTGCCTGGCCGCACTGCGGGCGGGCCTACGGTTACCAGCCGGCGTCCCGTTCCGCGCGCCGTGC
Organism: Actinoplanes sp.; assembly: GCA_035562875.1. Classification (GTDB taxonomy): domain Bacteria; phylum Actinomycetota; class Actinomycetes; order Mycobacteriales; family Micromonosporaceae; genus Actinoplanes. The sequence goes on along the minus strand of DATMVU010000356.1, from coordinate 1,781 downwards.
ACCGGCCGCCCGGCACTCCGCGGGCAGTTATGTCGTCCGGGCGGGTGACACTCTGGCGAAGATCGCCGCCCGTTACCACGTGCGGGGCGGCTGGCAGGCGCTCTACCGGGCCAACGCGGGAACCCTGCGCAGCCCGCACCGCCTGGTCGTCGGGCAGCGGATCAAGCTCTGACGAAGACCCTCCGGAGACGAGACCGGCCGTTCCGCAGTTGCGGAACGGCCGGAATGCTGTGGGCCCGGCGCGACTTGAACGCGCGACCTACCGCTTAGGAGGCGGTTGCTCTATCCACTGAGCTACGAGCCCGAGTTGGTACCCGTGCTGAGGGTACCAGGACCGATCAGCCCGCCGGGGCGTTGTCCAGTCCCGGCATCTTTGTCTATCTCAGCAGCCGAATCAGCTCATATGACTGATTCGGTGTCGCCGCCCAACGCCGACGTTTCCGGCAGGTAACCGTCCACCTAAGATTCGGCGACCGTACAAAAGCGAACGATGAACGGCTGGAAAAACCTGTCGGCAGTACACCGGCCATTGCCCTTCCGTTACCTTTCCGAGAATCTTTCGTCATCAGCGCTACCTACGCTGCGGCGGATCAACACTCCTTCGGAGGGTCAACCTCGTGCGTTCCTTCATACGCAGCGTGAGTGACGCCGGACGCTTCCTCCCCGTACCGAACACCCCTGCGGGTCTTCGTGCGCTGGGTGCCGCAGTCCTGGCGACCACGCTCTGCCTGAGCTTCACCGGCCCGGTATCCGCGGCCACCGATGCACCGTTCATCAGCGAGATCCACTACGACAACGCCGGCGCCGACAGCGGTGAGGCCGTCGAGATCGAGGCCCCGGTCGGTTTCGACCTGACCGGCTGGAAGCTCTACCTCTACAACGGCAGCAACAACGGCACGTACGAGCCGACCGCCACCCTGAGTGGAGTCGTCCCGGCGTCCGGTGTGGTCGTCACGAACTACACCACCGACCAGCTGCAGAACGGCGCCGCGGACGGTGTCGCCCTGGTGAAACCGGACGGCACGGTTGCCGAGTTCATCAGTTACGAGGGAACCCTCACCGCCGCGAACGGTCCGGCCAGCGGCCGGGCCAGCGTCGACATCGGAGTCGGTGAGACCGGCAGCACCCCGGTCGGGCACTCGCTGCAGAAGATCGACGGCGTCTGGACCGGTCCGGCGGCGAACAGCTTCGGCGTCCTGAACTCCGCGCCGACGACCCCCGAGGAGCCGGAGCCGGAGGAACCCTCCACCGGCTGCGACACCGCTGTCACCAAGACGATCGCCGACGTGCAGGGCACCGGTGCGGCGACGCCGATCGCCGGTTCCGTGGTCACCGTCGAGGGCGTCGTCACCGCCGACCACCGCACCGGTGGTTACAACGGCATCTACGTGCAGACCGAGGGCTCCGGTGGGGACCACCCGGCCGGTGCCCCCTCGGACGGCATCTTCGTCTACCTGACCTCGACCGCCGCGAACCACCCGTCGGTGCAGATCGGTGACAGGGTCCGGGTGACCGGCACGGTGAGCGAGTACAACTCGCTGACCCAGATCACCATCGGCGCCAAGACCGACGTTCAGGTCTGCGCCACCGGTGCGACCCTGCCCACCCCGGTTCCGCTGGCCCTTCCGCTCAGCGACGAGGCCCGGGAGTCCGCCGAGGGCATGCTGGTCGCCCCGGCCGGCACGTTCACCGTCTCGGACGTCTACAACACCAACCGGTACGGCGAGGTCGTCCTGGCCGCCGGTGACAAGCCGGCCCGGATCCCCACCGACGTGGCCCGG
>DATMVU010000355.1:0-17601 GCA_035562875.1 Actinoplanes sp. | reverse complement strand
GAACGACAGCGCGGCCAGGAACAGCGCGTTGGTGTGACCGCTGGGGAAACCACCGTCGTCGGCCGGGGTGAGGCCACGCTGGCGCAGCAGCTGCGGCACCACGACGACCTTGGATCGGTAGACCGGGAAGCCGAACTCGTCGACGGCACCGGTGTCGACGACGGTGCTGTCGGTGGTCATCCGCCACGGGCGCGGGTACTGGACGGCGAACTTGCTCGGGTTCGACGAGGACCAGTTGCCGCGGACCGTGTTGACCAGGGTGACGATCTGGCCGAGGGACGACGACGGGGAACCGGCACCGTTGGCGGAGCCGGCCGGGGCCCCCGCCGGGACGAAGTCACTGACAGTGGTGGCCGGGGTGGTGGCCGGTGCCTCGGTGATGCCGGTGACGGCGAGGGCCGCGGTGCGGTAGGCGGCGGCCCACGGGCCGAGACCCGCGATGACGGCGTAACTCTGGTGCTGGCGGTCGACGACGAACGCGCGAGCGCCCTGAGCCGCGGTCCGGGAGGCGGTGCGGGTCTCGCAGAACCGGACGTTGGCGCGGAGCGTGGCCCGGTCCAGGACGGTGCCGGTGTTCCAGGCGGTACCGGTCTGCCAGTACGCGCCGACACCGGACAGGATCCGTACGGCCGCGTTGGTCTCGCTCGTCAGGTTGGTGGTGAGGTTCGACTGGTAGTCGTCGACGAAGGCGGGGAGGGCCGCGGCGACGGCTGCCCGGCTCAGCCAGGGAGCGGCGAAACCGGCGGCGGTGACGGTGAGAAGGGTGCGACGGCTCAACGGCATTGGGGGGGATCCTCAGTCTTTAAGGCCGGCGTTCATGTCCGCGCTCATCACGTACTTCTGGAAGATGAGGTAGATCGCGACGAGGGGGACCATCGACATCACGGACGCGCCGAGCAGGACGGACCAGTTGATGTTCTGCGCGCCGATGATGCTGGCGACGCCGATCTGGAGGGTGAACTGGTTCGGGTCGTTGAGGATGATCAACGGCCACAGGTAGTCGTTCCAGCGCCACTGGAACGAGAAGATCGCCAGGGTCATGATGATCGGCTTGGCCAGCGGCAGCATGATCCGGATGAAGGTGGAGATCTCACCGGAGCCGTCGATCCGGGCGGCCTCGAGGAGGTCGTTCGGCACCGTCACGAAGAACTGGCGGAACATGAAGGTGCCGGTGGCGGTGATGACCGCAGGGACGATCACACCGGCCAGGTTGTTGTAGAGGCCCAGGTCACGGACCACCACGAAGAGCGGAGCGAGGATGGTCTCGCCGGGTAGCATGGTGGTGGCGATGATGCAGACCGCGAAGATCTTCAGCCACCAGCTCTGGTACTTCGCCAGGGCGTAACCGGCGGCCGCGCTGGCCACCACGGTGAGCAGGGTGGCACCGACCGCGACGATCAACGTGTTCACGAAGTACCCGGCGAAGTCGAACTTGGTCCACGCCGCGGTGTAACCGTCCAGGGTGAACTTGCTCGGGAAGAACGTCAGCGGGTAGGAGAACAGTTCACCGGCCGGCTTGAACGAGCTCATCACGAACCAGAGCGTCGGGAAGCCGTAGACCACGACCAGCAGCCACAACACCGCGCTGGAGCTGACCTTGCGAGCCAGGTCACCGGTCCGGCTGCCGGGTTTCTTGTTCAGCGCCTGCTGCGGCGAACGCAATGCGGGCGGCTTCTTGGTGTCGGCGGCCATCTCAGCTCTCCTTCCGGCGGTTGGCCAGCATCTGGATCAGGGCGATGAGCATCAGGATCAGCAGCAGGACGAACGACGCCGCGCTGGCGTAACCGATCTGCGCCTTCCGGAACCCGGTCTGGTAGATGTACTGGACGATCAGGTTGTTCGCGGTACCCGGTCCACCCGCGTTGACCGCGACGATCAGGCTGTACTCCTTCATCGCGTGCAGCGTGCTGAGCAGCACCACGATGAAGGTGGTCGGGGCGATGGCCGGCAGGGTGATCGAGCGGAACTTCTGCCAGGCGCCGGCACCGTCCAGATCGGCCGCCTCGTAGTACGAGACCGGCACGTTCTTCAGCGCGGCGACGAACAGCAGCATGTTGAACGCGGTGCTGCCCCAGACCGCGGCGATGATCACCACCATCAGTGAGAGGTCGGCGTTGGACTGCCACGGAACCGCGTCGAAGCCCAGCTCGGTGATGATGAAGTTGACCAGGCCGAAGTTCTCACCGAACAGCCAGCGCCAGATGACACCGGCGATGATCGGGGAGATCAGCCACGGCAGGAAGAAGACGATCCGGGCGAAACCCTTGCCCTTGGTGTACGGGCTGACCAGCAGGTATGCCGTCCCGAGAGCGGCGACGACGCTGAGCGGGACCACCGTGGCGGTGTAGATCACGCTGCGCCACAGGGCCGCCCAGAACGCCGGGTCGTCCATCAGGCGGGTGTAGTTGTCGACGCCGACGAACGGGGCGTCGCCGATGCCGGTGTAGCTGGTGAACGAGTAGCCCAGGCCGATCACCGCGGGCCAGACGAAGAACAGGCAGAACAGGGTCAGGTTGACGATGATGAAGACCAGGGGTGCCCCGACGTAGCTGTTCAGCTTCCGCCGGTTCCGGGGTTGGCTCACCGCGGTGTCGACCATGGTGCACTCTCTTTCCTGCGGATGCGGCCCACCCCGTGAGGTGGGCCGCATGCCATGGTCGATCAGTTGAGCTGCACGTTCCAGCCGTCGACGATGTTCTTCACGGTCGCGTTGACGTCCTGCTCACCGTTGATGAACTTGGCCATCTCGACCTTGGTGGGGTCCTCGGCGGCGGGCTTGCCGGCCAGCAGGAGCGTGGTCTGCGCGGCCTGGCCGGAGGACGAGATCGGGTCGGCGAGCTCGATCTCCTTGTTGTAGAGCGCGAAGGCGTCCAGGGCGGCCTGCTTCTCGAACGGGTACTTCAGGTCCAGGCCCTGCTCGATCGGGAGGTAGCCGTTGGTCTGCGCCAGCTTGGTGTAGTTGGCCGGCTGGAAGAGGAAGTCGACCCACTTCTTGGCGGCCTCGGCCTTGTCACCGTTGAACGCGGTCACCAGACCACCGAGGTTGATGTCGGTGGCGTGCACCGGCTGGGCCGGGGTCGGGGCGGACGCCCACTCGAACTCGGTGATGCCCTCGGCGAAGTCGGCGACCTGCCAGACACCGGAGTAGTACGCCACGACCTGGCCGCTCTTGAACAGGGCGGACGGGTCGGCGCCGGAGGTCCAGACCGACTTCGGCATGACCTTGTCGTCGTTGATCGTCTTGAAGCCCTCGAGCGCCGACACGGTGGCGGCGTCCGGGGTGGCGAACTTGTTGTCCGCGCCGAGCTGGAAGCCCTTGCCGCCGTGGGTGTAGATCCAGGACCGGATACGGGCCGGCGAGTTGTCGTAGACCAGCTCGTACTTGGCGCTGGTGGCGGCCTTCACCTTGGCGGTGGCGGCGAGGAACTCGTCCCAGGTCCAGGTCTTCGTCGGGTCGGTGGGGTACTCGACCTTGGCCTTGTCGAACAGGCTCTTGTTGATGTAGAGCCCGGCGGCGGTGACGTCGGACGGGATCGCGAGGACCTTGCCGTCCTGGACCGTGACGAAGTTCTTGTTGATCTTGTTGGCGTCGTTGTTCGCGATCGACGCGAGGTCCTGCACCTGGTTCACCCAGAGCGGGTCGAGGGCCGGGACGCTGGCGGTGTCCGGCAGCTCGTTCGCCTGCGCGGCCTGCTTCAGCTTGTCCTTGTACCCGTCGTTCGGGATGTTGACGATCTCGACCTTGATGCCCTCCTTGGCCTCGAACTCGGCGGCCAGGTCGGTGTAGCCCTTGTCCTGGGCGTTTGTCGAGTACCAGAAGGTGATGCTCTTGACGTCACCGTCTCCACTGTCGGAGCCGGATCCGCAGGCGCTGAGTGCAAGTGTGGCGACGACGCCCACAGCAAGTGTGCTCAGGCGACCCTTCCGAGCGAAGGCCGAAATGCCCATGACTATCTCCTCGACGAAATGTCTTCTCGTGACGCAGGACGCTAGAGGAAAGCGCTTACCTCGTCAACGACAAGTTCATTCACAGGTAAAGTGTTTATCGACTTGTGCCTCATTACTGCGGGCACTCCTCGGTAACGTTTCCTAATTAGCCGGCGGCAGCGATCCGCAGGCGCAGGCGTCCAGGGGCTTTTCCGGTCACGTAGAGACGAACTCCACCGGCCGCATCAGTCCCTGCGAGAAACTCGTACTCCTCCCCGGGGTGATAGCCCGGACCGGCCTCGGCCGGCGTCTCCGGGGACTCGACGACGGTGACGCTCAGTGCGTCGCCACCCACACGGTAGGTAGCCGTGCCCGTGGTGAGCTGCCAACGGTCGTCACCTGACGCAGTCGCCCCGGACAGCGTTCCGCCCGGGCGGAACGCCAGCTCCAGCGACCAGTCCACCACGGCACCGGACACCTCGACGGCCAGATCGGCACCCGTCTCGGTCATCGTCACCCGGACAGCGGTGCTGAGGGTGACCTCGTCCCGGGCCCGCCGCGCGAAGTCCATCGCGGCACTGAACCGCCCGTCGTCGGTGACCGCGTACCGGCCCTGCTCCTGCAGGTCGGCGCCGGCCAGCGGCTGGTAGTACGCGGCGGACACCGCCTCGTCCAGAGCCACCGTGTCGCCGTCCACGGTCAGGCCGCCGGACCGGAACGGGCCCAGCCCGAAGAACACCCGGGACAGCCGGGCACTGTCCAGGACCGCGGCACCCGCGTACAGCCGCAGGAAGGTCGGGGAATTCGCCAGCCCGGAGCGGATCCGCTGGTGGCGGGCATGATCGGAGCCACCGAAGACGACCGCTGAGCGGGCCGGGGCGTGGTCGACGACGGTGCCCGCGGCGGCGAAGTGCCGGCGCCGGGACACCGGCGGGGCCTGCGGCTCCGGCAGCGGGCGGCCCACGTCCGGGGTCAGCAGCAGGGCGGCAGCGGCGTTACCGGGCGACTCGATGCCCTGCTCCAGGGCCAGCCCGGCGGCCCAGGCCAGGTCACCGCGCCCGCGCCGGACGGCGAGCAGCCGCAACGGCAGCAGATAGGCGCGCAGCGGGACCGGCCAGCGCTGGTCCTGACGCCGGGACAGCACCGTCTCCACGGTGCCGTCCGGCAGCAGCAGGTCGAGCGTGGCGGTCAGGTTCTGCTCGACGGCAGCGGCCAGATCCGGCCGGTCGAACACGTCGGCGATGGTCAGCAGCGACGGGTTGGAGACGTACGCGGCGTAGTTGGGACTGCGCTCGGACCACAGGCCGTCCTCGATGTCGACACCCTCGGCCAGCCACTGCGCGACCCGCGCGGCGATCTCCGGCCGGGGGTCGAGCCGGTGCAGGCGGGCCAGCGCCGCGGACAGCTCCCACCGGTGGTTCGGGGTGTGCACCCCGCCCTTGACCAGGGCGGGCGTCATGCTCGCGAGCAGGTCCGCGAGCTCGTCGCCGACCGCGTCCCGGCCGTGCAGCAGCTGAGCGGCGTCGGCCAGGTCGTTGACACTGAACGCGGAGTCCGGCGGCGAGTCGACGTTGTCGCCACCGCGGAACAACCCGCTCGGGTTCTGCAGCCCGCGCAACAGCCCGATCAGCTCGCGCGCGGGCGGGAGCACCGCCGGATCGCCGGTCAGCCGCCAGGCGGCGGCCAGCGACTTGACCCGCTCGGCCAGCCGGCGGTGCTGCATCTGCCGCCACCGGCCGGCGTCCTCACCGAGGATCTCGCCGACCTCCCGGTCCAGAGCGGTGCGGACACGGGTGTGGAAGGCGGGATCCGTTTCGGTCAAGTCATCCTCTTTCCTAATGACGTGAATAAAGGGGGAACCGCTTTTCGCGGCTCCCCGAAAGGCCATCAGCGATAGAGCGAGGGAACCGGTGGAAGGTCCACCGAATGGCGCTCTCCACTTTCCAGCGCGGCGACACAGGCCTGGGCGACGAAAGTGGCCGCGAAACCGTCCCAGGCGGTCGCCCCACCACCCGTACCGGCGATCCAGTCCTGCAATTCCAGACGGTACGCCTCAGCGAATCGGGGCCGCCAGTCACCCGGCAGTTCCCGGGCGTGCAGGCCGCCCTTGCGCAGTGAGGTCGCCGGCGGGGCGTCCAGGGTGACGGTGCCGGCCTCGGCCACCAGCTCGCAGCGGACCTCGTAGCCGTACCGGGCGTTCACGAAGATCTCCACGTCGGAGAGCACCCCGGACGCGGTCTTGAGGATCAGGAACTGCGGGTCCTGGGTGCCGCCACCCTGCGCGGTGGGCCGCGGGCGGTGGACGGTGACCTCGGTGATCTCCTCGTCGAACAGCCAGCGGGTGACGTCCAGCTCGTGCACCGCCGAGTTGGTGATCACCGCGGCGTCCGGCAGCCCGGGTACCGCTGCCGGGTTGCGGTGCACGTTGTGCAGCATCAGCGGAGCACCCACCGCGCCGTCCTTGAGCAGCCTCTTCAGGTCGGTGTAACCCGGGTCGTAGCGGCGCATGAACCCGACGGTGACCAGGCGGCTGCCGTACGCGGTCTCGGCCTCCAGGATCCGGGCACAGCCCTCGACGGTGGGGGCGAGCGGCTTCTCGCACAGCACCGGCTTGCCGGCCGCGATGCACGCCAGCACGAACTCCTCGTGGGTGGCGTCCGAGGAGGCGATCAGGACCGCGTCGATCCCGTCGTCGGTGATCAGCGCGTGCGGGTCGGCGAACACCCGGGCTCCACCGCTGCCGGCCGCCACCCCGGCGGCCCGCTCGGCGTCCAGGTCGAAGACACCGGCGACGATCGCGCCGGAGACCGCGTCGGTCAGCAGCCGGGCGTGGTCGGTGCCCATGATGCCGGTGCCGATGATGCCGATCCGCTTCACCGCGGGTCCTCCGGTCAGGGGGCCGGTCTCGGCCGGGTCGAGAAGGGTGGTCACTGGGAAACCTCCGTGAGGAACGCGATGCTGCTGCGGACGTCGCCGATCGGGCCCTCTCCGGCGGGCGGCGGGCCGGCCAGGGCGCAGTCCTGTTCGAGGACGTACCAGCCGGTGTATCCGGCGGTCTCGAGCGACTTGACGATGCCGGCGACGTCCACGTCACCGGCGCCGAGCGGCGTGTAGAGACCGGCGCGCACCCCGTCGATGTAGGCGCGCGTGCCGTCCTGGACGGTAGCCGCCACCTGCAGGTTCACGTCCTTGAGATGCACGTGGGTGATCCGGTCGGCGGCCAGTTCGAGCAGTTCGGCCGGCTGCATGCCGCCGATCAGCAGGTGACCGGTGTCCAGGCAGATCGGCACGTCGCTGCCGGACAGCAGGCGTAGCACCGCCTCCCGGCTCTCCACCGCGGTGCCGACGTGCGGGTGCAGGCTGGCCCGCAGGCCACGCTCGGCGGCCATCCGCTGCAGGGTCTCCAAAACCGCGAACAGGGTGTGCCACTCGGCGTCGGTCAGGTGGACCTTGTGGTCGTAGCTGCCGTCGGCGGACCGGGCGGCCAGCACCACCACCTCGGCACCCGCCGCGGCCAGGGTGTCCATCGCGGCGGCGGCCTCGGCCAGGTCCTCGGCGGTGCAGACGTGCATCGGCACCGGCAGGAAGCCGCCGATCAGCGTCAGGCCGTTGCGGTCCAGGGTGGCGCGCACGTCCGCCGGGGTCTGGCCCAGGTAGCCGGTGGGGCCCAACTCGGTGGCGCGCAGCCCGAGGCCGCTCATCTCGGCGAGGACCCGGTCGGCGGGCAGTTCGTGCCCCCAGCCGGGTGCCTCGCAGACTCCCCAGGAGATCGGGGCGCCGCCCACGCGTTCCGCGAAGCCGGTCATGTCTGTCTCCTCCTCGAGACCCAAAAGGGTGCGTTACGGCAGCGTGTCGCGATGATTACCGCGGCTCGCTGAGAGCAGCCTCCGGCGCGATGTCGATCACGTCAAGACTTTGTCTTGACATTGTTCTGAACGCACTGACAAACTTCCGCCACCACCAATGAGCCTTCTTCTATGTGGGCAGGTCGGCGCCCATCTCGCCAGCCGTTCACAGCTTTGACAAAGGTTCGCCGCGAACGAGGTGCCCGCCGATGCCGATGCCGCCCCTTGAGATCGACCGCACCAGCCCCGTCCCCATCTACTTCCAGATCGGCCGCCGCCTGGAAGAGGCGATCGACCGGGGCGAGCTCGTCCCCGGCGAGCGCATCCCCACCGAGATCGAGCTGGCCGACAGTCTGGAGATCTCCCGCCCGACCATCCGCCGGGCGATCGAGGAACTCGTCGACAAGGGCCTGCTCACCCGCAAACGCGGGGTCGGCACCCGGGTCACCGACGTCCAGGTCCGCCGCCGGGTCGCCCTGACCAGTCTCTTCGACGACCTGGCCGCGGCCGGCCGGGAACCGCAGACCCGGGTGCTGAACTTCGAACGCGACTGCGTCGACCGGCACGCCGCCCGGATGCTCGGGCTGCCCGCCGACGAGGAGATGGTGCACTGCGAACGGCTGCGCCTGGCCGACGGGATGCCCCTCGCGGTGCTGCGCAACTGGCTGCCGCCCCGGTTCGCCGACCTGAACGGCGAGGCCCTGGCCACCCGCAGCCTGTACCGGATGATGGGCGAGTGGAACGGCCGGCCCGCAGTGGCCAAGCAGCGGATCACCGCGAAGGCGGCCACCCCGGCCCAGGCCCGGCTGCTGGACATCGGCCCGCACACCCCGCTGATCAGCATGCAGCGGACGTCGTTCGACAGCACCGGTGCCACCGTCGAGTACTCCGACAACCTGTACCGCGCCGACCACTACGCCATCGAGGTCACCGTGTTCAATCGATGATCGGCAGCATGCGACGATGCACTGATGACCGAGAGGCTCATTCAAGTCGATGAGGTCACCGACGTCCTCGAGGTGCGCGAGGCCCTCGAACGGACCGCCGCGGCCCGGGTGACAGCACTCCGCATCGACCCCGCTGTGATCGCCGCCGAGCTGCGGGAGCCGCTCGACCGACAGGCCGCCGCGATGGCCGCCGGCGACATGGCCACGTTCATGACGGCCGGTGCCGACTTCCACCTCAACGTGGTGGCGCTCTCCGGCAACCGGGTCGCCGAGCGGCTGTTCGAGCCGTTGCGCGACCACCAGCTCCGGCTGGCCCGCCTGGTGCTGACCGTCGCCGACCTGGAGCCGGCGGAGTCGTTCGCCGAGCACCTGGAGCTCGGCGACCGGCTGCGCGAGCACGACTTCGCCGGCTACTCCCGGGTCCTCGACCGCCATCTGGCCCGTCACCAGGGCCTGCTCTGACCTTCTCATCGCGTCACGCTTCTCATCGCGTCGCGGATCTCATGGCGTCACGCTTCTCACCGCGTCACGCTTCTCACCGCGTCGCGGACACGAAGACCCGGTCCCGCCCGGCTCGTTTGGCGGCATAGAGGGCCAGGTCGGCCCGGGCCAGCAACTCCTCCGCGGACTCGTGGCCGTTCCACTGCGCGGCACCCGCGGAGAACGTCTGACCGAGCGGTGTCACCGCCTGCAGGCGCTCGATGATGTGGTCGGCGTCGCCCAGCCGGGCATGGTCGAAGATCGCACCGAACTCCTCACCGCCGTACCGGGCCAGCAGATCCTCCGGCCGCAACTCGTCGCGCCAGGCGCTGGCCGCGGTGGTGAGCAGCTCGTCCCCGCCCTGGTGCCCGAACTCGTCGTTGTAACGCTTGAAGTAGTCCAGATCGATGATCGCAACCACCACCGGGATGTCGTGCCGGCGGGCCGAGGCGATCCGGCGTTCCAGCTCCAGGTCCCAGGCCCGACGGTTGGGCAGGGCGGTCAGCGCGTCGATGTGGGCCACCGCGTCGAGCTGGCGGGCCTTGTCCTGCACCTGGCCGACCAGGTCGACCATCCGGAGCGTGACCAGAGCGAACAGCAGAATGCAGCCGATCCCGGCGGCGACCCAGTCGACGTGCCCGTGCTGCAGGACACCCTGCGCCAGCAGCAGGACCGGGGCGGCCATGCAGGACAGGTTCACCAGCATGACGCGGCGTAGCGACATGTCGGTCACCGGGCGCAACGGGCGGCCGGTGAGGATCCGCATCGACGGGTGGATGGCCGCGCCCGCCATCAGGAAGGCGGCGAACGACGAGGCGGCACTCAGGTCGGGCGCCGCGACCCCGGAGATCATCGCCACCAGCGGGACCATGTGGGTCACCGCCTGCATCACGATCGAGATGCTGAGCTGCCAGAACGCGGCGTTACGCTGCCCCAGCGAGGTGAAGAAGCGGATCAGTACGCCGAGCAGTAGCACGTCGCCGAACGGGAACAGCGCCGCGTAGACGTCGCCCAGCATCTCGGTGTTCAGCCGGACCAGCGGGGTGATCACCAGCAACCAGCACGCCAGCCCCAGACCGACACTGATCATCAGCGCGTCGAGCATCCCGGCCCGGTCCTGCCGCCAGGAGGCGCTGCGCACGATGAAGAGCAGCGCCGCCGCCTCGACCGGGTAGATGGTCATGAAGATCGGGAACGCGACCGGGATCGCACCGGCGAAGTAGAAGCCGTACCCGGCCACCGTGATCAGCCCGGCGCTCGCCAGCAGCAGCCACGGCCAGCGCGGCCGGGGCCGGTTCAGCACGACACCGGCCACGATGCCGCCCGCGAAGAACAGCGGCAGGAGCAGTGTCATCAGCCCGCTGGCCGGACTGGACGGGGTGGTGAACAACTGCCCGGTGCAGAACAGCAACCCGCCGGCGGTCCAGAGCCACCAGATCCGGGTCAGTCGCGCCTGCCGGGCGGGATCCGGTTCGGGTTCGAGGTCCGGACCAGGATCACCGGCGCGCAGGACCGTCACGTCCACCGGTTCCCCCGGGTCCGCGCGGTTCAACAGAGCCTGCGTCACGTACGCCGCCCTCCTCCCTCAGCCGGGTCGCTGAGGTCATCATCGGCACCGGAGGGCGGGGCCGCAGCCGTCCGGCCCTTCCGCAACCAGGTCGCCACCGGACTGCTTCACCAACGGATGAAAGGGCTGCAAACCGTACAGTCGTACGTGCTAGTGTCCAATCAGGTTGTCACTTCAAGTGACTACTCCGCGACCCCGCGTGAAAGGATAGAGATGACGGTCAACGCCAACCTCGACCGACTGCTCGACAAGAAGTTCGAGGACCACGACCTGCAAGCCCTGCCGGACGCCCCGGTCGACGCCCTCGCCGGCGTGAGCAAGGCCGACGCCGACGCCCTGGAACAGGCCTTCGGCATCAAGACCATCGGCGATCTGGGGCGCAGCCCGCAGATCCGGGCAGCCGTCGCGATCACCCAGCTCGCCGACTCCAGCAAGTAGCAGCGGACCGGACGGCCCGCTCGTAGTGATTCAGCCGGGCTACTTGATCCGGCGGGTGGAGCGGGCCACCAGCTTGTCGTACTCCTTGTGCCCGTCGAGCCACTCGGTGAGCAGCGGGCACATCGGCACCACCGTCCGGTTCCGCGCCCGGGCGTCGTCCATCACCGCCCGGGCCAGGACCGCCGCGACACCCTGATCGGCGAACCCCGGCTCGACCTCGGTGTGGGTGAAGACCACGATCGGGCCGGTCACCTGGAAGGTGACGACTCCGGCCAGTTCGCCCGCCTCGTCCCGCGCCTCGAACCGCCCGCGCTCGGGATTCTCCGCCACCGTGATCGTCACGGCCCCATCCAACCACGGACCGGTGACTCGACAGCCGGGGCGGGCGGTGGTGGGGAGACCTCCCGGAACCGTTCGATGAGCGCCTCCAGATGCTCGGCGGGCATCGGCCGGGCCAGCTGGTCGCCCTGACCGAGCCGGCAGCCGGTGGCCAGCACGGTCTCCAGGTCGGCCTCGGAGGCGAGACCGTGGGCGACCACGTCCATACCGAGGCGCCGGCCCAGGGTCACCGCGACCTCCATCACCACACCGACCGCCGCGGCGTCGTCGTTCTGCTGGCTGAACACCGTGCGGTCCACCTTCAGCTGGTCGACCGGCAGGATCCGCAGCCGGCTCAGCGAGGTCGGCCCGGCACCGAAGTGGCCGACAGCGGTGCGGATGTCGCTCAGGCGCAGCCGCCGCAGGTGGTCGGCGAGACGTTCGTCGGACTCCGCCCCGTGGTGCAGGTCGTCCTCGCTGATCTCCACGACCAGCGCCGACCGGGGCAGCTGGTGTGTCCGCAGCACGGTCTCCAGCGCGGTGTGGAACGAGTCCTCGCCGAGTTCGGCGGGACGCACCCCGAACGAGAACCACATCGACCGGTAGTGCCCACGCCAGACCGCCGCGTGCCGGCACATCCGGTTCAGCGCCCAGATCCGCAGGTCACCGAGCACGCCGAGGTCATCGGCGAGGGCGAGCAGTTCACAGGCCGGGATCCGGCCCAGCGCCGGATGCCGCCAGTTCAGGATCACCTCGACGCCGACCGGGCGCCGGCCGGCGAGTTCGAACACCGGCTGGAAGAGCAGCTCCAGTTCGTTGCGGGCCAGGGCGGTCGGCAGGTCCTGCTCCAGGGTGGACCGGCGGACCAGTTCCTGCTCGACGGCCTCGTCGTACCATTCGACACCGCCGGGCGGCCGGGACAGCGCCGCCCGCAGGCCCAGGACGGCCCGCCGCATCACCTCGTCGATACCGGTCTCCGGGGCCAGCTCACTGAGCCCGGCCCACACCTGCAGGTGGGCGCTGACACCGTCCAGGTCGTACGGTGCGGCCAGCTCGGTGACCAACTGGCTGGCCAGCACGTGGGCCAGGAGAGCCCCGTTCCGGGTGATCACCGCGAACCGGGTGTCACCGATCCGGGCCGGGACGTCGGTGGCACTGAGCCGGGACCGGATCCGCCGGGCGGCCTCGAGCAGCACCGCCTCGGAACGGTCGGTGCCGTGTACGTCGGCGATGGCGGTGAGACCGCGTAGCTCCAGTTCGATCAGGGCGCCGTCGGTGGCGGGCCTACCGAGGTGCCGCAGCCCGTGGACGTTCGCCATCCCGGTCAGCGGGTCCCGGTGGTTCGCCTGCTCCAGGGCCTGTTCGAGTTCCCGCTGTTCGCTGACGTCCCGGATGTGGATCACCAGGCTCCGGCCGGGGATGGCCGGGTCGGCGCCGCCCGCCGTCCACTCGGTCTCCCGGCGGCGGCCGAGGCCGTCCAGGAACACCGCGGAGAACGACTCGTCGGAGGCCTCGCCGCCCAGCCGCACGGTCAGGAACCGCTCCAGCTCGGCGGCCTGCTCCGGATCGACGAGCGCGGCCACCGGATGGCCCAGCACCCCCTGGTCGGAGAGGCCGAAGTGCCGGGCCGCGGCGGGCGACTGCCAGCGCACCGCCAGGCCGCTGTCGAGCACCATCGCCACGTCGGAGGAGCCGAACATCAGATTACGCAGCCGCTTGCCGTGATGAGTCAGGTGATCGGCGTGCCGGCGCAGCGCGATGGCCGCGACGAACTCCCGGGTGGCGACCGCGAACAGCGCCGTCACGCACAGGGCGATGGCCACCTCGTCCAGGTCGCCGCCGTGCAGCAGCCGGGCCACCACCGAGATCGCCGCACCCAGCACCGGCAGGGTGAACAGCGGGAAACCGGCGGCCGGTTCGCTGCCCTCGACCGGGACCGGGACGGCGTCCGGATCGACCCGGACACCACCCCACCACATCGCCCAGGCCGCGGCGTTCAGCGCGGCGCCAGCCGCCAGAGCGGCCGTCCCGGAGTTCGGGTTGGCCGGGTTGTCCGCGCCGATGACCAGGGCGATCAGGCAGATCAACGCCAGGGCCAGGCCGGGGCCGGCCCAGCGCAGGGCCGCCCGGTGCCGGACCGCGTGCACCCCGGCGACGGCGGCCACCGCGGTGGCGACGGCGCCCAGGAAGGAAGCGATCGCCGAGGCGCCGCGCAGGTATCCGCCGCTGAGGATCAGCACCCAGGTCGGCAGGATCAGGCAGGCCGACACCCCGACGATGTCCAGCGCGGCCCGCAGCCGGGCGAGCGGCTCGCGGTGCTGCTGGGGACGCAACAGCGCGGGCAGCGTCACCAGGACGGCCAGGATCAGGTTGAGCAGGTAGAGATGCGCGGCGAGCGGGACCCCGTCGGCCACGGCGTCCGGGATGACCGCCGTGACGACGGCGGCGGCGATCCCGATGACGCCGGTGAGCAGCAGACCGGCACCGAGCAGCCCGGCCCGGAACCGCGGGCCGGCGGTGCGGCTGCGGAGTGCGGCCCACAGCATCGCGGTGCCGGGCACGGCGGCGCCGGCGGCCAGCAGGCCACCCGCGACCGGCTGCGGCAGCAGGACCACCGCGGCTGTCACCCCGGCAGCTCCGAAAGCGACGGACACTGATGGACGCACCGAGCCGAGTCCATTCATGCCGCACATCTTACGGAGCGGAATCGATCTCTCAACGACCCGTGACTAGACCCCGGGTGCTCAGACCGGCGACCGGCTCGCCGTCCGGGTGGACCGCACCGGCGCGGGGCGGCAGCAGCCGGGGCAGGCCGCGATGCTGCCGGCGGCCGGGCCGAGGAGGCGGTTCGCGACCGGTCCGGCGATCGGTGCGACGAAGACGATCGGGCCGGCGACGGCCACGGCGACGCCGATGCCGATGCATCGGTGGCCGCTGATCCCGTCGTCCCGCCAGGCTGGCAGGTACTGGACGCGCTCTGGCCGGCGACGGACGTGCAGGTGCCCCGAAAGGGCTGTCACAGGGGGGTGGTTTCTGCAGGTCATTGGCGCTAGCAACGTTGGCGCAGGGGTGGTCGGGAACCTATCGTGAGGGCGCCGACGGGAGGGCATCATGACCGATCACGGGCATCACCACCACGAGCACGAGCAGGCGCACGACCATGAGCACCGGCACGGGTGGGGGCATCGGCTCAAGCATGTGCTGACGCCGCACTCGCATGACAGTGCGGACAAGGTCGACAGTGCGCTGGAGGCGTCCCGGGACGGGATGCGTGCGTTGTGGATCTCGCTGGCGGTGCTCGGGGTGACGGCGCTGGCGCAAGCCGGGATCGTCGTGTTCTCCGGGTCGGTCGCGCTGCTCGGGGACACTCTGCACAATGTGGCGGACGCGCTGACCGCAGTGCCGTTGGGGATCGCGTTCTGGCTGGGGCGGCGGGCCGCCACCCGGGCCTACACGTACGGGTTCGGGCGGGCCGAGGATCTGGCCGGTGTGTTCATCGTGCTGGTGATCGCCGGGTCGGCGGTGGCGGCCGGCTGGTTCGCCGTGGACCGGCTGGTGAACCCGCGGACCATGACCCATCTGCCGTGGGTGTTCGCGGCCGGGGTGGTGGGATTCGCCGGTAACGAGCTGGTGGCCCGGTACCGGATCACGGTGGGCCGGCGGATCGGGTCGGCGGCGCTGGTCGCGGACGGCCTGCACGCCCGCACCGACGGGTTCACCTCGCTGGCCGTGGTGCTCGCCGCGGGTGGTGCCGGGCTGGGCTGGGGGTGGGCCGACCCGGTGGTGGGGCTGGCGATCACGGTGGCCATCGGGTTCGTGTTGAAGGATGCGGCCCGGGAGGTCTACCACCGGCTGATGGACCGGGTGGAACCGGAACTCGTGGACCGGGCCGAACAGGAGCTCCGGTCGGTGGACGGGGTGCGGGACGTGCCGGTGCTGCGGCTGCGCTGGATCGGGCATCGGCTGCACGCCGAGGCCGGCATCGTCGTCGACTCCGGGCTTTCCCTGATCGCGGCGCACGAGATCGCCGCCGACGCCGAGCACCGGCTCACCCACGCGGTGCCGCGGCTGTCCGGGGCGATCGTGCACGTCGACCCGGCGAGTCACCCGGGCGACGCCTGTCATGGTGCACTCTCCCACCATCGACGGGGGCGGATGACCGCGAACGCTGGATAGGGTGGGGGCGTGACCAGATACCCGTACCGGAGGATCGGGGCCTTTCTGCTCCTGATCCTGGTGCTGGTCACGGCGGTGCTCGTCCCGGCCGGGCGGCACCCGCATTCCGTGGCGCCGGCCGGTGCCACGGCAGCGGTGGAGCACGTGCACGACGCCGGCACCGAGACCGTGTCCGGTGTGGTCGCACCCCGCGGGCCGGCCGTGACACCGGTCACCATGATCACCGTGACCAGGGCCGAGGCACCGGTTCGTCCGGTTCGCCCGCTGATAGCGCACGTCGATCTGCGTCTCCCGGGAGTGCTGCGGGTATAGGAGCGGCCCGTTCCCGCTCCCATCCCCCGGCAGACCGGAGACACATCCCCGTGCACCCACAACCGAATCGACGTACCACCCACGCCTACGGCACCCCCAAGAATCTGCTGGTGTACGACCGGTGGGGCGCTACCGGACGCCCGGTCGTCCTGCTGCACGGCCTGCTGTACGACCGCACCATGTGGTGGCCGGTCGCCGCCGACCTGGGTGACTCGTGTGCCGCCATCGCCGTCGACCTGCCCGGTCACGGCCAGTCCGCACCCCGCGACGAATACTGTCTGGACCGGCTCACCCACGACCTGTCGATGCTGCTCAGCCGGCTCGACCTGCGGCGGGCACCGATTCTGGTCGGGCATGCCGACGCGGCACGGCTGGCCGAGGCGTTCGCCGCGAAGTACGCCACCCACTCGGTGATCAGTGTGGACGGGGCGGTGCTGGACGGTGTGCCGGAACCGTACCGGCAGTTCGCTGTGGAGCGGCCGGATCAGGGCCTCGCCGCCGCGTACCGGGAAAGGCTCCGCCCCCGGCAGGCCACCGCGACACTGCAGATGGACCTGGGGGACGGCTTTCCGCATCTGCGGGATCCGGCGGCGTTCGCCACCCTGCTCAAAAGCGTGCGGTGAGGGCGGCTGTCACCGCGTTCAACAGTTCGATACGGGTGAACGGCTTCTCGATCAGGGCGATGTCCGGGTCGAGGACTCCGTGCGTACTGGACAGGACACCGGCCGCATACCCGGACATGTAGAGCACCCGGGTCAGTGGCCGGTACCCGGTCACCTTCGCGGCCAGGGCGGTACCCAGCATGGTGGGCATCACCACGTCGGTGAGCAGCAGATGGATCTGCCCCGGATGGTCCTCGGCGATCCGCAGCGCGGCCGTCACATCGGCCGGTGCCAGCACGTGGTAGCCGCTGCTCACCAGCATCCGCTCGCACACCAGGCGCAGTGACGGCTCGTCCTCGACGAGGAGGATCGTCTCGCCGGAGCCGTGCGGGGCCTCGGTCGGCGTGGACCGGGCGCCGACCTCGGTCGGGGCCCGGTCGGTGACCGGCAGCAGCACGGTGATGGTGGTACCGGCCCCCTCCGCCGACTCGATGCGGACCCCGCCGCCGGCGCCGGTGATGATGCCGTAGACCATCGCCAGGCCCAGACCGGTGCCCTTGCCCGTCGGTTTGGTGGTGAAGAACGGTTCGAAGATCCGGTCGATGATGTCCGGGTGCATGCCGGTGCCGGTGTCGCTGACACTCAGCCGCACGTATTCACCCGGCGGGATCGGCGGGCCCTGCACCTCGTAGTCATCGCCGACCGCCGCCCCGCCGGTCTCGATCGTCAGGATCCCGCCGGCCGGCATCGCGTCCCGGCCGTTCACCGCCAGGTTCACCAGCACCTGCTCCAGATGGCTGGGGTCGGCCTGCACCGGCCCGCACGTCCCGTCCTGGATCACCCGCAAGGTGATGTGCTCGCCGATCAGCCGGCGCAGCATCTCCTCGACACTCTGCACCACGGTGCTCAGGTGCACCACCTGCGGACGGGTCACCTCCTTACGGGCGAACGCCAGCATCTGCCGGGTCAGATCCCCGCCCCGGCGGGAG
>DATMVU010000354.1:0-7964 GCA_035562875.1 Actinoplanes sp. | reverse complement strand
CCCCGAGGACGGGCCGGTGAAGCAGATCAGGCGGACCCGGGTGCCGGGTGGGCGGTTGTGGGCCGGCGCGTCGATGGTGACCAGGTGGCTCAAGCCCGCCGGGTCGACGGTCACACCCACCTCCTCGGTCGCCTCGCGGGCGGCGGCCTCGGCATCGGTCTCGCCCGGTTCGGGTTTTCCGCCGGGCAGGTAGAAGGCGTCGGAGTCGCCGGCCCGGACGGTCAGGACCCGCCGGTCACGGACGTGCACCCAGGCCGCCGCGACCACCACCACCGGCGCCGTCATGCGAGCGCGAACGGAGCGCCGGCCTCGAACCGGGCCAGCAACTCCAGGGTCGAGGGGACCGAACCGGACAGGTCCGCGGGGAACTCGTCGACGGCGTAGAACCCGGCGTCCAGGGTCTCGTCGGTGACCCGGATCAGGTCACCGGACCAGGAGTCGACCCGGACGGCGAGCGAGACGTGCTGGTAGGTGGCGCCGAAGACGTCGGTGTGCAGGGCCTCTCCCGAGTTCAGGGCGAACGGGGTGACGGCGTGGGCGGTGAGCCCGGTCTCCTCGTACACCTCGCGGATGGCGCAGTCCTGCAGGGTCTGGCCCAGTTCCATGGTCCCGGCGGGGAGGGACCACCGCGCGTTGTCGTTGCGCTGGATGAGCAGGACCCGGCCGGTGTCGTCGCGGAGCACGGCCCGTGCCCCGATCGTCATGATCACCGGTTCGGCGCCGGTGATCCCCCGCAGCCGCCCCAGGTAGGAGTCCTCCCAGGGCACGGTCAGATCTCGTCGATCAGGTCGGCGACCGAGTTGATGATCCGGGACGGGCGGTACGGGTAGGTCTCGCTCTCCAGCCGGCTGCTGATGCCGGTCAGCACCAGGATCGTCTCCAGGCCCGCCTCCAGGCCGCAGAGCACGTCGGTGTCCATCCGGTCGCCGATCATCGCGGTGGTCTCGCTGTGTGCGCCGATCGCGTTGAGCGCGGACCGCATCATCATCGGGTTGGGCTTGCCGACGAAGTACGGCTTGACCCCGGTCGCCTTGGAGATCATCGCCGCGACCGAGCCGGCCGCCGGGAGCAGGCCCTCGTTGGACGGTCCGGTGGCGTCCGGGTTGGTGCAGATGAACCGGGCGCCGCCGCTGATCAGCCGGATCGCCTTGGTTATCGCCTCGAAGCTGTAGGTGCGGGTCTCGCCGAGCACCACGTAGTCGGGTTCGAACTCGGTGAGGATGTAGCCGGCCGCGTGCATGGCGGTGGTCAGGCCGGCCTCACCGATCACGTACGCGGTACCACCGGGGCGCTGGTCGGCGAGGAACTGGGCGGTCGCCAGGGCGGCCGTCCAGATCGACTGCTCGTCCACGTCGAAGCCCATCCGCTGCAGGCGGGCCTGCAGGTCACGCGGGGTGTAGATGGAGTTGTTGGTGAGGATCAGGAACGGTTTCCCGGATTCCTTCATCCGGTTCACGAACTCGGGGGCGCCCGGCACCGGCTCACCCTCGTGGACCAGCACACCGTCCATGTCGGTGAGCCAGCTCTCGATCGCCTTGCGCTCCTTCATCGGGGGGCTCCTCGTCGCGCGGGGGTGGGACAGCAACCCGGTTGGCACACGTCCCACGTCGGGAGCGTACCGAGTGCGGCCCTGGACTGATCATCAGTGCGTTCCTGGACGAGTTGCCGGACCATCGAGACGAAATCCGGGTGTACGCCGGGGGTGGCGGCGCGGGCGTACCCCAGGCCGAGACGGTCGGCGGTCTCCTTCGCCTCGTTGTCCAGGTCCCAGAGCACTTCGAGGTGGTCGGAGACGAAACCGATCGGGCTGACCACCACGTCGGTGACGCCCTTCTCGGCGAGGATCTCGAGGTGGTCGTTGATGTCCGGTTCCAGCCACGGGATCTGCGGCGGGCCGGACCGGCTCTGCCAGACCAGGTCGTAACCGAGGTCGGCGGCGGCCGCGGCGTGCACCAGCCGGGCCGTCTCCTCCAGCTGGGCGTTGTAGCGCCCGCCGTCCGGGCCGGCGGACTGCGCCATGCTCACCGGGATGGAGTGCGCGGTGAAGACCAGCCGGGTGCTCTCCCGGCGGGCCGGGTCGAGTGTGGCCAACGCCTCGGTGACGCCCGCCACCTGCGGGCCGACGAAGCCCGGGTGATCATGGAACTGCCGCAGTTTGGCGATCCTCGGTGCTTTCGGACCGACGTGCTCGCGGGCCTTCGCGATGTCCTCCCAGTACTGCTTGCAGGAGGAGTAGCCGCCGTACGCACTGGTGGCGAACCCGAGCGCGTGCTCGACGCCGTCGTCGCGCATCTGCGCGACCGTGTCGGCGAGCATCGGGTGCCAGTTGCGGTTGCCCCAGTACGTGGGCAGCGTGATGTCGTGTGCCGTGAACTCGGTCTCGATCGCGGCGAGCAGATCACGGCACTGCTGGTTGATAGGGGACACCCCGCCGAAGTGCATGTAGTGCTCGTACACCTCGGCGAGGCGCTCGTCCGGGACACCGCGCCCGCGCACCACGTTGCGCAGGAACGGCATCACGTCATCGGGCTTTTCGGGCCCACCGAAGGAGAGCAGGACGAACGCGTCGTAAGCCACCCGTCCATCCTGCCACCGCCTCAGGCAGCCCGAGAGTGGTAGCCCCCGTCAACGTGCACCATCTCACCGGTGGTCGCCGGGAACCAGTCCGACAGCAGGGCGCAGACCGCGCGGGCGGTCGGCTCCGGGTCGTTCAGGTCCCAGCCGAGCGGCGCGTGCTGCGAGTACGCGTCCTCGAAGTTGCTGAACCCGGGGATCGACTTGGCCGCCATCGTGCGCAGCGGACCGGCCGCGACCATGTTGCTGCGGATGCCGTGCTTGCCCAGGTACATGGCGAGGTAGCGGGACGCGGACTCGAGCCCGGCCTTGGCGACACCCATCCAGTCGTACAGCGGGTAGGCCTTGGTCGCGTCGAAGGTCAGGCCCACGATCGAACCGCCCTGGTCCATCATCGGCAGGCAGGCCATGGCCAGGCTCTTGTACGAGAACGTCGACACGTGCACGGCCTGGGCGACGTCCTCCCACGGCGTCTCCAGGAAGGTGCCGCCGAGGGCGCTCTGCGGGGCGAAGCCGATGGAGTGGACCACGCCGTCCAGTCCGTCGACGTGCTCGCGAACCCGGGAGGCGAGGCCGTCGAGGTGTTCCTGATTGGTGACGTCGAGCTCGATGACGGGCGCCGGCTGGGGCAGCCGCTTGGCGATGCGCTCCACCAGCGAGAGCCGTCCGAAGCCGGTGAGCACCACGGTGGCGCCGGCCTCCTGGGCCAGCTTCGCCACCGAGAAGGCGATCGAGGCGTCGGTGATGACGCCGGTGACGAGCAGCCGTTTACCGGCCAGCAGTCCAGACACTCTTTTACTTCTCTCCTGAAAAAGTCTCGGAAAACTTCAGTGCCCCATACCGAGGCCCCCGTCGACGGGGAGCACGGCGCCCGAGATGTACGCCGCACCATCGCTCGCCAGGAAGGTCACCGCGGCGGCGACCTCGTCGGTCGAGGCGAGACGACCGGCCGGGACAGCTTTGATGATCTCGGCCTTGCGCGCCTCCGGCAAGACTGCGGTCATCTCGGTCTCGATGAAACCGGGTGCCACCACGTTCGCGGTGATGTTGCGAGTGCCCAGCTCACGGGTGATGCTACGGGCCATGCCGACCAGGCCGGCCTTGCTCGCCGCGTAGTTCACCTGGCCGGGACCGCCGTACAGGCCGATCACCGACGAGATGAAGATGATCCGGCCGAACTTGGCCCGCAGCATCTTCGAACTGGCCCGCTTCGCGACTCGGAACGCGCCGGTCAGGTTGGTGTCGATGACCCGCTCGAACTGCTCCTCGGACATCCGCAGGAGCAGCGTGTCGTCGGTGATGCCGGCGTTGGCGACCAGCACCTCGACCGGGCCGAGTTCCTTCTCCACGGTGGTGAACGCGGCGTCGACAGCGGCCGAGTCGGTGATGTCGCACTGCACCCCGAACAGGCCGTCCGGCACTGCCGAGCCCCGGTGGGTGACAGCGACCCGGTCGCCCTGCGCGGCGAACGCCTGGGCGATGGCCAGGCCGATACCGCGGTTTCCTCCGGTCACCAGCACGGTGCGAGCCACAACACAACTCCTATCGACAGCGCTTCATCACACAGGGTCACGAGATCCCTCTGAAAAGGGAGACTATCGGCCCGCCGCGACACCGCCGAGGGATGGGGCCGCCGACTGACAACCCGTTCAGGGGCACACCGATTTTCTTAAGGTGCGGTTAAGGAGTACAGTGCCACACGGTTCCGACCCGACTAATCAATGGAGGTGATCGCTGTGCGAGATAGCGATCCTCCTAGTCGTGGCCGGGACGCTCGTCAGCGTTTCTGACCGCTGACCAGATCTCTCACACCGCCCCTGACCGGCCCTTTTCTGGCCGGATCAGCAGCGTGCGGTGGTTCCGGCCGCGAAGTGACCCGTTGCCCTTGCAAAGTCACCAGCGGAAGTCGGTCTTTCATGATGAAGAACTTCGTCGCGCCTCTCGGTTTCACTCTGCTCTCGGCCTGGGTGGTCGTTTTGTTCGTGCTCGCGCACAACACGCCCTGAGGGCTGTTCGAAACAGCCTTAAGGCAATCGGGACGTCCACAACAGGCTCATCGCGGCACCGGCCAGACCCAGCAACAGTCCGGCCGCGGCGTACCACTGAGTAACCTCCCGTGGCTCGGTCCGGTGCCCGATCGAGCTGCCCATGTCCTCGTAGACCTGCTTGAGCTCACTCACCGAAGCGGCCTCGTAGAAGTAGCCCTTGGTCTGCTCGGCCAGCTCCTGCAACGACAGCCGGTCCACCGGCACCCGCTGCACCGAGCCGCGGATGTCGACCACACCGGTGTCGGTGCCGAACGCGATCGTCGACACCGGCACGTTCGCCTGGCCGGCCGCCGTCGCCGCGTCCTCGATCGACCGGCCCGACGTGCGGTACCCGTCGGAGAGCAGCACGATCCGGGCCGGCGGCGCACCGTCGGCGCCGTCCGACGGCACCGTCCGGATGGCGTCCAGCGAGGTGAACACCGCCTCACCGGTCGCGGTCGCCTCGGCGAGCGTCAGCCCGTCGATCGCGGAGATCACCGCGGACCGGTCCTTGGTCGGCGCCACCAGGACGTTCGCCGCCTTCGCGAACGAGACCAGACCCAGGTTGTACGTGGGGGGCAGCTCGCTGACGAACGCCTTCGCCGCCTCCTGGGCCGCCTCGATCCGGCTCGGCTCCACGTCCTCGGCCTGCATCGACAGGGACACGTCGATGGCCAGCATCACGGTGGCCCGTTCGAGCGGCTCCTCGGTGTCGACCGAGGGACGGGCCGTCGCCGCCGACAGGGCACCCAGCATCAGCAGGAACGCGCCGGCCGACACGTGCCGCCGCCAGCCCAGGCCCTTCGGCGCGAGCGTGCGCAACAGGTCGACGTTGGTGAACCGCATCGCGTACTGCCGCTTGCGGAACTGCCGCCAGACGTAGAACCCGGCCATGGCCAGGACCGGCAGCAACGTCAGCAGCCACCAGGGGTCCAGGAATCGGATCATCGTGTGGTCCCTCGGGTACGGGCGTGGCGCTGAGCGGCCACGAAGCGGACCATGTCGAGCAGCCAGTCGGTGTCGGTGCGCAGCCGCAGATGGGCCGCGCCGGCCGCCCGCAGGGCACGGGCGATCGCCGCACGCTGCTGGCCGGCGGCTTCCGCGTACGCCTGGCGCAGTTTCGGATCGGACGTCTGAACCTCGTGCAGCATCCCCGACTCGGGGTCGGCCAGGGTCAGCACGCCGACGTCGGGAAGTTCCAGCTCACGCGGGTCGACCACCTCGATGGCCAGCACGTCGTGCCGGACACCCAGCTTCTTCACCGGCCGGGCCCAGCCGTCCACCGGTGACAGGAAGTCGGAGATCACCACCGCCACCCCACGGCGCCGGGGCGGCCGGTTCAGCATGTCGATGAGCGCACCCAGATCGGTGCGGCCGGGCCGGATCGTGGTCCCGGCGATGGTCCGCAGCAGGGCCTGCGCCTCCTTGCGGCCGGGCCGTGCGGGCAGGCGGACCACCGGGGCGGAGGGCGGTGGTGCGGGCGGGGCCTCCGGCTTGCGGCGCCACCACTGCCGGGGTTCCTTCGGCGGTACGCCGGCGCCGGTGCCCACCACCGCCCCGATCCGGTTGCCGCCCCGGACGGTCAGGTGCGCCATCGCGGTGGCGGCGGCGATCACCAGATCCCGTTTCAGCCACTGGGCGGTGCCGAAGTCGAGACTGGCCGACAGGTCCACGGCCAGCCACGTCTCCAGTTCCCGGTCGGCCACCGTGCGCCGCACGTGCGGGGTGGTGGTCCGGGCGGTGACCGGCCAGTCCATCCGCCGCACGTCGTCGCCGGGCCGGTACTCCCGGGACTCGCCGGCCTCGCTGCCCGGGCCGGGCAGCAGGCCCACGTAGTCGCCCTGGAGCAGACCGTCCAGTTTGCGGGTGACGAGCAGCTGGAGGCGGCTGATGACGGCCTCGGCCCGGGCCGCCTCCGCCGGGGCGACCGGCATCTGCGTGCCCGGCGCGGTCACGATCGACCGGGCCAGTCGCCGCCCTGCTGCGGCTGATGCCCGTCGGATCCGGGGTGATGCCCGTCGGACCCGGGCGCCGGAACACCGCTGGACGGGTGGTGACTGTCGAAGCCGGGCACCACACCGCTGTCCGAGCCGGCGGCCGGGACCCCGCTGGACGGCTGCACCTCGCCGGGGCCGGACGGCCGCAGTGACGGCATGTCGGGCGGGACCGGTGGACCGGTGAAGTACTGCGCGGGCTGGGGCTGGCCGGAGGCGACCGGGGTCAGCGGGCCGGGCTGGACCGGCGGGGTGGGCTGACCGAACGGGCCGGGCTGGCCGAACGGGGCCGGCTGACCGTACGGGCCGGCCGGTGCGGGCTGGCCGTACGAACCGGCGGCGGGCTGGCCGTACCCGGCCGGGCCGGACTGCGGCTGGGCCGGCTGGGGTGCGTGCCCGTTCGGCGTGCTCTGCCGGGACGACACCTGGGGCGGCGGGACGGTCTGCATGATGCGCGCCACGATGTGGTCGGCCGGGACGTCGTCGGCGAGCGCGTCGTAGCTGAGCACCAGGCGGTGCCGCAGGATGTCCGGCGCGATGTCCTGCACGTCCTGCGGGAGCGCGTAGTCCCGGCCCCGCAACAGTGCCAGGGCCCGGGTGGCCCGGACGATGCCGAGCGAGGCCCGGGGGCTGGCGCCGTACTGGATGAGCTGGGCCACGTCGGGCATGCCGTGCTGGGCCGGGGCACGGGTGGCGAGCACCAGGCGGACCGTGTAGTCGATCAGCGCATTGTGCACGAACACCTGGTCGGCGCGGCGCTGCAGGCCGAGCAGGTCGTCCGGGGTGAAGACCTGCTTCGGCTCCGGGGCGCTCACCCCCATCCGGTAGACGATCTCCCGCTCCTCGGTGTCGGTCGGGTAGCCCACCAGGATCTTCATCAGGAACCGGTCGCGCTGTGCCTCGGGCAGCGGGTAGACACCCTCCTGCTCGATCGGGTTCTGGGTGGCCATCACCAGGAACGGGTCGGGCACCTCGTGGGTCTTGCCACCGATCGACACCTGGTGCTCGGCCATCACCTCGAGCAGTGCCGACTGCACCTTGGCCGGTGCCCGGTTGATCTCGTCGGCGAGCAGGAAGTTGACGAACACCGGGCCCAGCTCGACGTCGAACTTCTCACTCGACTGCCGGTAGATCCGGGTGCCGACGATGTCGGCGGGCACCAGGTCGGGGGTGAACTGGACCCGGGAGAACGAGCCGCCGACCACCTTGGCCAGGGTCTCCACCGCGAGGGTCTTGGCCACCCCGGGCACCCCCTCGAGCAGGCAGTGCCCGCGGGCCAGCAGGGCCACGAACATCCGCTCGACCATCCGGTCCTGGCCCACGATGACCCGTTTGACCTCGAACATGGCGCGCTCGAGCTGCGACGCGT